>NZ_JBSQBM010000020.1:0-124566 GCF_059417685.1 Paenibacillus sp. LT-B23 | reverse complement strand
GCTGACTTTACCCAAGCAGTAGAAAAAAAGAGGACTTTAATTAAGAAAGAAGTATATCAGAAAAGAAACGCAGGCAAATTTAAAATAGAAAGCAACAGAGTTTCAATAACATTAATATTACTGAAAAAAACGAATATGAGTATAGTGAATGGAGATATACTAAATATGGGATTTATATGAATGAAATTATATTCAAATCCAAATATAGTGATTATAATGAAAATGAGGTGAGGATAATGTATGAGCACAATATAACAACGAGATTGCCAGGCGAAGATTATATTCAATTTGGAAAAAAGATATTATTAACGCAGCTTCCTTTTAGATATTTGAATACAATTTTTGAAGTGGACGAATATGTACAAAGGCAACTTGATGTTAGAAAACGAAATCAGATTAGAGATTTTATTTTAAATGCAGTTCAAAAAGACTGGTTTTATTTCTCACCATTTGTTTTCTCGGCGCGAGGAGCTTTAACACAGGTATCAAATGGTTGGGAAATGCCCACTGACTCAAAATTAATTGTAATTGACGGCCAGCATCGCATTAGCGGTCTAAATCTAGCTATTCAAAGAATTCAGACGATGGTTTCTAATACTACAATGACCAGCAATAATGAAGAAGTGAAGTGGAATAGAAAAATATTAGAAAAGCTTAATAACTATCCAATTTCTATGCAAATATATCTGGATCTTAATACCCAGCAGGAGAGACAGCTTTTTAGCGACATTAACACTGAGCGTAGAGAACTGCATGGTGGGCTGATTGTTAAGTATGATAAACGCGACCAATATTCAAAACTTGTACGCGAGATTTCTCATGATTTGAAATCTGAATTTGAGATTGAAGAAACACTTTCAAGACTATCAAAGCAAAATTCTGCACTCACTACTTTGGTTGGCATGAGAAGATGCTTAATAGCTATGTTTGAAGGAGATCTAAATATAAAGGAAGGAGAAGAGTCTTACCAAGAGGTTAAGATTAATGAAATTAGACCTATAGCTATCTCTTTTTTTCATAAGTGGCTTGAAATATTTCCCCTAAAAGCTAATGACCGTACTATATATGTATCAGGCATTACTACGATTCAAATTGTACTTGCGAATACCGTGAATCAGCTAAAAAGAAATAATAATATTTCATATATTGAAGCTATTAACCTACTGAGTATTTTAAAGAGTGAATGCACTTGGAAACATACAGACCCTATCTTTTACGCATACTATGATAAAAATAAAAAAAGACTTGTTGATTTTAGTAATACTACTGCCATCAACAAATTTACTAATTCTTTTCTTGATATTATTGAAGCGAGAAGAGGTGGTCTTAACATATGAGTTACCACAATGAGTTTAAACAGTCCATAGAACTTTTTAGAGTCAAGGATTTATTGAAATATGTTGCTGAGGACAAAGTGAATTTTTTCGATGTAAGTCAAACGAGAATTAGAACAATTCGAAATTATATTGTAGACAATATTTTGAATAATGAAATTTACTTCCCCCCATTAGTTGTTGCTAGATATACAGAAGAAGCGAAAGAAGATAGCCGTCTTTCTGACCGATTAACCATAATTGATGGGAATGGGAGGTTGCTTGCCCTATCGCAAATTTCGACTGTAATTGATCAAAAGCAAAAATCACTTGACCCCAAGGAACTTGACCAAAGTGAGTCACTAAGAATTTTTATTAATGAGAGTTCTATTGCAATACAGATTTACGAAGGATTAAATCAAGAAGAAATTATGCAAGCGTATGTAGACTTTAATACTAAAGGCAAGAAGGTAGCACTCTCAAAATTAATCGCTTACGATTCGAGAAACGAGATTAATCGAATTTCTAATGACGTTCTTGAACAAAATACAGATTTAGTTAAGGCGAAAGTGGAAAGAGAACTTAAAAGCTTAAAGAAGCCTAATAATAAAAGCTTTCTTACTCTATCGCAATTAAGGAAACTTATTGCGATTTTTTTAACCAGTGAGCTAAAAAGTGAACTGCCAAAAGGAAATATTAAAAATAAACTAAATTACGAAGAGAATATAGAGTTGATAAACTTATGGTTTAAACTTCTTTTTAATTTACATCCTCCTGATACTATTGGAAATTATCATAAAACTATGTTGGCATCCTTTTCATTACTTCAAGCCCTTGCATACCATGCTATTCGAGGAACGAGTCAAATGAATTTTGAAAGTAAATTAAAGACAGTCCAAGAAAGAATGTCTAAACTCGATGTGATCAATTTTTCTCCAGATCAGGAGCAATGGGAACTATTTAAGGGCATACGTAGAGGGAAAGATAATTACTACTATCTCTCGGGAAACAAAGATGACATTTTAAAGATAGAAAAATGGCTAACTAAAGTTACCCGAAAGGAGGTGAGCACATATTAACTCATTAGGACTCCCCCCATAGTGTCGCTAGGAACGATTAAATATGGAGGGAGAGGTATGTTGGAGTATACCAACATATTGTTAGTATACTCATTTTACTTTGAACTACAAGTTCATAGGAAAGAGTAGGTGAATCAAAAAGAAGATGACGTATATAATTAAACCAAACGCATTAGCATTATTCCCTGTACTCGACGCATCTGGAGGTTGGATGACGCAGGTATATGAGGGGACGCGCACTTTTCTAGAACCGAGAGTACCTATTAACCTATTAAAAGATACGATGTTACATTACGGGACTGATTATGATGGGGTGCGAGAAGCAGCAAGATTAATGACTGGCTATGGATATAAAACTCCAGTTTGTATAAGTCCTATTTTGAAACTTTTTATGTTTCCGATTAATTCATTCAAGAATAAATCGAATGCATGGTTAATGGAGAGTCAAATCGAGAGTGTAATTACACAAGAAGAAAATACTTCTACAGTGCTATTTTGCAATGGAATTATGATAACAGTACCCTGCACTAAAATAAGGATTGAGTCTAATTTAAGAAGAACAGCGAATTACCGCCGCAAGCTAATGGAGAGAAATCATATTTAAAGGAAAAGTTTAACAGAACAATCCGAAAGTAAACTCTGTATTATGAATTCACTTTCGGATTGTTTTTAAAACTTAAATGATCATAAAGGGATTTATTTTTATATGCTACGTATCCACGTACCACATCCGTTATCATCCTTTGCTACACTTTGAATAAAAAGGAGATGATAACTTGGATACTCAACCCAAGATACTAAAGAGCGTGGAACATACAAACCCATCTGAAAATACGGCTGAGCAATACGAGAGCTTGGTACAACAGGAAGACGAACACATAGAGAGACTTAAAACATGCACAAAGCTCATTTTCGATGCGCTAGCTATTATTTCTCAAAAGGCAAGTGTACTTCACATGGAAACCGTCAAAGAAGCAGCCGACCATCTTCATATCATGGAACTGGACCTTCGCAGGGAATTGTTTAAAGTTCGTTTGAAAAAAAGTATTTTGGCGAACAAAATGAAGCAAACCCAAGCATAGCAGCGGAGGGAACAAAGCCGTCCTGAAGAACCGAAGCGTTCGCCTGAAAGCTTCCGTAAGAAAGCTGCTTCGTTAGCATAACCGCCGCTGGATTTTTACCGTTAAAATATAATCAAAAAAATCTGGGGGCAACAGCGATCGGAAGAATGATCCGTCTATGTAGCGTCCTTAGTTGCACGTACAACCTCTTTAAAAAGCTAAACCCGACATGACCCTTCACGGTCTGATCGGGTTTTCTCATTTCAACCCCTCCATCCCCACGTATAAATCATTATCTACCCTCCAAACAGCCGCCCTCACGTAGTTACACCCACTCCCAACATCATGTATAGTAAAGTTATGGGAAATAAACATGAACCCGCATATTATCTTGATCGCTTAAACGTACAATAAGAAACATGGCAAAAACGAGGAGGAACGTGATGATACGTCCAACACAGATTCAGGATATGCTGCAAGCCGCGTTGGAGACGGGCGGAGATTTTGCAGAGGTGTTCGTTGAGGACCGTACCAATGGACAGTTGGGCATGACCGGGGGAGTTGTGGATACGGCGCTGTCAGGCCGGGATTTTGGGATTGGTATTCGGATTATGAAGGAGCATTTCTCGGTGTATGCCTACACTAGTGATATGAGCGAACAGAGCTTGATTCGACTGGCAAAATCGGCCGCCAAGGCCATTCGCAGAGGTGGAGCACCAGGTACACACACAATTACACTCCATCCCCATGCTATCCCTAACCAACATCCGATTGCGATCATTCCTGACGGTTCACAGAAACGCGCCAAGATCGATATGATGAGACGGGCGCATGAGGCGGCAAGCCAATACGATCCTTCCATCACGCAAACCTCCATTGGGATTAGCAACTCGATCCAAAATGTGCTGATCGCCAATAGCAACGGGCTGCTGGTGGAGGATACCCGCACGTATACACGCATGAGAATAAGCGCGATTGCGACTGATGGGGAACATAGACAATCCGGGTTCCGTGGGCCGGGCGCATATGCAGGGACTGAATTCCTGGAGAATCTGAATATCGAAGAAAATGCGAGACACGCAGCTCGTATTGCGACCACGATGGTCAAAGCTGGATATGCGCCTAGTGGCAGACTACCCGTCGTGATTGAGAACGGCTTTGGCGGCGTTCTTTTTCACGAGGCGTGTGGACACGGGCTGGAATCTACGGCGGTGGCCCATGGAACCTCTGTGTTTGCGAATAAGATCGGGCAGCAGGTAGCTTCACCGCTCGTTACAGCTATAGATGATGGAACGATTCAGAACGCGTGGGGCTCGCTTAATATCGATGATGAAGGAGCGCCAACACAGCGCAACGTACTGATTGAGAACGGCATTTTAAAAGGATATCTGATTGACCGCATGGGCTCGCGCCAGATGGGTGTACCTGCGACAGGGTCAGGACGAAGACAATCCTATAAATTCGCGCCTGCTTCCCGCATGAACAATACGTTTATTGCGAACGGAGATTCGACCCGTGAAGAAATCATTGCGAATACGGAGTACGGGATCTATGCCAAATCGCTGGGCGGCGGTTCGGTGAATACTTCGACCAGCGAGTTTAATTTTGCGGTTGAAGAGGCATACATGATTCGCAACGGCAAAATTGCGGAACCGGTCAAAGGCGCAACATTGATCGGAAAAGGGATTGAAACACTGCAAAATATTGATATGGTCGGCAACAATCTGGATCATGGTCAGGGGATGTGCGGCTCCGTCAGCGGAAGTCTTCCGGTCAACTGCGGACAGCCTACAATTCGAGTGTCCGAAATGACCGTCGGCGGACGGAAGGGGGAATAGGCGATGAATATTCAGCAATTTCAGGAAGCGTTGTTCACAAAAGGTCGGGAAATCGGCTACGCGGATATGGAAATCTACTATGTAAATGGACGTTCTACCTCAGTAAAGGTACTGAAGGGAGAAATTGACCAATATACCATCGTTGAGAATGGCGGACTTTCCTTCCGGGGTGTCATTAACGGGAAAATGGGCTATGCCTCTACAGAGAAGCTGGAGCCGGACGTGATCGACTTTTTATTGGAGGAAGCACGTAGCAACGCGGATATATTGGAGAGCGAGGAACAGGATGAACTGTTCGAAGGCTCTGAGAGCTACCCTGAGCAGCCTGCCTATGCCTCAGCGTTGGCTGACACGGCTCCTGAGATTCTGATCGAAGCGGCGCTAGAAATGGAGCGCACAGCGCTTGCCGCAGATCCACGGATTGTGATGGCTCGGCATTGCTCGGTCAGCATTCGGGAAAATGAGGTCCTGATTGTGAATACAAAAGGACTGCACTGCCATCGTCGCAAAAGCCTAGCGACCGCTTATGTGTATGTGATTGCAGCAGACCATGACGAGACGGTAACTGGGGGCTGGCATGATTATTCGCTGCGAAGTGTGGAAGAAATCGATATTGCGGATGTGGCGCGTAAAGCCGTAAAAGAGGCTGTTTCCAAGCTGGGTGCGCACACGATCCAATCGGATAACTATCCGGTCATTTTCCGTCATGATGCAGCAGCGCAATTGCTGGCTGCGTATACGTCCGTATTTTCAGCGGAATCGGTGGATAAAGGCTTTTCGCGATTGGCTGGGAAACTGGGGCAAAAGGTGGCAAGTGAGCATATTACGCTGATCGATGATCCGCTGATGGAGAACGTTCCCGCAGGCAGTACGTTTGATGCCGAAGGCAGCGCAACGCATCGTAATGAGATCATCAAGGACGGCGAACTACGGACGTATTTCCATAATCGCAAGACGGCCCGCAAGGCTGGGGTGCAGAGTACCTCTAATGCTTCCAAGGGAAGCTATAACGGTAAAATCGGTGTGTCTTATCATAATCTGTATGTGGCTCCCGGTTCTTCTACCTTGGAGGACATGATTCGCAAGACAGATCGCGGGTTGATGATCGTCGAGCTGCAAGGACTGCATGCGGGTACGAATACGGCGTCCGGTAACTTTTCGCTGGCTTGTCTGGGATACTGGATTGAGCAGGGGCAAGTGGTCAGAGCGGTCAATCAGATCACCGTATCGGGCAACTTCTTTGATGTGTTGCAGCAGGTAGAGGAAGTTGGCAACGATTTACGTTTTACGGGAAGCTGCACTTCCCCTTCGCTCAAGCTGGCTTCACTCTCGATTTCAGGGTCATAATCACGGGAGCAACCTCCTTTTTTCCATACTCACAGCCTGTTACTGATACCCCGATTGCCTGCGGATTACAGGTGCTTGGGACATCGGGGTATGGTAAAGTAGGAGAAAGTCTTTGAAATATGAAAAAAAGGCTTGGTTACAGCACCGCGACAGGGTATTATAGACAATAATATATTCGAAAAAAGGTTCGAATTGAATTTTTATTGGGGGATGGATATGAGATATATAAGCACTAGAGGTCGAGTAGAAGCCAAGGGATTTATTGATACTGTGCTCATGGGGTTAGCTGACGATGGGGGTCTGATGGTACCGGAGCAGATTCCGACCGTGTCGGCAGCTACGCTGGAGCAATGGGCAACATTGAGCTACAGAGAGCTGCTGCTGGAAGTTTTTGCGCTGTATATCAATGATGAGATTCCTCGTGAAGATTTGGAGCAGCTGGTGGAGCGCAGTTATGCAAGCTTCCGTCACCCGGAAGTCACGCCAGTGAAGAAGATCAACGATTCCCTGTATATTTTGGAGCTGTTCCACGGTCCGACGTTTGCGTTCAAGGATGTGGCGTTGCAATTTATGGGTGAATTTTATTCCTACGTGTCCAAAAAGCAGGATGAGATCATTCACATTTTGGGTGCAACCTCAGGCGATACCGGGGCAGCAGCCATTCAGGGCGTGCGTGGCAAGGAAGGCATTAAAATCTGTATTTTGCATCCACACCAAAAAGTGAGCAAGGTACAAGAGCTGCAAATGACGACCGTTGACGATGAAAATGTACTGAACCTGTCCGTAAAAGGGAACTTTGACGATTGTCAAAAAGTCATCAAGGACCTGTTTGCAGATCTGGATTTCAAAGGAAAACATCATCTGCGCGCGATTAACTCGATCAACTTTGTGCGTATTTTAGCGCAAACCGTATATTACTTCTATGCTTATTTCCGGGCACAGGAGTCTGCGGGTGCGAAAAAAATCAATATCAGCGTGCCATCCGGTAACTTTGGCAATATTTTTTCCGGCTTTCTCGCGAAGAAAATGGGCTTGCCGATCCATAAGCTGATTATTGCGACGAATGAAAATAATATTTTGGAGCGCTTCGTGAAGACAGGCGAATACAAGCCGGGCGACTTCAAAAGTACGTATAGTCCTTCCATGGATATTCAGGTGGCGAGTAATTTCGAAAGATACCTGTACTACTTCCTTGGAGAAGATGCAACGAAGGTATCTGAATGCATGAATAACCTCAAAACCGAGGGACGGATTGTAATCAGTGCAGAGGATTTGAAACGGGTACAGCAGGATTTTGAAGCCCTTGGTGCTTCCAACGAAAAGTGTCTGGAACTGATTAGCAAATACAAAGCCGAATATGACTATTTGTTGGACCCTCATACGGCTTGCGGTATTGCCGCGTATGAGGCGTATAATGGCGAGGGAGAAGTATGTGTGACCTTTGCAACAGCGCACCCGGCCAAATTCGACGAAGCGATCCGTCTGGTGGACATTAAGCAGGAGTTCCCGGCGCAGATTGAACAATTGTTCTCGAAATCGCAGCATCAGCAGGTGGTAGAGCATGACGAGGCAGAAATTGTGCGTCAGCTTGAAGCCTTCTATGTGTAAAAGATCATTTCTGTAATGGTGAGTTGTTGCACCCTCATAGGATGTAAAAAAGAGGCTACGCCCTGTGCGCAGCCTCTTTTTGCACTTTCCATACTTGTTATACTCGTGAATCAGCTACCTAAGAGTCATTTTCACACATAAAAGCAATGTTTCAGATTCATGCTATGTAGCGGAATGATGGTATCCATTTGATGTATCTGACCCATGCCGTCGTCCATAAATTCTCATTAAAATCAGGCCAAACACCATCCCAATAAAGGACATGATAGCTATGGACAGATACAGCACTTGCCCGCCGAAGGCTTCGTACACCGCGCCGCCTACATAAGAGGCCACAATACCCGAAACGCCGAAAAACAGCAGAGCCAGCACGGTTTGTCCGGTCGCACGCCATTCCTCAGGCACGATCCGGTACAAGTATTGGATAGCCGCTGAGTAAAATATCGGGAAGGTCAGCAGTTGAAGCACCTGCAAATAGGCGAGTAACTGCGGATCGTTGATCCAGGCTGAAGCCAAAAAGCGAATAAAATAAAAGGCGGCAGAAATAGAGATAATAGCAAGCTCTTTCCCTGCACGCAACCACCAGAAGCTAAGAGCGAATACCACGATTTCACTGGCTGCTGCAATGAAAAAGGCCAGCCCGACCAGTTCGGAATTGCCTCCCAGCTCACGGATATAGACACCAAGAAACGTGTCATTCATCCGGGCCGGAACGGAACAGACAAATACGAGCAGAAGGAACAGGAGAGTTTCCTTGTTACTTAGAAAGGTTTTGAGGCTGTGAAGCGTCACGGGCTTGCCTGTTACAGGAGCATCCGGCATGGCAAGGCTAATGATAAAGCTAATCGCTGCAATACCGGCAAACAAATAGGCCAGACTGTGAGCGCCGAAGGATGACATGATGTAGCCTGCCACCAGCGACATGACGGCATAACCCAATGCCCCGTATGTTCGGATGGAGCCATAGCTGATGCCAACCGATTCGGCTACACGAAAGTTCAGGCTTTCGGTGAGAGGATCAATGGGCATCAGGAAGAAATACACCAGCATAGCCAGGCCGATCAACAGTGTAAAGCTGGTTGAGGCATACAGGAAATAACCGGAGATTCCCGCGCATATCATCAACAGAAGTAATACTTTGCGAATCGTTCTGGTTCGGTCACTGACCATGCCCCATAACGGCTGGGCGATGATGGTGATAAAGCCGCCGGTGCCCGTGATCATCCCGATTTGGGCAGGGTTTAATCCTTGCTCGTTCAGATAAACGGGGAGGAAGGGTACAAAAATCGCTAGCAGGGCAAAATATAAAAAATTGTATGTCCGTAAAGGGACGGAAGAATTCATAAACGGCGTGACCTCGCTCTGATTTGAGATATAATTTCATTTTGTTCACATTATTGTACCATGTAGGGTAAGGTATATATACTCTTATTTATCGTGAAAAAAGCCTGTAAATCAAGGGATTTTGGTTTAATAATATGACAAGGTATGATAGATTCATAGAGATATTTAATGAAGGGGCCAAAATTTTTTTATGAGCAAATTTGATGTATTTTTATAAAAAATCATGTATAGTTAACTAAATTTTATGAATACATAAAATCACACTCTCCAGAACACGGAATGAATCTGTTCCGTTCTCTCAATAGAGCAACCAAATATAAAAGGAGTGTTTTAGAAAAGTGACCATTATCCGTTCAGAGCAGAGTCAACAAGCAGCAGCCGAATATGTGCAGTCCGTTTTTGAGAAGGTTATCGCGCGCAATCCTCATGAGTATGAATTTCATCAGGCCGTCAAGGAAATATTGGATTCGCTGGTTCCGGTACTGGCTAAGCATCCCAAGTATATGCAGCAGGGGCTTTTGGAACGGCTTGTGGAGCCGGAACGGGTCATTACCTTCCGTGTGCCTTGGGTAGACGACGCAGGGAACGTACAGGTCAATCGTGGCTTCCGGGTGCAATTTAATAGTGCCATCGGTCCTTACAAAGGTGGAATCCGTTTTCATCCGTCTGTGTATCTGGGAATCGTCAAATTTTTGGGTTTTGAGCAAATTTTCAAAAACGCCCTCACAGGTCTTCCGATTGGCGGCGGCAAAGGCGGCTCCGATTTTGATCCTAAAGGGAAATCAGATAACGAAGTCATGCGCTTTACACAAAGCTTCATGACCGAGCTGTATAAATATATTGGCCCGGATACCGACGTTCCGGCAGGAGATATTGGTGTAGGCGGGCGTGAGATCGGTTACATGTTCGGGCAATACAAACGGATTCGCGGGGGACATGAAGGCGGCGTCCTCACAGGTAAAGGAATTCATTACGGGGGCAGTCTTACACGTACAGAAGCGACTGGATACGGTTGCGTGTATTTTGTAAATGAAATGCTGCATGCCCAGGACTCGTCCTTTGAGGGTAAACGTGTGGTCGTGTCGGGCTCGGGTAACGTATCCATTTATGCGATTGAAAAAGCACAGCAGCTCGGCGCTACAGTCGTTGCCTGTAGTGACTCGAATGGCTACATCTATGATCCGGACGGTATTGATCTGAATCTGGTGAAGCAGCTTAAAGAAGTGAATCGTCTGCGCATTAGCGAGTATACCAAAGAGCGTCCGGGCGCAATATATACGGAGGGCTGTTCCGGTATCTGGTCGATTCCATGTGATATCGCACTGCCATGCGCCACACAGAACGAAATTGACGAGCATGCAGCACAATTACTGGTGAGCAATGGCGTAAAAGCAGTGGGTGAAGGTGCGAATATGCCATCCACGCTACAGGCGATTGAAGTATTTTTGGGCAATGGGGTGCTGTTTGGGCCAGCCAAAGCGGCAAATGCAGGCGGGGTTGCGGTTTCCGCGCTCGAAATGTCACAGAACAGCATGCGCCTGTCATGGACCTTTGAGGAAGTGGATGCCAAGCTGCATGACATTATGAAGAACATCTATGCGAATAGCGTGGAGGCGGCTGAGGAATACGGCGTGCCTGGGAATCTGGTTGTAGGGGCGAACATCGCCGGATTTGTTCGTGTGGCAGACGCTATGCTGTCTCACGGCATCATTTAACGGGATAATACAACTACAGATGGAGAGAGCAAGAGAAGCTGAATAGCGTTGTCTGTATGGCTCTCCTGATCTGCTATCGTATGAGTGTAGTGTGTGAGTTATCACATAAGTAAGTTATACAAGAAGAAGCTGAGTGCCCCTTGCGGGGGTGCTCAGCTTTTATTTGATAAGAGTAACTTTATTTTTCACAGGGGCTTGATTTATATTCAAAGTGGATGTATATTACTTGATAGATCAATAATTGATGGATCAAAGGTTGGATCGTCATGCCCAGTGACATGCTTAAGGGAGGAGAGATTGCTATCACCCAGACATCACCCGAGGCTGACTATATTTTTGACATGCTGTTGCTGTTGAACAAGCAGATTAGCTCCAAGTTTGAGCGTTGTGCAGGAATCAGCGCATCCAGATTACAGTTGTTGTGCAAGTTGTATCAGGTGGATGAGATCAGCCAGACCTTGCTGCAAAAAGAGGTTGGCATCGACGGTGCAGCCGTAACCCGCCATTTGAAGCAGCTTGAAGCGATAGCGATGGTCACACGACGAACCAAGCCGGAGGACAACAGAGTTACGCTGGTTAGCCTGACCGATTATGGGCGTGAACGTATTGTTACTTTTAAACAGGAACGCTCACAGTTTGTGACCCGGTTGCTCCAAAGCTTCGACGAGACCCAGCGGCACCAGCTAGCCGATATGCTGCAAGTTATGAATGGTCATATGTCCGATATGGACTGACCCCAATTACATTATACCCATAGGGGAAACAAGGAGGAATTTACATGCCAGTAATTACTATTGAAGCAGGCAAATTAAGTAAAGAACAAAAAAGATCGTTGGTCACTGAACTTACCACATCAGCTTCAACCATAATGAATGTACCCGAGTCGGCTTTTATTGTTTTGATTAAGGAAAGCGAAAGAGAAAACATTGGTTTCGGAGGAAAATTATTATCTGATCGCTAATGTCAGAAGAAGATTATACGGCTGGCCGGACTGAATCTCAAAGAGAACAGCTCAGGGAAGAAAAAAGGAAAATCCAATATACCAAACGAGGACGCGCAAGGCTAAGAAGCGCTACTGTTTCGGGCCGTTATGCCCATGGTGGCGAAGAATGCGGAGTTTAAAGCACTGCACCAATACTTTACCATTCCCATAAGGGCAACGACCCCGCGTGACATGGGAGGGTAAGCCGTCAAGAGTCAGGAGTGGATATCCAAGGTGCGATCATAGAAGTCGATCCATAGATTGGGAAAAATGTCCCAACCTCTATTCCTGTCATCGGCTCTCCCAGAAATAATGACATCCTTATATGACTTTTCCAGTTCTCAATATGTCAATGGCTGAAAACCGAAGAAGGAAAACATGAGAAAATATTAATTTAAAGTGGGAGAGATTTGAATGAATAATACGAACACTTCCAATATTGTCAAAACAAATGATTTTAAAGAAATTGCACTGGGCCGCCGTTCTGTCAAAGTATACGATCCGTCCGTGAAAATTAGCCGCGAAGAAATGACAGAGATTCTGACTGAAGCGACACGTGCTCCATCGTCCATTAACCTGCAACCTTGGCGTTTTCTTGTGATTGACAGCCCGGAAGGTAAAGCAACCTTGGCACCGCTCGCCAGCTTTAATCAACGTCAAGTCGAGACATCTTCGGCAGTGATTGCCGTGTTTGGGGATTTGAACAACTTTGATAATTTCGAGCAAATTTTCGGAGAAGCTGTAGAATTGGGCTATATGCCAAAAGACATTAAAGAAATGCAACAGGAGAAAGTAGGGGCTCATTTTGCAGCGCTTGATCCTGTTATAAACAAAGAAACCGTTCTGATCGACGGTGGTCTGGTTTCCATGCAGTTGATGCTGGTGGCACGCGCTCACGGTTACGATACGAATGCAATCGGCGGATACGACAAGAGCAGAATCGCTGAAGCCTTTGGCCTTGAGAAAGATCGCTATGTACCTGTGATGCTCATTTCCATCGGTAAAGGAATTAACAATGGTCATCCATCGACTCGTTTGCCCATTGATCAAGTTGCACAGTGGAAATAAAAGTAACGAGTTATCATCTGTACGCAATATAAAAAAACAGGCGGACAAAGGAACAATCCTTTGCTTCGCCTGTTTTTGTGCTGCTTGGGTGCAATAAAATTTATTTTGGCCCTATGATCATCGAGTTCTCGTATTAACTTTCCGACACATCGGCAGGGTCAACAGTGTCAGGCAGAGGGCTACGAAGTCGCTTGGGCCATGTAATCCGGTGGGTAGTATGGCTAAGCTCCTCATAAAATAACAGGTCTTTCCTGAACAGGCGTATAACCAGATGGAAGAAGAACCACCCGTTAATGACCAACAGTATCAGGCTGATCAGAACGCTCGCCCATGGAGGGACTTGAGGCCAAAGCACGGGTCCACCCAGCACGTAATTCATCCCGAAATACAACCAGTACAAGAGGCTGTAGCGCTTCATGAGCTCCCACAGGGAAATACGGTTTCCTGTCCCCGCAAGATGTATACGCACCAGCCATTTTCCGGGAGTGCGCCCATTCGTCAGGTAAGGAATTAGCATGAAGTATACACCACTGGATACCCAGAAGGCGGCGGGCACTTGGAGGTATTCCAAAACACCGAGCAAACCTGTCCATATGATGGAATCCACGAAAAAGGCAATACCTCGTCTGGTATAGGACACCCGCTTGGTTGTGATGTCCAAATGCTTGTCCAGATGCTCCAGACGCGGGAGAAAACGCGAAAACCATTCGCCCAAAAGAAAGCCGAGCATGCCGCCCAATGTATTTGCCATCAGATCGTCCACATCAAACACACGATACGCATGGTCAAAAAATCCGTACAGTCCTGTTAGCTGCGTCATCTCAAAGAAGAGGGAAAGGCCAAAGGACAGGATCAGACACCGTCCCCACCGCGCACGGAAATAATAACGTAAGAACATACCGAAAGGCACAGTCATAAGAACGTTAAAAACGACCTGGAGAAAAGCGCGCTCCTTCAGCAAATGCAGATAGCTGGAGGGTTGGGAGGGAGAGACAGAAGTCTCCCTGATAATGTCATGAATGAACTGCAAGGGCATTAGCTGCAATGCGCCTCCGGTTAACGCCGTATTATGACGCGATGCCGGAAGAGGCAAAACCACCAGAAAGAAAGCATTCATTAAGTATAAAAGCAACAGGTAAAGCAGCAATGCTCTCGTTTTATGGATATAACCATGCCTGCGGTACTGTACGATCAGAAAAGGTAGCGTAAACAGCAACGCGGCAAAGGGAAAGGCGAGAAAGGCATAAGAAACAGGAAACAGATACGCTTGAATCATGAGCTGCTTACGCCTGCTTTCCCCGGAACTTCACCAAAGACCAGATGATCAGGAACGCCATGAACGCCACACATACGCTGATACTGATCCGATTTTGCGGATCAAGCAAGAACAGGAATGCAATTACCCACAGGCATCCGACGGTTATCGCTGTGATATAAGGAAATCCCCATATTTTGAAGCTTGGCTCCACCGGATAAGATTTGCGCAGCTTCAACTGGGACAGGCAAATACAGCTCCAGACGAGCAAAACGACAAAGCCCGGTACGGCCATCAGAATACGGAACAGTCCGTCCTGAGCGATATAAGCGACCATCGAACCGACAATCAGGATCACGGCGCACCATTTGAGACTACTCACCGGAACCCCATTCGAGGATACCCGGGCGAGTGATTTAGGACCTTCCCCATTCACTGCCAGCGAATGCAGCATACGTGTAGCCCCGTAAATCCCCGAATTGGCGGCAGACAGTACGGCGGTGATCAAGATAAAGTTCATGACATGGGCCGAGCCTTGGAGTCCTGCCGAAGACAGCACCTGTACGAATGGGCTGGTATTCGCATCCAGTTGGTTCCAGGGAATCAAGCCGCAAATGATGAGAATCGGCAGCGTATAGAACAACACGACGCGAAAAATAAAGCTTTTAACCACCTTCGGAAGTACCTTTTCCGGATTTTCTGTTTCTGTTAACGTCAGACCGATCAACTCAGAGCCTCCGTAGGAAAAGGTAACCACCAGCAGCGCTGAGAAAATAGCCAGCCAGCCATTGGGGAGAAATCCGCCATGCTGTACGTAATTGCTCAGATAAGGCGGAGTTTCAGTTGGGATAATGCCGAACAGGATACACCCACCCAATGCAATAAAGATGATGATCATGGCAATTTTAATACCCGCAAGCCAAAATTCCAGTTCCCCGAAACCGCCGACACTCAGCATGTTAACCACAATAATAAAGGCCGCACTCGCTAAACTGAGTACCCATAAGGGAACGTCTGGCAACCAGTATTGCAGGAAGCTTCCCGCTGCGATAACTTCAATGATACAGACGGCCAGCCACATGAAGCAATACAACCAGCCGATGATGAAGGAAAGCCGTTCTCCAAAAGCTTTGCGAATAAAATCCTTCATATTCATGTTGGGGTAGACGGTAGCCATCTCGGCAATCGCACCCATGACGACCAGGAGCAGAAGCCCCGCAAAGACATAGGATAGAATAACCCCAGGCCCCGCCAGGCTGATCGTTTCGGTACTTCCTTTAAAAATACCGGTCCCGATGACTCCACCCATAGCCATAAAGGTAATATGCCTAGGGAGCAGCTTTTTGTGCAAAGTGGCTTCATTTGATTTCAATCCGAAATCCTCCTTCATAAAGTCTATAGCTTCAGCATAGCCCAAACAGGGTTGCCTCAATTAGATTTATACTACATGAAAATATCCAATTAGGAAATGAAAGAAATAGGATTTGGCAAGGAGTTAACCATATATCATTCTACTATGACTAAAATGAAGGGGAATACCTGAAGAGAAATGCGTAGAAGAGCAGTTAAGAGGCAGAATGATGGCGCTGACGATTGCTCTATCTGCGGTCATTGTGCCTTTTATTGCTACTCTCAGCGGATATTTAAGTGATCATGTAGGGGTATCGCATTGTGGTGAAGGATTAGCTCCGCAATATTCCTTTGGCCCGCACTTGCTTAAGCCAACCAGGAAATTCGTTTAGCAGACGGTCGTACAATTCTGCGTCTGTCACGGAGTCGATGTCATCCAAGGCAAAAAAATCTGCATTATCCACTACGCGACCGCGCAGATCATCCAACTTTTGAAGGACTCCATAATCGGCATTACCGAGTCCGACGAATTGCCAGAAAATCGGAGATTTCGAGTACTTGATCAGCAACTTTGATATTTTTTTCGTTTCATACACGCCGCCATCACTGAAAAAGATAATGTAGGTTGGGATTGTTTCATTAGGTACTTCTTCTGTATATTTTAAAATGATATCCGTCATCACTTCAGGCTCATTGTTACCTATTCCTATTTTCCCATATCCAGGTTCTGGGAAAGTCCGTTTTACGTAATTCTCGTAATCTCGTTCCGTGACGCTTGGAGCGCGTTGGGCTTTGTCTGCAAAAAACCATACGTCCATTTCACCATCGTCATCCATACAGGCGGCTACAGCCAACACACGTTCGAAGGCTTTTTGCACGGTTCCCAGTGAGTACAGCTTCCCCATGGAACCAGAAGCGTCTAATACAACCGCTACTCGTGCTTTTTCATGGTCTATCTGTTTCTTTTTCAGTGAAATTTGCACACTCTGCTTAAGTAAATTGATTTTTCCGCTACCGGGAAAGGAAGCATTCGCCTCCGCTTTGGCATTCACAGTATTCGTCGGTGCTGCTGACGGCTCCTCTTCTTCCACGGTGACGCCATGAGCCTCGGCAAGCGGTTTCAGGCCTCCGTTGAAGCCACGCCCAACTGCGCGAAGCTTGAAGCCTGACGTATGGCGGTATATTTCAGCGAATACGAGTGACGTTTCTTTGGTGGCCTCGGTAATGCTATAGGCGATATGTACCTGCCTTCCCTGAACGGTCAATGTGCAGCCAATCACATCGGCAAAAGTACCTGGACCATCCAGAGTGGCGGCAAATACACATTTATCAACTCCAGTTCCTTGCAAAGCCGTTAAGGCTACAGTGAATTCAGCGGTTTTGTGATTGGGGCGCTCTAAACGTATATGGCTGTGCGGATCTGCTGGTTGATTGTAAAAAATGAAATAGTCATCCGAAGCGACTTTACCATCTTGGCCTACCATAAAACAGCTAACATCCAGCTCGGCTGGCGCATGCTCCCATGTAATTTTTACCCTCACTATTTCTTCTGAACCCAAAGGTGCATTAGCTCCTGTACTTAATACCATTTTTGAACCACTCATGCTGTCTACCCCCCTATGTATTTTAAAATCATTATATTTATACAAATTGTACCATGGAAATCGTTTATTCGCCTTATTTCGAGCAGGAATTTTTGTCTCATGGTAGACATAGTAGAAGATGATATATAATGAGGTTGGTTTGGAAAAATTGGATAGTATTTATGAAGCGGAGGCTTTGACAAGTGAAGCAGGATCGGAAAAAGCGGACAGGTTCCCAAACCGGGACGGGCAAGAAGCATGAGGCTGATGAGCTGAACAAGCTGCTTTCCGCATGGCTCCATTCGTCGATCTGTGTTATGGATGTCCGACATATTCGGCTGGAACCGGAAGAGTGGCTTCAACCGTATCGTCTTCCGGCGCAGGCTTTTGTGTTTGTATTACAGGGAAGTGTACGCTTGCCTACGGATGATCAGGATGATACAAGACATTCATGGTACGTGCTGCATGGCAGCAAAGGCCTGGAACTGAATATGACTCCCTCGGAACGAGGAATTGAATATGTTCTTGTACTATATAAAGTGGCTTCTCTATCGGGACATACGGTGTATAACCTTCCCCCTGTAGCTCATGGCTTTGTGCCACCGTATCCGGTTATGCTGTATCAAAAGCTGCAACTACTGGAGCAGGCATGGCATGATAAGGATATGTTGTCCAAGGTGCAGGCTCAGGGCAGGTTCTATGATTTTGCGTATGAATGTATGCGGCAATTGCAGGAGCAGAAGGTTCGAATGCCTTCCCGGGATATGGTGACACAGGCGATTCAATTTATGCAGACGCATTATGCAGAGTCCATTACGTTAGAACGGTTGGCCGGATTATTGGAATGCAGTCCAAGACACCTGACCCGATTATTTAAAAAACAAACGGATTGCAGCCCGATTATGTTTCTGATCCAGCTACGAATGGAAAAGGCGAAGGAGCTTCTGCGGAAGACAGATGCCACCTTACAGGATATCGCTGTCGGCGTGGGATACCCGGATGTCTATTTTTTTAGCCGGGCATTCAAAAAATATATCGGAGTATCCCCTGTTCATTATCGGGCCAGTTTACATCCTTCGCTCTTTTCGAGGGACAAAAGTCCAGATAATCCATTAGGCAGGTCTGGATGTTCCATTGATTCGATAAGTGGTGCACCGCATACTGTTACTGAGGATAATAATCATTATCAAAATTATGATGAAGGGATTTTACAAATGAATAGAAATACAAGACATTCCATGGCGTTTATTGTATTGCTTAGTTTTTCCCTGTTAGTCAGCGCGTGCTCAGGCACATCAAGTCCTGCGGCAACCGACGGCGCTTCTACAGGGACCAACAATACATCGGCAGAACAGACATCGCAGGAACGGGTGCTGAAGGATGCACTTGGGCATGAGGTGAAGGTTCCGGCTCATCCTCAGCGTGTGATTGCTTCTTATCTGGAGGATCATTTGGTTGCACTGGGTGTTAAGCCTGTTGCTCAATGGTCAGTAGGTAAAAATTCGGTTCAAGGCTACCTGCAAAAAGAATTGAAGGACATCCCTACGATCGCCTCTGACCTTCCATTTGAAGCGGTTCTGAACTTTAAGCCGGATTTAATCATTATGGACAGTGCGAGTATGGTAGAGGGTGATAAATATAACCAATACTCTAAAATCGCTCCCACCTACGTTGTAGGCAGTAATCTGAACAACGATTGGCGTCAAGAGCTGCTGACCATAGGTGAGGTGCTGAACAAGAGCAGCGAAGCGAAGCAGGCATTGAGCAATTATGACAAAAAAGCAGCAGAAGCTAAAGCCAAGCTGAGCCAGACTGTTGGACAAAAAACCGCAGCGTCATTGTGGGTAACGGACAAAAACGTGTATGTAGTGAACCAGAATTTGTCCAGCGGTGATGTATTATACAAAGACTTGGGATTCAAGGTTCCACAAGTCGTACAGGAGATTTCCAAAACAGCAAAGGCGAACTGGAGTAACTTATCCCTGGAGAAACTGGCGCAGTTGGATGCGGATTATATCTTTATCGTGAACAGCAAAGGCGTAAGCAAGGGTGAGATCATCAAAGATCCTGTATGGGAAGGGATTCCAGCGGTTAAAGAAGGCCATATATATGATTTTGGTAAAGATTCCAGTTGGCTTTATACAGGTACGATTGCTAACGGACAAATGATTGATGATGTTCTAAAAAGTGTAACTCCATAATTGAGATTGTAATTCAAAAGCGCTCACCCGTCGTTACGGCTTTATGCCGCAGTGATGGAGGAGCGCTTTTTTATGAAAAGATGCCTGCATAGGGCAGACATCTGAGTTTGCTTTTTAGATTAAGATTGCGGAGATACGAGAATTTTAACCTGATTTTTCTCTTTCAGCAGAGCTTCAAAACCGTGTTCAATCACTTCATCGAGCTTAATACGTTTGGTAACGAGCTTGTCCGCAGGGAAATACCCTTTTTCCATCAGGCTGATTACAGCCGGGAACACATCACGGTAACCGATAATGCCGGTCATATTGCGCTCTTTCATAACGATATTGTTAGGCTTGATTGGAGCTTCTTTTTCGAAAATGCTGACGATCATAATTTGTCCGCTGATTTTGGTGGACTCGATCGCTTGAGTCAGTACAGGAGGTACTCCAGTGACTTCATAGGCTACATCTACGCCGCCGTTAGTCCGTTTGTGCAGTTCTTGTACGACATCATAAGCTTTAGGATCAATAACGATAGCACCCAGCTCTTCGGCTTTGGCTTTACGTTCTTCGGAAAGCTCTACCGCGTAAATTTCAGATGCTCCAGAAGCTTTCAAGGCTTCAATAACCAGCAATCCGATAGGGCCAGCGCCGAATACTACAGCTTTGTCGCCGACTTTCAGTTGGCTTTGGCGAACAGCATACAGGGCAACGGCTGAAGGTTCTACCAAAGCGCCTTGCTCGAAAGACACGCTTTCGGGAATTTTGTGAACCATATGCTCGTCTGCTGCGACATATTCGGAAAATCCACCACCGCCGCCTGCCAGACCGAGGAAGCCCATTTTATCGCAAAGATTATATTTGCCTTGTTTACATGCATCACATTCTCCACATGCAAAAATCGGTTCTACGACCACACGGTCGCCAACCTGAATCTTGGTTACACCTTCGCCGATTTCGACCACTTGTCCAGAGAATTCATGTCCCATGACGACAGGAGCCTTTTCACCAGTTAATGGATGAGGAGCATCTTGGGGAATGAAGATCGGTCCTGCCACATATTCATGCAGATCACTTCCGCAAATGCCGCACCATTCTACTTTGATTTTTACTTTTCCTGCCAGAGCAGCGGGCTGCTCAATGTTTTCCAGACGTAAATCTTTTACTCCATGCCATCTCAATGCTTGCATGTCTGTCATCTCCTTGACGAATATATGATCATGTATTGTTATAAAAGCAAATGAATTAGGAAACGTTTCCGAAAAATAATATGTCACAATTTTTACACATTGTCAAACCAAATTCATACAAAAAGCACTTGATTTTTGTGTGAATATAATCACTTGTTACTACAGCGCTACATTTGGGCTATCGCTTTGATTAAAGAGATTTTATGAATTTTTTAAACGAAGCAGCGATGATGAAGAAACTACTTCAATTTTTAAATACTCATTCTATGGTATAATATCAATACAGAGATTTTATTGTTGAAAATCAGAAAACGATTCCGACCGTGAAAGGATTTTGGGTGTGCCAGATCAAAAAAAAGTAACCATAGAGGATGTAGCCAAGCGAGCAGGGGTCGGTATTGCGACTGTCTCCAGAGCTATTAACGATAGTGAGGGCATCAGCCCGAGAACGAAGGCATTGATTTTGCAAGTGATTGAAGAAATGGGTTTTACGCCCAATACCTCGGCTCAGAGCCTGAAGGTTCGCCAAACACGCCAAATTGCGTTGGCCGTGCCGGATATCCGTAACGCGATTATCCCCGAGATCGCTTGGTCCGTGGAGCAGGCTGCCAAGCAGCATGGTTACCGTGTCGTGCAAATTAATACTGCCGGAAATGCCAGAATGGAGCTTGAAACAGTGCGGGAGGTCAAGAAGTTACATGTGGACGGACTTATTATTATGCCACTGGCGTATCCCAAAATGCTGGTGGATCTGATCAATAAAGCCAGCGTTCCGGTGTCCATCATTAACTACGGCAAAAAGCTGGGCGAAGACGTCAAAGCCGATATTGTCAGTCTGGCCCGACAAGAGGGACGGCTTGTGATGGAGCATTTGCTTAAAATCGGTCGAACGAGAATTGCTTATGCAGGCGCTGCGAAGGACAAAATCGAGGAAAGATACTTCGCCTATGAGCAATTTCTCCCGCATGTGGATATTTCTCTTGTTTATTTTGGCGATGATTTCTCCTTTGAGACGGGATTGCGTGCAGCCGATTATTTTTATAGCTTGAAACACATGCCGGATGCCATTTATGCGGTTAACGATATGGTAGCGATAGGAATCGTGAATCGATTTAAGGATTTGGGTGTAAAAGTGCCGGAAGAGGTAGCGGTGGTCGGCATTGATAACAATTTATGGGCTACGGTAACAACGCCGCAGATCAGCTCTGTTTCCATTATGGGAGAAGAGGTGGCACGATTGGCTGCGGAGCTGCTGCTCAAGCGGATTCAGGATCAGACACCGGGCGATTACGAGCGAGTGCAATTCGAGCCTCGCTTAATCGTCAGGGAATCGAGCGTGTCTGTGATTCGCAAGCCTACGGTTGGACGTGACGCGTAGAAGTCTAGATGGAATCTTCCTATCGTTATAACGATGGATGAACGGTCGCAAGCGTAGTAGGATATGGGTGGATTTTGGGCAATCATAACTACCATTGCTTGTTCGGACAGGAGAGTGAATTCATGTCAAAAGGTAGCGTGTTCGTTTCTGTAGCTTGTACTGCACTATTGCTGGCTGTAACCGTAGGGTGTACAACCAATCCGGTGGAAAAGCATGCTGACGCTGCGCCGCCGTCTGGAGCAAGTGCCGGGAAGCCCAAGCCAAGTGCAGCCAATACGCAGCATACCCGGCAAAGCAAAGAGGAGCTGGTGCTGTCCTTTTATAAGGACTCATCCCTCAGTGATGAAGCAAAAGTACGTCACATGACGGACCATTTAGCAGGAATCCAATGGGGAAAGATGAACGAAATCAATGAACATCTAAGCCTGGAAATCATCGAATATCTGTATAGGCAGCGCGCTTTTATTCCATCGGAAAGTTTTCCAAATGTGATCCGAGCTTCTGAAGGATTGGATGGAGCTTTAAGCGAAAGCTATTCTGGTCTTATGGGAGATTTGTTTACAAGAGACAGAACTGCGATGACTCGAGCATTGGCAAATATGGACAAAACCAACCGCACACAAGGTATAGGAAGCATCGGGTATGCTCTCAGCTATAGAGAACCAAAGGAAGTCAAGAAAGAGATTCAACAATGGCAGGCAGGACAAAAGCTTACTACGGCAGAGAAGGATGTCATTCGAGCCTTGTTCGTCAAGCTGGATAATCCGTATTGATGCTCAAATAGTGATGACCACATGCATAGAGGAATATATTGAACAGCCGCGTCTCTACCGGAGGAGCGGCTGTTTTGTGCTGTTTTTTTACATTCTGCCATGTATGATCGGGATAAGGTTAGTAGAACCAGTGGTTTCAGATGTTCATCTAACAACGGGTTAAATGGTCGGGTGATCCTGATCCGAGCGCAAGCGTTTGATATCACTAATTGGAGGCAGGCCGAACAAGCGGGCGTATTCGCGGCTGAATTGTGAGGGACTCTCGTAACCTACCTGAAAACCGACATCTGCCGCATCCGCTGATTCGGATAACAACAGGCGGCGGGACTCTTGTAGACGTAATTGTTTTTGATATTGCATTGGGCTCATAGCCGTAACCTCTTTAAAATGACGATGTAGTGACGAAGGACTCATATTCGCTAGTTTGGACAATTCCTCAATACGCAACGGCTTATCATAATCCTGCTTAATCCGCTTTATGACTTCTGCGATTCGGTTGGAATGGCTGCCGGTCATGACCAGTTGTTTTAAGGATTCCCCCTGATTACCCTGTAAAATCCTATACAGTATCTCACGAATGACTAATGGAGCCAGCACCGGAACATCCTGCGGGTTTTCCAAAAGATGCACTAGCCTTACCACGGCATCCAGCAGTAGAGAGTTAGTTTGGCTTACATACAAGCCTCGTCTGGAATCAGGCATTGGGCTTGTGGGAAAAGCAGATTCCTTGATCAGGTCCAAAACCTGATGCGGATCAAAATTGAGCCGGAGGCACAAATAAGGAGCTTCTGCTGACGCTTGGATGACCTGCCCCGAAATCGGCAAATCCACCGACACAACAAGGTAGTCGGATGTGCCGTAATGGTAACTTTCCTCTGCGAGCATCACGACTTTTCTACCTTGTGCCACAATACATAAGGCGGGTTCATGGACTTGATGTATCGGAACGGTTGTATTTGAACTTCGGACGAAATGAAGCGAAGGTATGGCTGTAGTGAGAACTCCGTCCTGATTTGAAAATCGTTCTATAAGCCTTGCCAATTCGGCTTGTTTTCCCATGGTAGAACCCTCTATTTTGGTTGCCCCCATCATGACACATCCCTTCTTTGCAACGTAGCCCGTTTTCATTTTCAGTAGTTTATTACATATTAAGGGGCTTTGGAGGATTAGGCAATAATTTGCTCTGATTCTTCTACCGGGCTGATGGACATTCCTCTCATAATAAGATGCAGATACAACACCTAATGAGCAATTGAGAAAAAAATAGAAGTGCAAAGGAGTGGGAGTCATGGAGAGTAACAAAGCGGAAAAAAGTGTACACGCTTCGCAGCATCCCTATATAGGGATGTGGGTAACTGAAGACGGAAATATCCGTCACGAACTCTTGCCTAATGGCCGTTATGATGAAGCACGGGGTCAGAGACAAAGTGCCTATACAGGCAGCTATATCTTAGAAGATGACTATATCGAATATGTGGACGACACCGGATTTACGGCAGATGGTGTATTCAAAAATGGTGTTTTGTATCATGCAGGGATGGTTTTTTACAGGGAAGTAAGAAAGTAATCTGTTTCAGTGATATTTTTAACTAGAGGAGGAATAAGAATGTTGGATATTAAAGGGAAAGTTGTAGCTATTACGGGGGCAAGCAGTGGGATCGGTGAAGCTACTGCCCGTTTACTTGCTCACCATGGGGCTCATGTAATATTAGGGGCCAGACGCACAGAGCGACTGGAGGCTCTGACATCCGAGATTCGTTCTAAAGGTGGATCGGCTGATTATCAGCAGATGGATGTGACTAAGAGGGACCAGATGGAAGCGTTCATTAAGTACGCGGAAAAAACATTTGGACGCGTGGATGTAATTTTGAACAATGCGGGAGTGATGCCTCTTTCAAAATTAGAAGCCCTGAAGGTAGAGGAATGGGATCGCATGATTGATGTAAATATACGGGGCGTTCTGCATGGGATTGCGGCAGGGCTTCCGATTATGAAAAAGCAAGGATTTGGTCAGTTTATCAATATCGCCTCTATTGGCGCGTATAGTGTAACCCCGACTGCAGCGGTGTATTGCGCAACGAAGTATGCGGTTCGGGCGATTTCTGAAGGATTGCGTTTGGAGGTGGGGGGAGATATTCGTGTGACGCTGGTATCGCCGGGAGTAACCGAATCCGAGCTTGCTGACAGTATTTCAGATGAAGAGACCCGGCAAGGAATGAAAGAGTACCGTCGTATTTCGATTTCGCCTGATGCCATTGCCCGTTCTATTCTGTATGCCATGGAGCAGCCAGCGGATGTAGATGTTAATGAAATTATTGTCAGACCCACGGCAAGCCCGAATTAACGCCATGGCATCCATGGTTCTCTCTCTCTACTCAAATCATTTTTCCCTCCATCCTTTATGGATGGGGGGTTATTTATCGGATGAGAAAGAACATCATTCACACCACAGAGTGTAAAATAGCTGTACCTTTATAATAAACAGGTTTACTTTTACAAATGTTTGTGATAACTTTATTTCGACAAACATCGAAATTAAGACTGGAACAGAAGGGAGCCGAACAGGGTGAAAGATACAACAGAGATGCAGCAGGCTGTAAAAATATATAAAGCACTTGGAGAACCGACTCGTCTCAAGATAGCACTTCTGCTAAAAGAGGAAAGTGACCAATGCTGCTCTGTGCTGGGCGAGAAGCTGAACAGTGTAGCTATTTCAACGCTATCGCACCATCTGAAGCAAATGGCAGAGTCGGGGCTGCTCACATACCGCAAAGAGGGGACGTTTATTTATTACAGCTTGGATGTGGAAGCAGCGCAGAGATATGCCCCGTTCCTAATAACATAATTTTTTTAGTCTTAATTTCGATATTTGTAAAAATATAAAAATATAAAAAGAAAAGAGGCGTTATTTAAAAATGCAGAGCACGTGGAAAGTGTATATTTTGGCAATTGTTAGTTTTTTGGTAGGCACATCCGAATACATTATCTCAGGCATTTTGGATCAGATTGCGACAACCATGGGGATTACGGTGTCCGCAGCGGGCCAGCTGATTACAGTCTTTTCTCTTGCTTACGCGATTGGCACGCCGATTCTGATGGCAGTAACCGCTAAATGGGACAGACGCAAGCTGCTTTTGAGTTCGCTCGGATTATTTGCAGTAGCCAATGTCCTCTCCTTTGTTCTGCCGGGTTTTGGAATGTTTATCGCCGCACGTATTCTTATGGCCCTCGGGGCGGGGATGGTCGTGGTTACAGCACTGAGCATTGCTGCGAAAATTGCCCCAGCCGGCAAGCAGGCCAGTTCTATTGCTACGGTTACTATGGGTTTTACA
The DNA here is from genome assembly GCF_059417685.1 of Paenibacillus sp. LT-B23. Classification (NCBI taxonomy): domain Bacteria; kingdom Bacillati; phylum Bacillota; class Bacilli; order Caryophanales; family Paenibacillaceae; genus Paenibacillus; species Paenibacillus sp. LT-B23. The sequence goes on along the minus strand of NZ_JBSQBM010000020.1, from coordinate 98,167 downwards.
GCCTCGCTGATTATCGGGGTGCCACTTGGGAGAATGATATCTTCTGCATATGGCTGGAAAACCGTATTTCTCGGTATCGCTTTGACAGGAATTATTGCCCTAATTGTTATTGCTATGACGATTCCCCGCTTGAAAGGAGATCGACCTGTCCCCTTACTACAACAGTTTGCTCTTCTGAAAAAGCCTGAAGTTGCTTTGGGATTAGGCATTACCTTCTTTTGGCTAGGAGGTTATTCACTCGCGTATACTTACATCTCACCGTATTTGCTGAATGTATCAGGTGTAGGAGAGGATATGCTAAGCTCAGTATTGCTCGCCTTCGGAATTGCCAGTCTAATCGGGTCAAAAATTGGTGGGTACAGTGCGGATAAAAAGGGTATACTCTTTACATTATTAGGGGGTATGGTGTTGCACGGTATTTCCTTACTCTTGCTTCCTTTTGCCGCTCATTCCCTGATCGCAGTATTTGCTTTATTGATCCTTTGGTCGTTCGCAGCCTGGACAACTGGACCTACTCAACAATATAATCTGGTCACACTTGTGCCTGAATCTTCCGGTGTGATGCTGAGTCTCAATCAATCTACAATGCAGCTTGCAATGGCAGCCGGAGCCGGAATTGGTGGCGTGGTTGTAGGTCAGGTTTCGCTGGAAGCTATCACCTGGTTTGGAGCAGCAGGGGTCGCTATCGCCATTGTGGCTACGTACTTGCTTTCGCGGAGATCCTCAGCTCAAACGCAAGTGAGTGTTATGGAGTAAGGTTTATTGGTAAGTAGAAAAGAGGGGACCCGGCCATGGAGGTGGTTTGGAGGCGATCTTAAACTTAGCAGCAATATCTCCTCTATATAAGCCGAACTGGAAAGTTACTATGGTGCCACTGCGCAGTCGGATGGTGCTTCCCATCGCCACCGCTTCGCTTGTACAGCACCATTCCGCCTACTTCGTTTTGATGTGAATTTTTCAAGTTAGGCTTATATAGTCGGACTATTACTCAAATTGAATGTTGGTAATTTTACCACCCTCGATAAATCCTTATAAACTTGATTGGATGAAGGCTGCAAACAGTTAGTGAGAAAGCTTGTTGAATCTATCAGGATTTGAACTTCTGCGCTATACGCTTCTTATTCTTTAGACGCCAAATCCATCTTTCGATAAAGTTTTTTTCTTTTCTTTCCTGAAGTGTTTCCTTCATTCCCTTGATGAGAAATTCGGATCTCCGCTTGTCATTTCTGCTAATTTCGCGCAGTTCCTCAATAAATTTAGTGTCCATGTCCGCATCTCCGTTAGTTCAGGATTATACAATGTGCTAAGCTAGATTATACAGAACATATGTTCCTTTTTCAAGTCTGTTACGTGTTTATGAAATTATAGAATGATTTTGTGAAATGGTAATCCCGGGCCCAAACCAATTCAATTATGGAGATGGAAAATGCGCGTTTATTTCGCGTGAAGACTGCGCCCAAACAGCCGTAGCACTGCTGTTGGGTAAGGGAGAAGACAATACGACCTATGATGTTACAGGTCCTGAGCTGCTTTCAGCCGATGATATTGTGCAGATCACGACCTAGATTACAGGCAGACCGCTTCGTTTTGTAAATAAAACGGATGAGGAAATGTATGCATTGTGGGATAGTCTGGGTGTACCGAGAAACACAGATCAAGGGATGAAAAATTCACCTATTCCTTGGTGTAGCGATGATATGGTAACGGGCGGCCGCGCTTTGCGTGAAGGTCTGATGGCGGTGCTCAGCGATGATGTGGAGAAATTGACGGGTCCAGAAGCGCAAAACCATCCGGGAAATGATACAACAAGCTTATGATCGCGGTGAACTGTAATTTATATCGTTAAAAGCCTGTGAATCAGACAGAGGCCCCTTCCGAAGCTCGGTTCAGTGAGGGGGACCTCTGTCGCCTCTTTGGGTTTCTTTGAAGCGTTAATATGTTTTTCCTCGGCGCAGACAAATCGATCCGGATGTCCAAGTGAGGGAGCTGTTACGCAATCCCCTGGCTGGGCGATGATAATTTAAGCATACCTTCCTCGATACCTAATGTTCGTTCCAACAAGGACTCGGCTATTTTTATTTTGATAGCAATGACTTCGGAAGGTTCTTGAAAAAGCACAGCTTCCCATACACAACTCAGCGTACTCCAGAAAAAAGCAGTGGTTTCTTTCGGGCTAGCTACATGCATGGTTTTCTCCTGATTTCCTTGTTGAATGATGTCAGTGATAAGAGGATTAAAGACATTTTCCGCTATAATTCTCCATAACTTATAGTATAAGTTAAGTTGTTCTTCATCACATAGTCTTTTAAAAAATAGATTAAGCTGATTAGGATGAAACAGTCGTGTAATAAATAATTGCAATTTGGACAAGGCGGTGAATTGGCGGCTTTCCAACTCGAAGGAAGTGGCTGTTTCAGTTGCCCAGCGGGTGCAAATGGCTTCCAGGATGGCTTCTTTGGAAGAAAAGTAGTGATAGAAGGTGCCTTTAGCGGCGCCGGTTTTTTTTACAATATCAATGATCATGGTTTTTTGGTAGCCGTTGGAGGTAAAAAGCTCCAAAGCCGCATCGATCAATTCCGCCCGTCTTACTTCGGCCTCTTTTATAGCTCTAGTTATAAGAAGCACCTCCTAATCGGTTTAATGACCGTCAAGGTTCTATCGCCAAGCGATAAAAGCTGTAAGCTTGGTCAATCGTAAGTATAAAAAGTTTGTACACATTGTCAAGAGAATTCTGTATTTCAGCTTTCTAATATTATGGTTTTCAGTAACTCCCGAAGTAGCAGTTTTACTGTATGAATCGCTGTTTCCAACTGTGCAGCTATTGTGTAATTTTTCCTTGACAATACATATGCTAATTTTTTACAATTAATATTGACCCGGGTCAATCCGTATGCTGTTTTAAGGTGAATCATGAAAAAAATCATTACGTCCGAAGTACACTGAGCTGTAATAGGTAGGAAAGAATTTTTTTTGCCCTATGATTGACCCGGGTCAATCTGTGTTCGCTATATCTATATGGTAAGGGGGATCGCGAACCTAGCAGCATTAGACAAGCAGTTAAGTTAATGAGAAGCGTTAACTCAAAAAAGGGAGGCAATCCGCATATGCAGAGTGAAATTGCGCAGAGACTAAAACTCAAGTATTCTCCTATTGCCATTCTATTTACCAATGAGAAACCTCAAGGAGCACTGGAGTTTGCTGAAGGACGCTGGGGATGCGTTGTAGCCATGTTAACAGCAGCAGCCAAGGGGCGGCGGGCCGTTTTCAGCCGTACTACGTTTGGCTGTGAGGGGGGCGGAATCGGACTAGGACTTATAAATCAGTATTCGGATGGTTTTGAGTACTTTATGTCTACAGGAAAAGAGGGATTACCCCCGATGGACGGAATACCCGAGCCGGAAGCTTTCAAAAAGACGCCAGAATTAGCCAAAGATTTTATGGAAACTATTCCTCTTATTAATATACCTGAACAATACGTAGTATTTACACCACTGACCGAGGTTGATGCTGCCCAAGAAGAACCGAAGGTTGTTGTATTCTATGCCAATCCCGACCAACTGTCTGCGCTCGTCGTATTGGCTAATTATGGTCGAACCGGCATTGATAATGTTATCGTCCCCTATGCGGCAGGTTGCCAAACGGTTTGTTTACTTCCTTGGCATGAGGCGGCCCGGGAACACCCGCGTGCTGTTATTGGGCTGATGGATATTTCGGCACGCCCTCGTATTGATGCCAATCTGCTGTCATTTAGTGTACCGTACGCCATGTTTAAAGAGATGGAAGACAATGTACCAGGCAGTTTTCTGGATAAGAGTGAGTGGAATAAAGTAGCTAGACGCATTACACAATAACTGAATCGTCTATAAGTCGAGTAATAAGGGGAAAGAATCTGCATTACATTAGGTGTCTGAAAATTGCGAAGCTCTATAGCGGCATATTTCCGCTGTGGAGCTTTTTGCAAAACTAATTTTATTTATGAATGGGTTTATCAAGCTTCCTTGTATGATGTATCCTTTTCTAGAATAGTTTCCTCAAAAGAAGGACAGCAGGGTAGACCATAAGGGCAAGAATGAGGACGAAACAAAAATATCCTCTTGATAGAATGAGATACATCACATATCAGGAGGCTATTACATGAACAAAATACAGCAATTTAATGCATTGCATACATCAGAGGAGCTACTATTTTTAGGGAACGCCTGGGACTTGCTATCTGCTGTCGCTCTTGAGAAAGCAGGCTTTCAGGCGATAGGTACGACGAGCTGGGGGATTGCGAATACGCTTGGATTGTCCGATGGGGAGCTTATTGATTTTGACCAGCATATAAGGATTATTCGGACGATTGCAGATCTTGTCCAGATTCCGGTGTCGGCAGATATTGAGGCAGGATATGGGGAGGACACAGAAACGATTGTCGAGCATGTTTTAAGGACAGCAGATGTGGGAGTCGCAGGGATTAATATTGAAGATTCATTAAAACAGCAAAAGGGACTTCGAGGAGTGGTTCTGCATAGTAGCCTTCTGTCCAAGATTAGAACAGCACTGGATGCTCATGGATTTAACGATTTTTTTATAAATGCAAGAACGGATACATATTTGCAAAAGGATACCCCGCTTTTGGAAACGATTGAACGAGCAAATGCGTATGTGGAGAGTGGAGCGAGCGGAATTTTTGTTCCGGGTTTGAAGGTTGACGAAGAGATCAGGGAAGTGGTACATCAGGTACATGCTCCGCTTAATCTTTTATCCTTGCCGGGTCTGACGAATGTCAGTAAGCTTCAGCAATTGGGAGTTAAACGGTTTAGCTTTGGTAACGCATTTTCTGATCATATAATAGTTGCTTTGCAAAAGAACGCTGAACAATTGATCAACCTTCAAGATACTTCGCATTTATATTCATGAGGATAAATGATAGAAAGGACAGAGCATCGATCATGGCTAACATCAAGCTTTCTTTTGAAGAAATGTGGGAGAAAATTATGGCGTGTGATCGTAAATATGACGGGTTGTTTTTTACCGCGGTGAAAACAACCCGAATATACTGCCGACCTTCCTGTCGATCCAAAAAGCCGAAAAAAATAAATGTTGAGTTTTATATTGATATCGACACAGTGGAAAAGGCGGGGTTTCGTGCCTGCAAAAGATGTCAACCTCATATTGATCATTCACCGTATATCAGGCTTGTCCAGACTGTGGTTACCTTCCTGGTCAATCACTATAAGGAAAGACTGGTACTGCAGGATATTGCGGATTATGCTGGAGTAAGTCCCTTTTATCTGGACCGAATCTTTAAACAGGAAACCTCAGAAACCCCGCGTACCTATCTGGAAAAAATAAGAGTGGATAAAGCAGCTTATCTGCTTAAAAGTACGGAGCGTACCAATCTTGAGATTTGCTATGAGACGGGTTTTCAAAGCTCTTCAAATTTCTATAAGGCATTTCGCTGTCTGAAACAGTGTTCCCCTAGTGAATACAGGAAGCTGAATAAGTGAATAGATGTTGTAGATCTAATAGACACAGGGGGTTGTTATCCTTTTATGAGTAGGCTATATTTATTGAATTATGCATCCCCGATTGGAGAGATAGAAATATGGGGCACAGATGAGGCCGTCCATTCTATCATGTTCTCTGATCGGGATACATCAACTACCACGATGCTGGACGAGACTTCACACCCCGTTTTAGAGGCGTGCGCTAGTCAGCTTGATGAGTATTTTAAAGGTACGCGCTATAAGTTTACGTTTCCTTATGCTTTTGAGGGTACAGACTTTCAAAAAAGTGTATGGAATGCTTTGGTGAAAGTAGGCTACGGTGAGACGGCGGCCTATAAAGACAGTGCCCTTTCGATTGGAAAAGAAAAAGCGATTAGGGCTGTAGGCAGCGCCAATGGGAAAAACAAGCTGAGTATCGTGATTCCATGCCACCGAACTATTGGTTCCAACCAGAAATTAACGGGTTATGCGGGGGGCTTATGGAGAAAGGAGTGGTTACTCCAGCATGAGCAACAGTTTCGGGAGCTACATAAGAACATTGAACAATGGCTTGAAAAAAAGTAAGGTTCCATATCCATAATTGTCATCAGATGGAATGAACTCCATCTAACCCTATGCTATGATTTATTAAAAAGAAAGATTCAAAAAGGGGAAATAAGGATGAAGTTCAGAAGGATTATATTTTTATTTATGTTTTCAACGATGCTCATGGGTTTGTTTATTGTGGGAACAGAACAAGCGCATGCAGACACGGATTCAGCATCAAGAAAGTGGAATGATCTCGTATTTATACTTGAGGATGGTAATGGTTCAAGGCGTGTTTTTCAATTTAATGGTGGTAATCCAATTCCATCGAATACCCCTGTTCGTCTATATCAAAATCTGATGGAGATTCCTTCTACGGATTATATCGTTGACTATGCCAACGCTGCAATCATCATTCCCGAAACAAAAAAAGCACCTGAGCCCGGGACAGAACTTCATATCGTAATTCCTATAAGTTCAGGCATGGAATGGACTCAAGGAAATATGGCTGGGGTAGCACTTGCGGAAGGGAATGGTGAGAATCGTACTTTTAAAATAACGACGAACCATACCATTAAGCAGGGGGCTAAAGTTAACTTAATCATTAACCAATCTGTTGGATATGAGACGAGTATTCCTGCTTCTAAATTGATGGTAGATTATGTGAATAAGACGGTAACGATTAAGGATAAGGCACAAGCCCCTTCTGATGGAGCGAAAATTTATTTTTATTATAATATATCTGATATCATCGAGACGACGCAGCCTGTAGAAGAGCCGAAGGTGGCTCAATCCACAGACGAACCTAAATTAACTCCAACGGTTAGTGAGCCAGAGGCTACTCCATCTGTTGATGAGCCGAAAGTAACGCAGCCCGTTATCGAGTCTAAAGAAGATCAAGCTGTAGATGAATCACCCGAGATTCCTTTGTCTATCCCATCTGGAGAAAATTTTCCGGGTACATTTGCAATCAACTCTTCTGGTACGTCGTTTACAGCTCGTTTGAAGATGAAAAATATTCAGCCCACGTACACTTCCTACGTTATGGTGAAAAATTCGGAAGAACAATTGGTTAAACGCATTCAGTTCGATCCGGAAACAACGTTTAGCTATTCTTTGAATAACCTGAACTTGTCTACAGGCGGCTACTACTTTTATATTAAAATGATGGATCAGTCTGGAAATTCGGCAGCGTCTGTCCCCCAGTTTATTCCCGTAAATAATAACAAGGCTCAGGTTTTGGTGTTTATTGATGGGAAGCAGCAACAATATGAGCAGCCTGCGACTTCGATTAGCGGAAGCATGCTGGTGCCGTTTCGTGCTGTTTTTGAGGCGCTTGGAGCAAAGGTGAAATGGGATGGTGCTACGAAGACCGTTACCGCAACCAAAGGGAATACAACGATCAAGTTAACCGTAGGCTCCAGAGATGCCTATATCAATGGTAAGTTAGTGCGTCTCAATGCGGCGCCTAGATTAATTAACGGCAAAGTGATGGTTCCTATTCGCTTTGTAAGTGAGGCCCTGGGAGCCAAGGTAAAGTGGAATATTGCCGCTCAGAGTGTTGTGATCTTTCTTGCCCAGCAGCAGGTTTTAACAACAAATGAAAGTGAACAATTAATGGATGAAGACGAGGCCAACACTGAGCCACAATCGAAGCCTGCCATATTGAACAATATATCCAGTACCATCACCAAATCTTCTGATATCGTATTCGTTATTGATGTTACGAGTAGTATGACAGGAACGCTGGATTATGTAAGACAGAAGGTTAAGGGTTTTGTTGATTCGGTTCCATCAGGCTCCCAATTTGCCGTTGTTGCATTTCGGGACATTAATTTAACAGCAGATAAAGATTTGGAGTATTTTGATTTTACAGCGGATAAGAGCAAGTTTAAAGGAAATTTGAATACATTACGTCCTTCTGCTGGCGGGGATCTGAAAGAATCTGGGCTGGAGGCCATCCAGCTGGCTGTAAGTAAATTTTCCAAAAGCTCTAATGCCAAAACCATCATATTCATTACAGATGCACCCGTACATGATAAAAATACAGTGCTGGGTAAAGCCCGTTTTTCAGTGGACGAAATAAACGAGCAATTACAGAAAAATGGCGTTACTTTTAATGCGATAGTTCCGGCAAGCGGACTGGCCAATAAACAAATGAAAAAGCTCGTAGATAGCAACAAAGGAACGTCGTATGATATTAAGGATGCTAAGCTGAATTTAGCGAAGTAGGTTTGTCCAAACCATAATAAAGCCGTATAAAGGGAGCTGATGTCAGGCTCCCTTTTGCTATCATAAGCAACCTGTGATGTAAGAGTTCTAAATGGCTGAAAGCTCACTCTCCGTCACCCATTTATGATTTTTGGCAGGCTCTCCTCCTGTAGTCGGCGTATAATCTACCATATATACGGTCGTTGGCTCAGCGGAATCAATGGTAGCCTCGGCCCCATCCATCCCCTTCATATGATCTGCTGCTAGGATAACTTCCGTGCCCGGTGCATAGGGCTCGCTGCCCGCATCTTTAATCTCTTCATGAATAACCCACTTAAGATTAGTCACTTTTTCCCCTCCAGTGGTTGGAGTATATGAAACCGTATAAGCAGTAGTCGTATAAACACCAACAATCGTGGCAGTAGCGCCGTTCATGCCTGCCATATGGTCAGCTCGGATGATCGCTTGGCTGCCAACTTTGAAGGCTGGATTTACAGCTTCTTTTAGTCCGGCAGGAAGCTCACTAGAAGTGGAATGGTTCATATCTGATGTGTCATGTTGTTGACTGCTGCTTGTCGTGTGCTCCTGGTCTGGAGTCTTAATGTTCCCGCACCCGCTCAAAATAATCATGACTGCACCAGCGAGCAAAGCCCATTGTTTTATCATATTTACAGCTCCTTTAGGGTTTTAATTCCACACTCAAACATACCCCTGTGGGGTATATTTGAAACGAATGTAAATGACCAATTTGTGAATTGTCTTGCTTAACTATGGGGGTAATTAAAATAGACAGGTGTGCCTGATATTATGGAGCTAGTGAAATATGAGATCAAAGGGGTCGCCGGATGCGGGCCTTTTTTTGTTATGGAGAAGATGTGATATCAAATGTTGTTGACAGTTATCAAAATATCATTGTAATATTTATAAACACATAAGATTACTCGGAATTTGATTGGGCTGCAACATTCTAGCTCAACAAAAAACAGATGATATCAGGGGGGAGAAATCGAAATGAAGAAAAAATGGGTTCCATTTATACTGTTGGTGGGAACAGTCGCCCTGTTTATCTCTGGCTGTGGCAGTAAGAATACGGTGGGAAATGGTGCGAGTGAAGAAAAGAAGACACTGCACATCAGTTTTAATCCGGGTCCATACAGTGATCAGTTCAAGAATGGAGTGGCTCCATATTTGGAGAAGAAGGGCTATAAGATTACATATAAAGAATTTACAGATGGCGTTCAGCCTAATGTAGCTGTGTCTAATGGCGATATTGATGCTAATGTGTTCCAGCATTCACTCTATCTGGCTTCTATGAATAAGCGGGAGAATATTGATCTGGTTGGAGCTGTGCAGGTTCCGACTCCACCGATGGGATTGTACTCCAGCAAGCATACCAGCCTTGACGAAGTCAGCGACGGTGCTCAAATCAACCTGCCGAACGAGCCAGTCAATATGCTGCGTGCGCTGAATATTTTAAAAGAAGTGGGCTGGATTACGTTAAAGGATAATATTGATCCACTGCAAACATCGGTGAACGACATCACTTCTAATCCGCATCATTTGCAATTTGTGGCTACTGACCCGGCCCAGGGACCACGCGCACTGGAGGATGTTGATTTTGCTGCTATTCAGGGGAACTTTGCCGTTTCGAATGGAATGAAGCTTACCTCGGCATTACAGCTTGAAAATATGACAGACCCGTTCACGAACGTGGTGGCTGTGGATAGCAAGAACAAGGACAAGCCATTCGTCAAAGACATCATTGAGGGGTATCATTCGGATGAATTCCAAAAGTACATCAAATCGAATCCGGTTTATGAAGGCTATAAGCTGCCAAGCTATTTTAAATAATATGGCGTTATTGTCTTCTGCAGGCTGACGCTGTCAGCCTGTATCTTATGGATAAAAGGTGGCAATGAACGTGATTTTTTCATCCTCTGATCTCGTCAAGGCGCTGCCTGACAACTATTTTAGCGCAATTGACGACAAAGTGAACCTGTACAAAAGCAAAGGAATAGATGTAATCAATTTGGCAGCAGGCAATCCGGATCAGCCGACACCGGCGCATATCATCAGCGCTTTGAAGGAAGCAGTTGATCAGCCGATCAATCAGAGATACCCGCCTTTTCACGGGAAAAAAAGCACACTGGAGGCAGTCGCCGCGTTCTATAAACGGGAGTATCAGGTGGAGCTTGATCCCGATCGGGAGGTTGCCGTATTCAACGGCTCCGCCATAGGCGTAATGGGGATTCCGCAGGCATTGCTAAATCCCGGTGACTGGTTGCTGACCACCGACCCGGCGTACCCGCAATATGTTTCCGCTGCTTCGCTGGCAAGAGCCCATATCCATATAATTCCGCTCCATGAAAATAATGGATTTTTGCCTGATTATACAACGGTGCCGGAAGAAATCGCCCAACAGGTCAAATTGCTCATTCTGAATTATCCTAACAATCCGACTGGGGCTGTAGCTACTACAGATTTTCTGACGAAGACGTTGGACTATGCCGCTGAGCACCGTTTTCCGGTTATGAACGATTTTGCTTACGGTGCCCTTGGGTTTGGGGGGCATAAGCCGCTCAGCCTATTGCAAATCCCCGGCGGCAAGGAATATGGTGTCGAGACGTATACGGCTTCCAAAACGTACAACATGGCTGGCTGGCGCTTCGGCTTTGCTGTTGGAAACGCGTCTGTTATCGGTGCGCTCAAGCATTATCATACACATGCTTACAGCACTGTTTTTGGAGCGGTGCAGGATGCGGGTGCTGTGGCATTACTGGGTTCGCAGGAGTCGGTGTGGGAGCTGGCGGCATTATATGAGCGGCGACGCGATGTTCTCATAGCGGCGTTGCGTGGTATTGGCTGGGATGTAGCCGCACCCAAAGAAACTTTTTTCGCCTGGTTCAAGGTGCCCGAGGGCTATACCTCCGCTTCTTTTGCGGACTTTTTATTAGACGAGGCCCATGTTGCAGTGGCTCCCGGCGAAGGTTTTGGTCGTACCGGAGCTTCCAATGTACGGGTGAGTCTGGTGAACAGTGAAGAACGGCTGCTGGAGGCGGTGCAGAGAATCGCCGCAACGGGCATTTTTAAAAAATAAACCAAAATGCAAGGAATGTATGGAGGGAGCGAGAAACGAACTTTGAGTATAGCCATTATCGGAGCCATGGAAGAAGAAATAGCAGGTTTGAAAGCACAGATCGAAGGGATAAGCATGACCCGGATTGCGAATGGAATTTTTTATACAGGCCGCCTTCAGGGCAAGGAAGTTGTTCTGCTGCAATCGGGAATTGGTAAAGCGAACGCGGCCTTGACTACGGCGCTGCTGATTGAGCGCTTTAACCCGGAGCTTATCATTAATATGGGGTCTGCTGGCGGGCTTGATCCGGCGCTCCGTGTTGGGGATGTCGTAGTGGCGACCGAGCTGACTTACAGCGATGTGGATGGAACGGCGTTCGGCTATACATACGGGCAGGTGCCGCAGATGCCTGCAAGTTATCCGGTGGAGCCAGCGCTGCTTGATTTTGCGACAGAAACACTGGTAGAGACCAGGATTGAGGGGCAGATCGTTACTGGCTTGATTACGACGGCAGACTCCTTTATTTACCAGGCTGAGCGGGCCCACTTTATTCGCAGCCAGTTTCCTGAAGCCAAGGTGACGGATATGGAAGGGACGGCGGTCGTCCAGACAGCGTATCAGTTTGGTATTCCGTTTCTGGCCGTTCGTTCTCTGTCTGATCTTGCCGGAGCAGAAGCGGCGGGTTCCTTTAATTCCAATCTTGACCTGGCTGCGGCCAACTCGGCAGCAGTGGTTGTGGCTCTTGTAGCTGCATACGATAGATCCGCATGGTAAGTTTGGTGTTTCTGCTAGAGTACAAAATTTGATTAAATTCAATGAATTCCTCACTCGGACAATGCGACGGTTACACATAGTGATATCTATTAAAGGTTGCTTATAATACACTAGACAAGAATTTAATACTCTGATAATATGTACAAAAGTATAATGGATTGTGACTGTGTAGGCAGGCAAAACCATCAACTGTTAGTTGTGCCTTTTTTCCTTTTATATTTATGGAGGCTTAAAATTGGAAAAAATACAGAAAATTCTAAATCACAATGCAGTTGTTTCGCATAATAGTCAAGGACAGGAAATCGTGGTTTTTGGAAAAGGAATTGCGTATGAAAAAAAACGTGGTGAGCGTTTTGACGTGGATTTGGTTGATAAAGTGTTTGTACTATCAGATCCGGAAGTCAGCAGCAAATTCCAACAGCTTGTAGCGAATATTCCTATGACTTATGCTTTAATTTCGGAGAGAATTATCAACTATGCAAAAATGAAGCTGGGGCGTGAACTGGATGATACGATTTATGTGTCATTGACGGATCACATGACCTCTGTTCTATGGAGAAATAAGGAAGGGCTTTCAATTCCAAATCCAATGCTTTCTGAAATTAGTAGATTCTATCCGCGTGAGTTGGAGATCGGGGAGAAAGCGTTAATTATTGTAAGAAATGAACTGAGTGTTCAGTTGCCTGAAGATGAAGCAGGTTTCATCGCTCTGCATTTTGTAAACGCTCAAAAAAATATGAGCAGTACAGACGTCAGGCATATTACAATGTTAATTAGTCAAATTTCCGGCATTGTGAAGAACTACTTTAATATTGAATTTGATGAAAAATCCCTGAACTATTATCGTTTTATTAATCATGCGAAGTTTTTCGCCCAGCGCGTACTTCAAAATAATGCATATCAAGATAATGATGCCGAGCTTTATGAAATCATCTCGGTGAAATATCCAGAAGCAAACAACTGTACTAATGAAATCGTCCGTTTTGTAAAAGAAGAATATCAGTTTCATTGTACCAATGAAGAGAAAGTGTATTTAATTATGCACATTGCAAGAATTATTCAGAACATTTAAATTGAATATTGAAATAGGTTTGTGATTATTTAGTTAAGCAAGGCCTAATGACAGTAGTAATATTGCTGTCATTAGGCCTTTTTTATTTGCTGGCCAGCATTTGTAGATTGAAAAATTGCTTAAAGGGGACATATAACTATGGCAAAGAATTATCAGGAAATAGCTGATAAAATTATTCAACTTGTCGGTGGGAAGAAAAATGTCAGGAAGCTTACACACTGCATGACCAGACTACGATTTGTTCTTCATGATCAAAAGCTGGTAAACGAAAAAGAATTAAATAAATTGACTCAAATTATTGGTATTCAAAGAGCCAGTGACCAATTCCAGGTCATCGTCGGAAACGATGTTGCCTTTGTCTATAATGAAATAATTTCAAATGGGGTTCCTAACCAAAGCGATAACGAGAGCGACAACGTTTCCAAACCCAAAAAGAATCTGATTATTCGAATTGTCGATACAATCTCTGGCTGCATGGCTCCATTCATTGTGGCCTTGTGCGCAGCCGGATTAGTCAAAGTATTGCTTATTCTTCTGCCTATGCTGGGTCTTATCTCCAAGGGAAGCCCGACTTTTGAAGTGTTAAACATTATCGGTGATGGTGCATTTTACTTCTTGCCCGTGCTGGTTGCGTACTCTTCAGCTATGATGTTCAAATCAAATCCATATATAGCAACAGTGGTTGCAGGGATTATGATTCATCCGAATTTTGTTGCACTTATGTCAAATGGAACTAACTCCAGTATTTTTGGGATTCCGATCCATAATGCTTCGTATGCATATTCGATTATTCCTGTTTTGTTAACTACTTTCGCGATGACATATATTGAAAGAATTGTCGATAGATACTTCCCGAAAATTACGAAGAACTTTCTAAACCCATTTGTAATTATGCTCATTACAGCGGTTCTTGCATTAACAGTTCTGGGACCTATTGGTTACATCGCGGGTAACGGATTGTCAGTAGCAATGCAGTGGTTAAGCTCAAACTTTGGTTGGCTTGCGGTTACGCTTTTAGCTGCTTTCACACCATTTATAGTGTTGACAGGGTTGCATCATGCATTGGGACCCATCGCTATTGCGAATGTAGCCTCTATGGGATATGACAGCCTTTGGATGGTAGCACAGCTATGCTCCAATCTTTCACAGGGTGGATCTTCTTTAGCCGTTGGTGTCAAATCCAAAAACAAAGCTCAAAAATCAATCGCTTATTCTGCTGCTATTTCAGCACTAGTTGGCGGAGTTACAGAACCCGCACTTTTCGGTGTCACACTTAAGCTAAAACGTCCATTGATCGCCTGTGTCATTTCAGGTGGGGTAGCTGGTTTATTTGGTTCCATTATGAATCTGAAGTGTTATGCCATTGCTAATCTGGCTTTAACAACATTGCCGATGTGGATGGCTGAAGATAATAGCAGAAATATTGTTATTGCTATTATTACAGCTTTAATCGCAATTGTGCTCTCATTTGTTCTAACGCTTATTCTTGGATTCGATAACAAGGAAACAAAAACAGAGGATACTCATGAAATGACGATTAACCCCGAAGTTAGTAATAAAAAATACATTTACAGCCCATTGCAGGGGGAAGTTAGACCTCTCGAAAGCGTAAATGATGATGCGTTTGCGGCAAAAATGATGGGGAACGGAATTGCGATATTTCCTGAAAAGGGTGAAGTTGTTGCACCGTTTGACGGAGAAGTCGTGACTCTTATCAAAACAAAACATGCGATTGCTTTACGATCCGATGCTGGAGCAGAGGTGCTAATTCATATCGGCTTGGATACGGTTAAGCTAAAAGGAAAATATTTTACAGTACATGTTGCTGAGGGTGACAGAGTGAATAAAGGAGACTTGCTGATTAGCTTCGACGCGGAGAAGATTTCAGACGAAGGCTATGACCTGATTACACCAGTCATTATCACCAATACAGCTGCCTATTTAGATGTAATTCCTGTACAAACAAAAATGGTTCAAACTCAAGATAAATTACTAACATTGTTATAAAAAGGAGAAGATATAATTGAAAAATTTCCCGGATCATTTTTATTGGGGAGGTTCGACAGCTGCCAATCAATATGAAGGTGGATGGAATCTGGGCGGAAAAGGTCCAAGTATCATGGATGCCTTTACGGGTGGAAATGTGAATACGGCGAGAAAAGTGATGCCATCGATGGACAGTAATTATTATTATCCGAACCATGAGGGAGTTGATTTCTATCATTATTATAAAGAGGATATCAAACTGTTTGCCGAATTAGGTTTTACGATGTACAGAATGTCCATTTCCTGGTCTAGAATATTTCCGCAAGGAGATGAGTTGGAACCCAATGAGGAAGGATTGGAGTTCTATGACAAGGTAATAGACGAGTTGCTAAGTTACGGGATTGAACCGATGATTACAATTTCACACTATGAAAGCCCGTTAGGACTATCCAAAAACTATGGGGGTTGGAGCAACCGCAAGCTTATTGACTTTTTCCTTCGTTATTGCGAAGTGATTATGAACAGATATAAGGGCAAAGTACGCTACTGGCTTACGTTTAATGAAATAAATTGCCTGACGATCCCGGAAGGTGCCTATCAAGGTGGTGGTTTGCTCGTTTCAGAGGAGGAAAATACCGAACAAATACGATATCAGGCTATGCACTATCAGCTTGTTGCCAGTGCAAAAGCCGTCCAACTGGGACATCAGATAGATCCAGAAAATAAAGTGGGCTGCATGATTGCCTATTTTGCCACCTATCCACTCTCTCCGAAACCGGAGGATGTCTTGCTCAATCAAAAATATGACCAGATTCATAACATGATTGCAGGTGATGTGCATGTACGAGGTTCGTATCCATCTTTTGCAGACGCGTTTTTTGAAGAAAACGATATAAAGCTGGACATCACAGAAGAAGATACAATCTCTCTAAAGAATGGAACAGTAGATTATTATACTTTGAGCTACTACACCTCAAATTGTATTTCTGCGGATGGGAACCAGGAGGAAGCCAAAGGCAACTTAATGAAAGGTGTCAAAAATCCTTATCTGCAAGCATCGGATTGGGGTTGGCAAATTGATGCTCAAGGTCTTAAGTATGTGTTGACTCATTTGTACGACAGGTACCAAATTCCGCTTATGCTAGTTGAGAATGGCTTGGGAGCGATAGATGAGGTTACAGCAGAAGGGGCCATTCACGACGATTACCGGATTGAATATTTAAAAGCACATATCGAGCAGATGAAAGCTGCGGTTCAAGAGGGCGTGGATCTGCAAGGCTATACTGCATGGGGATGTATTGATCTGGTTAGTGCCTCTACGGGCGAAATGAAAAAACGATATGGTTTTATTTATGTAGATAAGCATGATGACGGTTCCGGCACGATGGCCAGACTGAAAAAAGATTCTTTTTATTGGTATCAAAAATTAATTGAATCTAACGGCTCCATATTATGATCCAGCAACTCCTATTCAGAAGAACGTTGATGATGCTGCTTGGCATTGGAATGATGGGGGTGGGAGTATCTGCTTTCCGATTTGCCGACTTAGGAACTGATCCATTTTCTTGCATGAATATTGGTATCAGTAATGCTTTAGGTATTTCCTTTGGAACAGGGCAACTGATCGTAAATATTTTAATTTTTATCATTTTAATAATTGCTAATAAATCCCATTTCGGAACAGGCACGCTCATTAATATGATTTTTGTAGGATATGTTTCTGATTTTTTTCTGTCTATTCTGGGGCATTGGAGTTTTTTAACCGAATCTTTTGTCGGGCGATTAGCGATTGTCTTTATTGCACTTATTATAACGGCACTGGCCGCGAGCTTGTATATGTCAGCAGCTATGGGGGTAGCGCCTTATGATGCTGTTGCGATGGAGGCAGAGCACAAGTGGAAAATACCTTTTCGTATAGGTAGAATCACAACGGATTTGCTGTGTGTCATTATTGGGTTTCTGCTAGGTAGTACAGTTAATATTGGAACCATTGCTACGGTAATACTTATGGGGCCCTTGGTAGCTTATTTCCGCTCCTCATTCACGAACAGATTAGTAAATAAAGCCTCATTGAAAACTATAACTATCAAAACAACTTAGAAATAATATATCCCCTGAAAATTATCAGGGGATATATTATTGTAGTGCTAAACGCAGATGACAGCAACACATTGCTCCAAAAATGATTTAAATATAAAGATGAACTGAGTATTCCGAGTAGCCTAACATTGTAAGGAGGGCGTTATGGATAAAAAGGCAAAGAAAATACTAATGAACACTTTCTGGTCCTCCGGCGGCTGGAAACCGAATCGGGCTTTTTATTCCGGTGAGGATTTTGAATATGCAAAAAGCAAGGGTCTGATGTTCGATCCCGTTACGATTACACATGATGAGATCGTTAAACGGTTACAGAAGCTGCATCAGGGCGAGATTACAAAAGAGCGGGTGGCGGCAGCATTTTTGCACAGCCTTTCCACGAAAAAGGTTCATTTACGAAGTGCCTTGTCGAGCTGGGCTTTAACCTCCAGCCTTCTTTTGCACACCTATGGTGAGCGGCCTGTCGTCCTGCCCAATTACAGTAGCTGTGGGGACTGTAATTTTAATAAAATGGTGTCCGATAAGGAATACGTCAATGAAGATTTGAATGTACTGAATTTTGAACGAATCAAATGGGGCGGTATTCGTCTGAACCACCTTCTTTATTGCTGGATGGACCTTGAATTGTTCAGTCAAGAAGAGGATGTTCAGGTTTCTGATGAGGATCTAGCTATACTTCATAACATGCTCGAAGCTGTTCAGAACTGTGATGCTCAAAGCAGTGCGCGTCAATTGGAAAAGCGCTGGAAGGATGTGTTCCCTTCTAGCAAAAACGAACGGGATGTAGTTATGGAGGTATGGGGGTATGCCGGGCTGCTTGTCCCACAGGAAACACCTCGTAGACGTGGGAACGGGAATCATGATTTTAATTCAGTAGCAGCCTGGCAAGGAGATGACGGATACTCGCAGGAGGCGCTGGACCATTTCTTCGGCACGTTTTTATAGAGAAAGTGAATAATTACGCCACATCTTGATCATGACGTCTCCTCAAACAACAGACGTTCTTCTTCCCGGCTATGAATGGCATTGACAACCAGGAGCGCGTGGAACTGCTGAAGAACTTCAGGCGTAAGCCCTTCTTCACGGATCCCAGCTTTGAGCTCTTTTACAATGATTCGGAGCAGATCATGATCCCGTGTAAGTTTGACGACGGCTTCCTGCAGCTCCGGTTTTTTCTCGACCTTTTCCTGATAGAATCCTTCCTCTTCTGCATCAGCATGGCTGAGAATGCGAGTTTCCCAATATTCGATCAAGTGGTCGGCGGCCTGGCGCGCCACATTGAATTCTTTTGCTCTGAGTAATTCCTCTACTTCTCTCGTCTTATCTAGAGCGCCAGATAGCCCGCCTTGATGAATGGCATGATGAGCATGCAGTTGACGCAAAGATGGTCCTCCCATATCGATTCATCCTTTCTGTGTTCCCTTTTTTTAGTACAGTATAGCATAGGAAAAAAGCGTTGTTTTTCCGGTTAGGCTATTCCCCCCTATGAAAAAGGGAACTCCCTGATTGGTTCAATTTCATGTAATACTTAGAATGAAATTAGAAGACAAAATTCAATCTTGGGGGAATGGATGATGAGTCGATTAACCGAAATAACAAACATAAAAAAGATTGTGAAAAAAGGATCAAGGTTTTGAAGGGGATGAGCAGATACATACCCAATCAACATGGAGCTTGGGCAATGCTCATTCTTCCATTTTTATTCGGTCTAGCGGCTTCTCGAGGGGAGCTTATTCATATACCACTATTTGTGTGCTGGTTTTTTATCTACTTATTCAGTTTTCCTGTTCTCCAATGGATCAAAACAGGCAGCAGTGAAAGATACCGTAAACCCGCCGTTGTATACGGAGTGATATTACTTCCTTTTTTAATTTCTCTTGTATGGTTTGAGCCTGCTTTGATCTGGTATGGAGTTCTGCTACTGCTTTTTTTTATGGCTAATATTTATTTTGCAAAAACGAAAAATGAACGTGCTTTACTAAATGACATTGTTGCAATTCTGCTCTTTTGTTCTTTTATATACCCCGTTATTTATATGGGGGAAGGAAACAATTGGAAAGTAGCAACAGAGCTATTCTTGCTTTTGGTGTTTTACTTTATTGGAACTGCTTTGTATGTCAAAACGATCATTCGTGAACGAAAAAATATACGTTATTATTATGCTTCCATCATATATCATGTGGTGATTTTGTTGTTTGCTACTTGCTTAAAGTTACCTCTATTTGTTCCTTTTTTGATTTTTTTGATACGAGCCATTTGGCTTCCTAAATTCAGATTACAGGTAAAACAAGTTGGCATGGCGGAAATTGGATTTTCAATGATGCTCTATGTTTTTGTGTTGTTTTTATACTTCTAAAAAGGAGAGACATCAATGATATCTTTGAAAACGCCGCGTGATTATCATACAGACCCGTTTATAGTCATCTGGGAGGTGACACGAGCTTGTGCTTTAAAGTGCCTTCACTGTAGAGCGGAAGCTCAGTACAAACCTGATCCTCGCCAACTGACATTAGAAGAGGGTAAAAAACTGATGGATCAAATCGCTGAAATGAATCATCCGTTGGTTGTACTCACAGGCGGAGATCCTTTAATGCGTCCTGATCTATTTGAATTGGCTCAATATGCAATTGAAGAGAAAAAGCTGTCGGTTTCTATGACCCCCAGTGCCACCCCTAAAGTGACACGAGCAGCGGTAGAAAAAGCAAAGCAAGTCGGCTTATCACGGTGGGCGTTTAGTCTGGACGGTTCATGTGCAGACATTCACGATCATTTTCGAGGTACAGCGGGTTCTTACGATACGACCATGCGAGGAATTGGTTATTTAAAGGAACTGAGCATCCCTATTCAAGTGAACACTACAGTGTCTCGGTATAATCTTCATGATCTGGAGCAAATTGCAGAAAGGGTAAAGGAAATGCAGGCTGTGTTATGGAGCTTATTTTTCCTTGTTCCAACCGGGCGTGGCATGGAGAAAGATATGATTACTCCTGATGAGCATGAAGCCGTAATGAAATGGCTGTATCAAATACAGCAACAAATGCCGTACGGCGTAAAGGCTACAGAAGCTCCCCACTACCGAAGGGTTGTACTACAGGAAAAGCACAGAGCAGGTAAGAGTGGTGAGGTGGATAAACAAAAGAGGGCAGATGTTTTAGGACGTGCGCCTAAAGGAGTAAACGATGGGGATGGATTTGTTTTTATCAGTCATATTGGCGAAGTGTACCCAAGCGGTTTTCTGCCTCTTTCATGCGGAAATGTACGAAAAGATAACCTGGCTGATATCTATCGCAGCTCTCCGATCATGACCAATCTTAGAAATAAGTCTCTACTTAAAGGTAAATGCGGCGTCTGTGAATTCAAGACAGTCTGTGGGGGCTCCAGAGCAAGGGCTTTTGGAATAACAGGAGACTATTTGGAAAGTGATCCTTATTGTGCGTATGTACCTGGGATTGGGAAGGAAACGTGTTTTCATGAATAAAAATGCTAAAAGAGTTGTCATTCTGGGTGGAGGAATAAGCGGTTTAAGTGCTGCCTTTTATGTGAAAAAGCTGGCTGAGGATAGGCAGCTTGAAGTGGAGATTACACTGGTGGAGAAAAGTGAACGTCTGGGAGGAAAGCTACAAACCGTTCGCCAAAACGATTTTATGATCGAAAAAGGACCGGATGCTTTCTTGGCCAGAAAGACTGCTATATTGGATCTGACCATGGAGTTGGGGCTGGAAGCAGAGCTGGTATCGACAAACCCGAAGGCCAAATCTGCCTGCATTTTGCATAAGGGCAAACTTCATACGATGCCGATGGGCTTCATTCTGGGCATTCCAACAAAGCTCACTCCTTTCATTCGGACAGGACTTATTTCTCCGCTGGGAAAAGCACGAGCAGCTCTGGATTTAATCATTCCGGCGAAGAAAGGTGATGCGGACGAATCTCTAGGTGATTTTATCAAACGGCGTCTCGGCAAAGAAGTTCTGGACCAGATTACAGAACCTCTGCTGTCTGGAATTTACGCTGGGGATACACATTCTCTAAGCCTCATGTCAACCTTCCCTCAATTTAAGCAAATGGAACAAAAGCATGGAAGTCTGATTAAAGGTATGTCTAAAGGGGCGGGAAGAAAGTCGGCTGTACAAGAAAAACTGCCGGATATCGCTAAGAAAAGTATGTTTCTTTCTTATCGGCTAGGATTATCTACGATCGTGGAGCGGCTAAAGGAAAGGCTGGATACCGTACGTTTTGTTATGGGGCAAGGTGTAGTTGAAGTAAGGAAAGAAAGCGGTTATCAGGTCATTTTAGAACATGGACAAAAAATAGATGCTGATGCAGTGATATGCGCTGTTCCAGCCTTTGAGGCGGCTAAATTATTTTCCGGTGTTACAAGCGCTAGCTGGTTAAACAAGATTAACTATGTTTCCGTAGCCAATATTGCCCTTGCTTATAAAAATACAGATCTTAATCTTGCTTTTGAGGGAACAGGATTTCTGGTTCCCCGCAAAGAAGGCAAAATGATTACGGCATGTACATGGTCTTCGACAAAGTGGAGCCATACTGCTCCAGAAGGATATACACTCTTACGGACCTATATCGGACATGCAGGCGCACAGGAGTGGGTTCAGATGACAGACGATGAACTTGTGGATGCGGCGCGCAAAGACCTGAAAGATTTAATGGGGCTCGAAGCTGAACCAGAACTGACCGAAGTCAGTCGGTGCAATCAATCGATGCCGCAATATCCGATTGGACACAAAGAACATATGGCGAGGGTGAGACATGGCTTCTCACAGTACTTACCGAATGTATTTCTATGCGGTGCTGGTTATGGAGGCGTTGGGATTCCGGATTGTATCGCTCAAGGCAAAGAAGCGGCTGAACAGTTGCTTTCAGATTTTTTATAATAAGGCTATTTCCTTCTGTGAAAGAGGGAATGCCCTGATTGGTTCAGCTCTAAGGGAGACGTAGAATGAAAGTGGAGCATAAAACCGAAGTAAGATGGGGGAATGGATGATGAGCCAGTTAACGGAAGAAACTTGGGTAGAGGACATTGTGAAAGAAGTACCAAAAACAGGAGATTTGTTCCGTAAACTGCGGATTGACTTCTGCTGTGGCGGGAAAATATCGCTCCGTGAAGCAGCAGCCAATCGAGGCCTCCACGCTGGCGAACTGCTAACGCAGATACATGAAGTGGAAGAAAAGCAGGCACAGCAAAAACAAATGCAGCCTTCTTCACTCGAACCAAAAGAACTAATCGCCTATATCCAGGATGAGTATCATACAAAGCTTTGCGAAGAACTATCGGCGCTCACGCCGTATGTAACCAAACTAACGCGGGTTCACGGCGAACGTTATCCGCATCTAAAGCGAGTTAATGAACTGTTCACCTTGCTTAAACAGGAATTATCGGAACATATTCAAAATGAGGAAAACCTTGTGTTTCCGATGATTCAAGCGTTTTTACAGGAATCGACAGTTGAACGGGCAGACGCACTAAATCCGTATTTATCCAAGTTGCAAGACGAGCATCAAGCGGTGGTGGAATTACTGAAGGAACTGCGCTTGATCACAAACGGTTTTGAGCTGCTGCAGGAGGCTTGTGGTACGCACCGGCTCGTATTGAAGCGGTTAGAAAATCTGGAAGCGGACATTTTTAATCATATTCTTCTTGAAAATTGTACACTATTCGAACGTACGAGACAGGCACAGCTAATAGCGAAGCCCATTAATTGATAATGAACGAACATGAGGAGCCGAACCAAGATGCATAAATTAATTAAAAGTAGCACTGTTTTCGTTTTGGTTATTTCCATCATTTTATTATTTTCAGGATGCGGTACGAAACAACAACTAGATTCAAATGTTGGCAGCGCGGGTCAGAATGGATCTTCCATCCAGACATCTTCGAAAACGGCTGAAACTATTGAGCTTACCATATCCGCAGCAGCAAGTTTAACGGATGCGCTCAAAGAAATTCAACATTCATACGAATCAACCCATACAGGCATCAAATTGAATTTTAACTTCGGCGGCTCTGGTGCGCTGGAAAAACAAATTGAGCAAGGAGCGCCGTCGGATTTGTTTCTGTCCGCTTCGACCAAAAACATGAAGTCCCTTGTTGATCAGCAGTTAATAGATACGAAAAAACAAAAAACGTGGCTGACGAACGAATTGGTCGCGGTTATCCCTGCAGACGGGACGATGAACATCGCGAGTGTAACCGATTTAACAAAAAAAGAAGTGAAGAAAGTTGCGATCGGTATTCCTGAAAGTGTTCCTGCTGGCAGCTACGCACAGGAAGCACTGACGAGCGTGAAGCTTTGGGATACGTTGCAAGCCAAACTAGTTCAGAGTAAAGATGTCAGACAAGTGCTACAGTATGTGGAGACCGGAAACGTCGATGTCGGATTTGTGTACAAGACGGATGCTTTGACTTCACAAAAGGCAAAAATCGCCTTTGAGGTTGATCCCAAAACCTACTCACCTGTTGAATATCCAATCGGGATTGTTAAAGCTTCAAAACATAGCCAAGAAGCTGAAGACTTTTATGAGTACCTACAAACGCAAGAGTCTTTGGATATCATGGCTAAGTATGGATTTTCCATACCGAAGTGATCATGCAGGACCTGGATTGGAATGAATATTGGTCTCCTATCCAATTATCGTTACAGGTTGCGCTGTTATCGAGTGTGTTGGTTATCGTAGTAAGCTTGGTTGCGGCCTGGTGGATGTCGCGATTAGGAGCATTTAAAGGAAAAACGTTCGTTGAAACTGCTTTTATGCTGCCACTGGTACTCCCTCCGACAGTAGTTGGCTTTTTACTGTTAATGTTGCTCGGGCGAAAAAGTGAGTTCGGACGTTTCGTGGAACAATGGTTTGGTGAACCGATCGTATTTTCGTGGTGGGCTGCGGTAATCGCGTCGGTCGTTGTAGCCTTCCCTCTGGCCTATCGAACGATGACGGTGGGATTTGCTTCTGTTAATCGGGATTTGGAAGATGCGGGACGTTCCATAGGGGCGAGCGAATGGCAGGTGTTCCGGTACATAACCTTCCCTTTAATTTTTCCTTCTTTTAAAGCCGCTTTTGTACTCGGCTTTGCCCGCGGCCTGGGCGAATTTGGTGCTACGCTGATGATTGCCGGGAATATTCCGGGTAAAACACAAACGATTCCGACTGCCATTTATATTGCGGTGGATTCTGGTCATCTTCCTATGGCTTGGGCGTGGACATGCTCTATCATACTCATTTCTTTTATCATGCTCCTGTTAACGGGCCAAAAGAACAATTAATCACTTCATATAAGCTTCCCTTTAGCAGAGGGAGGCTTTTTTGTATCTTTTCATAGAACGAGGGATTTCCTGTAGCGCTATAGGACATTCCCTAATGGGAACAGAGATGAATGAATTACATAATGAAAGTAAGCGAATGAACCTTTCCATAGAACTTGCGTTGGGATGATTCATTCTAAAAAGGAGTGTTGGTCATCGATGAAAAAAAAATACAACCTCAACTTTTTTAAACCGATCGAAAGCTATTCGGGAAATTGGTCAATCCTTGAGGAAAAAAATAGAGAATGGGAAAACGTGTACCGTCAGCGTTGGTCTCACGACAAAGTGGTTCGGACGACTCACGGAGTGAACTGCACCGGTTCCTGTAGTTGGAAGGTTTTTGTGAAAAACGGCATCATTACCTGGGAAAATCAACAGATCGATTATCCTTCCTGCGGTGTAGATATGCCAGAATTTGAGCCGCGTGGATGCCCGCGTGGCGCTACATTTTCCTGGTATGAATACAGTCCATTACGCGTGAAATATCCTTATATGCGCGGCAAGCTGTTGCGGCTTTGGCAGGCAGCCATCCAGGAACATGCCAATCCGGTGGAAGCATGGGCAAGCATTGTGGAAGATCCGGAGAAAGCCAAGCTCTACAAAGCAGCTCGCGGAAAAGGCGGTCATGTCCGTGTCGCTTGGGACGATGTCCTACGTCTGATCTCGGCGCAACTCATCTATACCATTCGTAAGTATGGTCCCGACCGGATCGCGGGCTTTACGCCAATTCCGGCGATGTCAATGATAAGCTACGCTTCAGGAGCCCGATTCATTTCGCTTCTCGGTGGACAGATGTTGAGTTTTTATGACTGGTATGCCGACCTTCCGCCTTCATCTCCTCAAATTTGGGGTGAGCAGACGGATGTACCGGAATCTTCTGATTGGTACAATGCGGGTTACCTGATTATGTGGGGATCGAACGTACCGCTTACCCGGACGCCAGACGCTCATTTTATGACGGAAGTAAGATATAAGGGAACAAAAGTCGTATCAGTGGCTCCCGACTTGGCGGAGAATGTGAAGTTCGCTGACAACTGGCTTGCACCACATCCGGGTACAGATGCTGCCATAGCCCAGGCTATGACGCATGTTATTTTGGATGAGTTTTACAAAGATCGCCAAGAACCGATGTTCATTAACTATGCCAAACAATATACGGATATGCCGTTTATGATTCTGCTTGATCCACACGAAGGAGCCTGGAAAGGTGGACGTTTTCTACGGGCGAGTGACCTGGGCGATGTTTCGCCGCATGCGGACTGGAAGCCGGTCATATATGACGAAGCGGCGGGGGAAATGCTGGTCCCGAACGGTACGATGGGACAGCGCTGGGAGCAGGATAAGAAATGGAACCTGATTCTGGAACGGGAAGACGGAACAAAGGTTGAGCCCGCACTCACTGTGGAAGGTCATGGCGAGCAATGGGAAGAAGTCGTATTCCCTTACTTTGATAACGCTGGTAATGGAACGTTCAAACGTGTAATTCCGGCCAAAAAAGTACGCTTGGCAGATGGCTCGGAACGTTACGTAGCAACCGTGTACGATTTGATGATGAGCCAGTATGGTGTCGTACGCAATGACAGCCCTCATAACGCCAAAAATTATTACGACGAAGCTTCGCATTATACCCCTGCCTGGCAGGAGAAGATCACAGGCGTGAAGGCGTCTGTTGTGGTACAGATTGCTCGGGAATTTGCTCAAAATGCTATCGATACTAAAGGGCGCTCCATGATTATTATGGGTGCGGGTATCAACCACTGGTTCAATAGTGACACGATCTATCGGTCCATCTTGAATCTTGTCGTGTTGACTGCTTCCCAAGGTGTAAACGGTGGAGGCTGGGCGCATTATGTTGGTCAAGAAAAGCTTCGCCCAATCGAAGGCTGGTCAACGATTGCCTTTGCAAAAGACTGGCAAGGGGCGGCTCGACAGCAAAATGCTACATCGTTTTTCTACTTTGCAACAGAGCAGTGGCGTTACGAAGAAAGTGGAACAGACACCTTGAAGTCACCGATTGGCGGGGATGTCAGTTACACACATCCAGCAGACTACAACGTGCTCGCAGCGCGCCTGGGGTGGCTGCCTTCTTATCCACAGTTTAATAAAAACAGTCTACTGTTCGCCGAAGAGGCTGCGCAATTAGGCAAGAAGTCCAACGAGGACATCATTAATCATTCTGTGGAAGAGATTAAATCACGTAAGACACGCTTCGCTGTAGAAGATCCTGGGGCAGCCGAGAACTTCCCGCGCTCACTCTTTGTTTGGCGGTCAAATCTGATTTCCAGTTCGGCGAAGGGACAAGAGTATTTTATGAAACATTTACTCGGAGCATCTGATGCCCTGCTTGCCCGGCCGAACGAAGAACAGAAACCCGAGGAAATCGTCTGGCGGGAAGATGTGGAAGGAAAGCTTGATCTGATGGTTGCACTTGATTTCCGGATGACAACAACCCCACTATACGCGGATATCGTACTTCCGGCGGCAACCTGGTATGAAAAAACAGACTTGTCGTCAACAGACATGCATCCTTTCGTGCACCCGTTTAATCCGGCTGTTAATCCACTGTGGGAATCCCGCGCGGACTGGGATATTTACCGCCAGCTTTCCGAAGTCTTTTCGGATATGGCAAAAGAGTACCTGCCAGGAACATATAAAGACCTTGTGACTGCGCCGCTCGCACACGATAGTATAGGCGAAATTTCACAGCCGATGGGTCTTGTAAAGGATTGGACGAAGGGCGAGATTGAAGCGACTCCGGGTAAAACCATGCCGAATTTCAGCATCATCGAACGCGATTATACTAAAATTCACGATAAATTTATCTCACTCGGTCCTAATTTGACTACTGGAAAAGCAGGTGCGCATGGTGTCAGCTTCTCCGTAGCGGACGAATATGAGGAAATGAAAAAGTTGAACGGAGTTTATTACGATGAGTCCATTAAAGATGGGCTGCCCAAAATCCAGACAGCTCGCCAAGTGGCCAATGCAATTCTTCACCTTTCATCCGCGACTAATGGACGGGTGTCGCAAAAGGCTTATGAGCAGGCAGAAGAGCTTCACGGTGTGGAACTCAAAGACATCTCGGCCGATCGTGCAGCGGAAAGGATCACTTTCCAAAGTATCACGGCACAGCCGCGTGAAGTTATACCGACACCGGTATTCACTGGATCGAACAAGAAGGGACGCCGCTATTCACCATTTACAACGAATATTGAACGTCTCGTTCCGTTTCGTACTTTGACGGGAAGACAGCATTTCTATATTGATCATGAGATTTTCCAACAATTTGGGGAATCATTGCCGATCTACAAACCGACGCTGCCGCCGATGGTGTTCGGTCCTCGCGACCGGGAAATAAAAGGCGGGCAAGATTCACTTGTGCTTCGTTATCTGACACCGCACGGTAAATGGAATATTCACTCCACCTATCAGGACAACCAGCACATGCTGACACTGTTTCGCGGAGGTCCTACGGTGTGGATCAACAACGAAGACGCAGAGGCACATGGTCTTGCTGACAATGACTGGGTAGAGGTATACAACCGTAACGGCGTCGTAACCGCCCGGACCGTTGTCAGCCACCGGATGCCAAGAGGAACGATGTTCATGTACCATGCTCAGGATAAGCACATTCAAGTGCCAGGCTCCGAAATCACGGATACACGCGGCGGTAGTCATAACGCACCGACAAGAATTCATCTCAAACCAACCCAGATGGTCGGTGGATATGCTCAGCTTAGTTATGGATTCAACTATTATGGTCCGATCGGCAACCAGCGTGATGTGTACGTTGCGGTACGTAAAATGAAGGAGGTTAACTGGCTTGAAGATTAAAGCTCAAATTGCCATGGTCATGAACCTGGATAAATGTATTGGCTGTCATACGTGCAGCGTGACATGTAAAACAACCTGGACGAACCGCAAAGGTGCGGAATATATGTGGTTTAACAATGTGGAAACCAAACCGGGTATCGGTTATCCGAAGCGCTGGGAAGATCAGGAATTATATAAAGGGGGCTGGCAGCTCCGCAAAGGGAAACTGGAACTGAAGTCAGGCAACAAGCTGTCCAAGATAGCACTGGGTAAGATTTTTTACAATCCAGACATGCCGGAAATGAAAGATTATTATGAGCCCTGGACTTATAATTACGAGCAACTGACCAACGCTGGCGAACAGAAGCATTCACCTGTAGCACGCGCGCATTCTGCGGTAACGGGTGAAAAAATGGATTTGGAGTGGGGTCCAAACTGGGAAGATGACCTGGCGGGTGCGCATGTAACCGGTCCGCTTGATCCAAATATTCAGAAAATCGAAGAAGAGATTAAATTTAACTTTGAGAAGTCTTTCATGGTTTATCTCCCACGGCTTTGCGAACATTGCCTAAATCCAAGCTGTGTCGCGTCCTGTCCTTCGGGCGCCATGTACAAACGGGACGAGGACGGAATCGTGCTCGTGGATCAGGAAGCCTGCCGTGGCTGGCGGTATTGCATGACGGGCTGTCCATACAAAAAAGTGTACTTTAACTGGCAGACGAACAAAGCGGAAAAATGTACCTTCTGTTTCCCACGTGTGGAAGCTGGCCTGCCGACAGTCTGCTCCGAGACATGTACAGGACGAATTCGCTACCTCGGCGTTATGCTGTATGACGCGGATCGGGTGCTTGAGGCCGCTTCTACGCAGGATGAGAAAGAACTTTACAAAGCGCAGTGCGACCTGTTCATGGATCCAAGTGATCCGGCAGTGATTGCTCAAGCGAGAAAAGACGGTATCTCGGAGGACTGGATCGAAGCAGCGCAGAACTCGCCTGTCTACAAGCTTGCCATTGAGCACAAGCTGGCATTCCCGCTTCATCCAGAATACCGCACATTACCTATGGTGTGGTATGTGCCACCACTTAGTCCAATCATGAATTACTTTGAAGGGAAAGACTCGATTGAGAATCCCGATATGATCTTTCCGGCTATCGAAGAGATGCGCACCCCCATTCAGTACCTTGCCAATATGTTGACGGCGGGCGACACGCAAACCGTGAAGGAATCCTTGCAGCGAATGGCTATGATGCGCTCCTATATGCGTGCCCAGTCCACAGGACAATCTTTCGATGAAAGCCGTCTTGAGCGCATCGGCATGACACCGCGGCAGACCGAGCAGATGTATCGACTTCTGGCGATTGCCAAGTATGAGGATCGTTTCGTCATTCCGACATCGCATAAAGAAGGATATTCGAACCCGTACCGAGCTCAAGGATCTACTGGTTACGGTGATACCATGGGAAACATGGGTTCAGGCTCTGGATGTGACGGCTGTAGTATGGCAAGTTCAATGGGCATGGAAGAGCCTTTGAAAACTGGAAAAGAAATGTATGAAGAA
The DNA here is from genome assembly GCF_059417685.1 of Paenibacillus sp. LT-B23. Lineage (NCBI taxonomy): Bacteria > Bacillati > Bacillota > Bacilli > Caryophanales > Paenibacillaceae > Paenibacillus > Paenibacillus sp. LT-B23. The sequence goes on along the minus strand of NZ_JBSQBM010000020.1, from coordinate 68,247 downwards.
AACTTCTACGGGGGTATTTGGCGTGATTAATGTAGCGAAGCTGTATGAATGCAAGCCATCATTCGGGTTTTTCGCCCAGCAACTCATGTACCCGGAAAAGCTGGATTTTCATCCGGCTTTTCTGGAAGCGTCGTTTGATCCAAACCATCCGGCATATACGTATGCGAACACCTACTGGTCCCTTATGCAAGAGTTCAGTATGGAAGAGATTCAGGAAATGTATACAGAAACCTTTGATTTTCAAAAAAATTGTGCACTATATATGACTTACTTTAAATTCGAAGATGCAAAAGAACGGGGACAAATGTTGGTCAAGTTAAAGGTGCTATATGAGATGTACGGTCTTGAAATGCCAGATGGAGAGCTGCCAGATTACCTTCCGCTCATGTGTGAATTTCTGTATGCCGCCGAATGGGCGCAAGATCCGAAGACGACAGAAAACTTCCGTATGCCAATCGCGATCCTGGAAGACGGCACATATCATTTGCTTAAAGCACTGGAAAAAATGGAAAGCCCGTATTTTCATCTGGTGAAGGGACTGCGCGAAACGATTAAAGCTTGCGTAGAACAGGAGGCAGCCGCGCAATGATGATGCTAGAGCAGTTTTTATGGGTTATTTTCCCTTATATGTGCGTGGTCGTCTTTATAGTAGGGCATATTTTCCGCTACAGAAACGACCAGTTCAATTGGACAGCGAAATCAAGTGAGTTTATTGAAAAAAAACAATTGATGATCGGAAGTCTCTTATTCCACCTGGGTATTATCCCGGTTATTATGGGTCATGTATCCGGTCTGGGCATACCAAAAACCTGGATGCATGCACTGGGTGTAAACGATCATCTGTATCATATTGGAGCAGTTTATGTTGGTGGAATATTTGGAGCGATGACGTTCCTCGGTATGTTGATTCTTACCTCTCGTCGTTTTACAATACGCAGTGTACGCCGTTTAAGTACAGCGTCTGATTTGATTGTAAACGTATTGCTATTGGCCATTGTATGCATGGGGATGTTCGCGACTCTCGTGACGAATGCGGTACAGCCGGAATTCGATTATCGGGAGACGATCTCGATCTGGTTCCGCGGTTTATTCATATTCCGTGTTGACCCGACACTGATGAGAGATGTACCGATGTCTTTCAGGCTTCATATACTTATGGGCTTTGCGATTTTTGCATTCTGGCCGTTTACCCGGCTTGTACATGTGTGGAGTGTTCCGTTGAATTATGTGCGCAGAAGTTATATCCTTTACAGAAGACATAAATCGAATTAGGAAAGCGGGCTCTGCCTTCTTTCCTAATTCTATTAGGAGAGAGCGATGAATAATAGGATGGATTATCAAAGGGAGCTTGAGCGAATACGCGAACATTTCGGTTATGATTTCATGGCGCTTGCTCTGGTTGAACCGGCCGAATATCAATACGTAATTAAATGGAAAAATGCAGCCGGTAATTTAAATGATCGCTTTAAGCGGATTGTGCTGCAATCCGGTAAGGGCATAGCAGGAATCGTGTTTAAAACCGGGAAATCCGTTTTCATTCCATCTGTTTATCAATATGTGGGGGCAGACAACCTGTTTAACTATCCGATCGTTCAATCCGAGAGGCTCAAGAGTCTCGGGGCTGTTCCCCTATGGAATGATGCTCGCGTCGCGGGCGTACTGCTTGGTGGATTTCGGGAAGAACAGCTGATGACCGAAGCCATGATGCGTGATTTGGAAGACTTGGCGCACAGGGGAATTGGAGAGTTGAACGGGAAGGAAGTGATGTGAATTGACATTGTCTGTAGGGACTGGCTCTTTGAGTGCGCTGATGGTGAAGTTGTTTGAGAACAGTACGGAAGCCATTTTCTTTTTTGATAGGCAAGGGAATACCCTAGCCATGAACCCGGCAGCTGAGGAGATTGTGGGCGATGACGTCCTCATTCAACTCTATGAAGGGAAGGAAAGAGCTTTATGTGGAACATGTAGGGGCTATACAAGCGAAATGGAGCCCCGTACCTGCCTTGATTGTTATTTCAATATGCCAGAATCCAAGGACTTCGCTTCTTTTCAGGTGTATCTGGAAACGAAGAGCAACGGAATGGTTCCCTATGCCGCTTCTTTTCACACCATTGATTCTGAACATGGAACACGGGTGTTGATGTTGAGAGACTTGACTCCGCAATTTCAGACGCAGGAAAAATTGTATCAAAACAAAATGATGAAGCATGTCATTGAAGCGCAGGAAAATGAGCGTAAACGGCTTTCCAGGGAACTGCACGACAGCGTCGCCCAGGAATTGATGAGCGCGGTAGTTGAACTACGGGTGTTAAAATACATGACGAATGATGAACAGCTCATCAAAAACATGAAGCAGACTGAAGCATCCATGACGCGATTGCTGGATGATATCCGCAACCTGTCTGTGGAACTACGCCCCGCTACACTTGATGATTTTGGGCTTGAAGCGGCATTTCGTTCCCACTTTAAGAGGGTTGAACAAAGCTTTGGTCTTGTCGTTGAATTTGTGTCGGATCTTCCCCAAAAGCGATATGGAAGTGAAAAGGAAACGGTCATTTATCGTGTCTGCCAGGAGGCTGTTCTCAATGCCTTGAAGTATGCCCAGGTAGACATGGTTAAAGTTTCTTTGACTGAGCACGATCATACGCTTCGTTTGACTGTAGAGGACGATGGAATTGGCTTTGAAAAGGGGAGCAAGCCTATTGGAACGGGATTAGGGTTATATGGTATGCAGGAGCGAGCAGAGCTGGTAGGCGGAAGTTTTGGCGTCCTTTCAAATGTTGGTCAGGGAACCAAAGTCTTTTTACAAATTCCGATTGGCCAAGAGGAGGAATAGAGACTTGATCAAAATTGTGTTAGCGGATGACCATGCGATTGTACGAAGCGGATTTTCCATGATTTTGAACTTCCAATCAGATATGGAGGTTGTCGGAACGGCTGCGGATGGCATTGAAGCGTATACGATGGTGGCTAAATATCGTCCGGATATTCTAATCATGGACCTCAGCATGCCCCCAGGCGAAAGTGGATTGATCGCCACAGGCAAGATTAAAGAGGACCATCCTGATACTAAAATTCTGATTCTGACCATGCATGACGATGAAGAATATCTTTTTCATATTTTAAAGAATGGTGCTTCAGGATACGTTTTGAAAAATGCTCCAGATGAGGAGCTATTGCTTGCTATACGAACCATTCATGGGGGTGGGACTTATATCCATCCTAAAATGGCCACCTCTCTCGTTCGTGAGTTCATCAAAAAAGATACGACGTCACAATCAGAAGATCCATATGAGATCCTGTCCAAGCGGGAACTGGAGATTCTGCCTCTGGTCGCAAAAGGTTACGGTAACAAGGAAGTTGCGGAAAAGCTGTTCATCTCTGTCAAGACGGTGGAAGCGAACAAAGCGAAAATCATGGAAAAATTGAATTTAAGAAGCCGGCCTGAACTGGTCCAATATGCGTTAAAGAAAAAAATGCTGGATTTTTAGCCGATGAATGGAGGAAATCCGCGTGCCGGAAAATGAGAAAATGCGCTTTTCCAAACCCGCCATGCGTATTCTTGAAAATGAGCATCGATATCTAACATATCTGATGGATGAATGGCATGCCATTGTACTGTGGTTTGAGCACAGAATGCTAGATATGGAAGAAGGCCGCAAGCAACTGGAAAAGCTGAGAATGCAGATTATCGATTTTATGATACCCCTCAAGAAGCATACCGAAAAGGAAGAAGAACACTTCTTTTCGCTGCTAGGAACCTACATTGGTTTTGAACAGGGGCCGCTCGTCGGTATACAGGAGGAGCACCGTGAAATAGAAGGCTATATCGGTCATTTTCTTTATCAGACGGAGGGCGATTTGAGTTTGCTCTCGCTTGATGAGATTCAGGAGGTGGCCAAGAACGCGGGAGAGGCCTTTGAAGTGCTGACTGTACATTTTATAAAAGAGGAAACTGTACTTTTTCCTATGGCAGAGCAACAGATCAATCGGAATGATCTGACCAAGTTATGTGACAAATTAAATACGCTTATATCTTGAACAGACCAAGCCGCTTCTTATGAAGGCGGCTTTTTTTATTTTCAGGGACTCCCCTGTAAGGGAAAGGGGAGTCCCCTATATTCGAAAAGAACGGCTAGCGGCTACAATGGGGACAGAAAATTCAAATAAATAATTCGACAGAAAAAACGTTGAAAAAGGTGAGTTGAATGATTAGAAAAATGCAGTTGCCGCTACAAACAATGAACTTGATTCTTGGATTCATGGTATGGGTTATCATTTCTTCCCTCATGCCGTTTATTACCGAAGATATTGCTATTCCACCCGGAAAATTGGCCATGGTCACGGCGATTCCGGTCGTGCTTGGATCGATTCTGCGCATTCCTTTGGGTTACTATGCCAACATCTTCGGAGCAAGAATCGTTTTTCTCGTTAGCTTTATTTTGCTTTTGTTTCCCGTCTACTATATCAGTGAAGCTTCTACGATGATGGATTTAATTATCGGGGGCTTGTTCCTTGGGATTGGAGGAGCTGTGTTCTCGGTTGGGGTGACTTCGCTGCCGAAGTATTATCCAAAGGAAAAGCATGGGTTTGTAAATGGAATGTATGGTATAGGAAATTTGGGAACAGCCGTCACTACCTTCTCGGCCCCTATTGTGGCTACCCAAATTGGCTGGGCCCCTACAGTGAAGCTGTATCTCATTCTGCTGCTTGTTTTTATCCTTTTGAATTTCTTCTTAGGGGACCGTCAAGAAGCTAAAGTAAAGACGCCCATTATGGAACAGATCAAAGGGGTTTACAAAAATGAAAAGCTTTGGTTTTTCTCGCTCTTTTATTTTATTACGTTTGGCTCATTTGTAGCGTTCACGGTGTACTTGCCGAATTTCCTGGTATCGAATTTTGAACTGACTAAAGTGGATGCAGGGATGCGCACAGCAGGCTTCATTGCGATTGCCACTTTCTTCCGCCCCATCGGTGGCTGGCTGGCGGATCGGTTTCAGCCCCTGTTCCTGCTGGTAGGTACGTTCTCTGTTTATACGGTCGCTGCGATTCTTTTGGCTTTTTCACCAGGGATCACCCTTTATACAGTAGGCTGCTTGGCGATCGCTGTATGTGCTGGAATGGGGAACGGCGTCATTTTCAAGCTAGTTCCATTTTATTTTAATAAACAGGCAGGCATAGTTAACGGAATTGTATCCATGATGGGCGGTCTCGGTGGCTTTTTCCCTCCGATCTTGTTGTCGACGATTCATGCCGCTACTGGCCAATATTCCATTGGATTCATGCTACTCTCCCAAGTGGCGCTGGCTAGCCTGATCCTCGTTATATGGCTGTATTATCAAGGGACACAATCTAATGAATGAACGTTATTCAAGACAGATCTTATTTAGACCCATCGGCGGCGAAGGGCAGCGTAATCTGTCCGCTGCTGTCGTCACCATTATCGGTTGCGGAGCATTGGGTTCCACCATTGCCGAAACACTGGTAAGAGCGGGCGTTGGAGAGCTTCACCTTGTCGACAGGGATTATGTGGAGCTGTCGAATCTGCAACGTCAGCAACTGTTCACAGAACAGGACGCCGCGGAAATGCTGCCCAAGGTTATGGCTGCCGAAAGAAGGTTGAAGGCCATACGAGAAAACGTACGGTTGTACACATATCTCGACAATCTGGATGCTGGGCTTGTACAAGAGCTTGCGGGCAAAAGTACATTAATTATGGATGCAACGGACAATTTCGAAACCCGCCTTCTCATAAATGATGCCGTATTGAAGGCTGGAATTCCATGGATTTACGGAGCCTGTGTTGGAAGCACAGGCGTCGTTTTTCCTTTCGTGCCGGGCAAGTCAGCCTGTTTTCGCTGCCTTCTGCCATCGCTGCCAGCGATCAATCAGACCTGCGATACGGCTGGAATCATCTCACCCGCAGTCCAGGTGACGGCCGCTCTCCAATGTACAGAAGCCATGAAATGGCTGAGCGGCAGACGTGATAAGATGCGCCGCAAGGTTCATCTATTTGATTTATGGGAAAACACGCAGATGGACATAGGGATTTCCCGCATCCGTAACCAAGATTGTCCAACCTGTGGAGAACATCCTACGTTTCCTGCACTGACAGCATCACGCCGCTCGGCGTATGCTGCCCTGTGTGGACGGGATGTGGTGCAGGTTCTTCCGGATCCCCATCGTCCGATTACGCTGGACGATGCAGAGAAAATGGGCAGTCTTATGGCGGGAAGTGTAAAAAGAACCCCTTACTTCGTTGAATTTTATGCCTTTAAGCATCGAATGATTCTATTTAAAAACGGAAGGCTTCTCATTCACGGTGTCCGGAGTGTTGCCAACGGTCAAAAACTATATCATCAGTTGTTCGGTTAAACGAGATGTAGATACAAAAAGCAGAAACATTTAAAAGAGTCTGTCACCGGAGAGTGGCTTGTCCGGTGGCTGGAAGGTGGAAAAGATGAGTGTATTTGAAATCGTAACGGAGCCCATTATCCCGCAGGCTTATGCGGATTATGTCTTAAGGCCAGAAGCGGGAGCGGTGACCGTGTTTACAGGGCACGTACGAGAGTGGACCCAAGGCGTGCGGACGTTATATCTCGCTTATGAGGCCTATGTACCCATGGCCAAGAAAAAGCTCGCGGAGATTGGCCACGAAATTGAACAGAAATGGGAAGGGACAAGAGTAGCGATTGGGCACCGGATTGGCGAGCTTCAAATCGGTGATATCGCCGTTGTTATCGCCGTTTCTTCACCGCATCGCTCAGAAGCCTATAAAGCCAACGAATATGCGATCGAACGAATTAAAGAGATGGTTCCGATCTGGAAACAAGAGATTTGGGATGACGGAACACAGTGGATTGGATACCAAAAGAAAAGGCCGGGGGAGATTAGTGATGATTAAATTGTACTATTTTGCGGGACTCCGTGAGGTGACGGGAATAGCTGAAGAAATGGCGGATTTGGTGGGTCGAACTGTTGGCGACTTATACGGTTGGATAGCAGAAAGATATCCAGATCTACCGATCAGTTCTGTACGAATTGCAGTAAACGAGGAATATGCGTTGCTTACGGATGTGCTGCAGGATGGAGACGTCGCAGCTTTTATTCCGCCCGTCAGCGGCGGTTAAAGATAACGATCCTAGACAACTAGAAAAGGAGGTGGCCACATGAGTTCACATCCACTGAAAGACCAATTGAGACGGCCGATTCGTGATTTACGTATATCCGTGACGGACCGCTGCAATTTTCGCTGTTCCTACTGCATGCCAAAAGAAATTTTCGGAGACGATTTTGCCTTTCTTCCCAAAAGTGAATGTCTGTCATTCGAAGAGATTCATCGGCTGGCGAAGCTCTTTGTAAGCGTAGGGGTAAAAAAAATCCGACTGACGGGCGGCGAACCATTAATGCGCCGGAACCTGCCCGACCTTGTCTCCAAAATCCTGTCCATTGACGGACTGGAAGATGTCGGTTTGACCACAAATGGTTTGCTACTAGGGCAACAGGCACAGCGCCTCTATGACGCGGGGTTACGACGGCTGAATGTCAGTGTGGACGCTCTGGATCCTGAACTGTTTGGGCGGTTGAATGGACGGGGCATTAAGCCTGCTTTTATTTTGAAGCAGATCGATTATGCACAAAAAATTGGCTTTGAAATCAAGGTCAATATGGTGGTACAAAAAGGTCTAAATGATTCCGAAATTTTGCCGATGGCTGCTTATTTTAAAGAACAGGGGATTACCCTTCGGTTTATTGAGTTTATGGATGCAGGGAACAGCATAGGGTGGAGCTTTAAAAAAGTTTTAACAAAAAAAGAAATTTATGAGCGTCTAAAAAATACTTACGAGCTGGAGCCAGTGGAGCGCAACTATTTTGGAGAAGTGGCAGAGCGCTATCGCTATAAAGACAGTGAGGCACAGGTTGGCTTTATTACCTCGGTTTCCGAATCGTTTTGTTCGTCCTGTACACGTGCACGCTTATCGTCTGATGGCAAGTTTTATACGTGCTTGTTTGCTTCAGCCGGTTTTGACCTACGTCATATGCTTCGCAACGGAGCGAGTGACGAAGAACTGCTCGCCGTGATTACTGAGGTATGGGAGCTACGTACTGACCGATATTCTGACGAACGCACTGAACAGACAGCAAAGAATAGAAAAAAAATCAACATGTCTTACATTGGTGGATGACATTTTATACCATAAAAATGTGCTGTATTTGTTGTGGCTGCCCCCAAAAAGAAAGCGCAAACATTTTTGTTGGCAAAACTTAAATTCGATGTTATTATGATCTTGGGATTGTTACTGAAAAGGCAAAACCCGGGACATGGAATTAGATTTCCATGTGTTGGGTTTTGCCTTTTCTTTTAGAATTCAAGCTTTTTATCCTGCAAGATATGAATATCTGGTCCAGCCATAACTCAGAAAGGTGAGTGATATAAAGCCTTACAAGTGCTGAACAACAAAGATGATGACGTCGACCAACGAATCGACATCCGAAAAATGATGTCATAGGACGTGGTTAACCGACTATATCCATTTTCAAAACGGAATATCAGATCGGTTTGGGAGCACTCAAGATCATTCAGGGAAAACGTAAGGCTTTTGTCTCTTAATATGAATGCGTTTTCATAACATGAAGTTGTAAATCAATACATTTAATTTGATTAACGACGAAGGTTTGATCGGCTATTACCGTCTTGTGACCTATCTGAAATTTCGCCCAGCATCTAAATCCTTTTTTAAATTTTATGGGATAAGGGGGGCAGTTAGATGATCATAACGAAGATATTTAATAACAACGCTATAATAGCCAAAGATTCAAAAAGAGATGAATTTGTTGTTATGGGGCGTGGTATTGCATTCAAAAAGAGTGCAGGGGAAAAAGTAGAAGAGCATTTAATTGAAAAGACCTTTGTGCTTAAACATAAAGATGCTTCAGAGAAATTTAAATTATTGTTAGAGGATGTTCCTTCAGAATATGTTTCGTTATGCTATGACATTATTGAATATGGAAAAAGCATATTAGAAGCACAATTGAGCGATTATATATATGTTTCTCTTACGGATCATATGAACAATGCATTTAAAATGTTCGATGAAGGGCTTAAAAATGCAAATCCGTTAATTTGGGAAATTAAAAAATTTTATCCCAAAGAATTTGGGGTTGGATTAAAAGCACTGGAGTTCATTGAAGACGAAACAGGCAAACGCTTGTCAGAAGATGAAGCAGGCAATATAGCCCTTCATTTAATAAATGCTCAAGTAAACAGCTCCTACAATAAGGTAGCAGATGTTGCACAGCAAACTCAAAAAATACAGGATATCTTAAATATTATTAAATACTCTTATAATAACACCATAGATGAACACTCAATCAGTTATGAGAGATTTATTACACATTTAAGATTCTTCTTTCAGCGATTAAATAAAAAAGAAAAAGTAGAACTGGAAGACGACTTTTTGTGGAGGCAAGTGAAAGCAAAGTACAAAAAGGCCTATGGCTGCATGCTGAAGATTGAGAAATACTTGAACACGGTATTGTCAGATGAGGAAAAGCTGTATATAACGATTCATATTCAGCGCGTAACCCAAAGACAAATTGAATAACTTCTTGGATTGTTACTGGTAATGCAGGCGAAACCAACCTAGATCGAATTCGATCTATTTGGTTTCGCCTTTTTTTATAAATACCATTATTTTGAATAGTTCAATTCCCTCGAAGGCACAATATATAGGCAGTCTATAATATTGCTGAAACGCTCTCGAGATGGATGCAAAATGCCAACTACAAATAAAGGGGAAGTTACGATGAAGTATGAGACATTAGCAAAAGACATTATCAAAAATGTCGGCGGCAAAGAAAATGTGAATAGTCTAACTCATTGTGTAACACGTTTGCGTTTCAAACTAAAAGATGAAAGCAAGGCCAATACAGAGGTTTTGAAAAACATGGATGGTGTTGTTACAGTAGTAAAAAGTGGTGGACAATACCAGGTTGTTATAGGTAACCATGTACCGGAGGTTTACGCTGAAGTTACTGCTGTAGGCGGTTTCCAGGAAGCCTCTTCAGAAGAAGCATCAGATGAAAAAGTGAGTTTGTTTAATAGATTCATTGATACCATTTCAGGTGTATTTACACCAACACTCGGTGTCCTGAGTGCCACAGGTATGATTAAGGGCTTCACTGCCTTATTTGTAGCTTTGGGCTGGCTGACCACTGCATCTGGTACCTATCAAATTCTCAATGCTTTAGGTGATTGTTTGTTTTATTTCTTTCCTGTTTTCCTGGGGTATACGTCAGCGAAAAAGTTCAATGCCAACATTTTTATAGGTATGGCTATAGGTGCATCGCTTGTGTACCCAACATTTAGCACGATAACAGCCTCGGGCAAACCACTGTACACTCTATTTAGCGGTACTATATTTGAGTCACCGGTATATATCACCTTCTTGGGTATTCCGGTCATTCTGATGAGCTATGCGTCAACCGTTCTTCCGATTATCATATCCACCTATGTAGGCTCAAAAATAGAAAACTTCTTTAAGAAGGTAATCCCTAGCGTAGTGAGAACATTTTTGGTTCCGTTTTTCACCTTGTTAGTTATTGTACCCTTAGCATTGATTGTGATTGGACCTCTCTCGACTTGGGCAGGTCAACTGCTTGGGGCAGCAACCCTCTTTGTGTATAACTTAAGTCCAATTATTGAAGGCATAATCATGGGCGCTTTCTGGCAAGTGTTTGTTATCTTTGGATTACACTGGGGACTTGTTCCTATCGCTATGAACAACTTGGCAGTACTTAAATTCGATCCGATTCTTGCGGCTACGCTGGGAGCTTCCTTTGCTCAGACGGGTGTCGTGCTGGCGATTTTGTTTAAAACCAAAAATGCAAAACTGAGATCACTTTCCATTCCAGCTGTCATCTCCGGGATTTTTGGTGTTACAGAACCAGCGATTTACGGGATTACATTGCCACGTAAGAAGCCATTTATTTTAAGTTGTATAGCGGCTGCAGTAGGTGGCGGTATTATAGGAATGATGGGCACTAAAGGTTATATCATTGGTGGACTGGGTATTTTCGCCATCCCGAGCTATATCAGTCCGGCAGGTATGGACAGCGGATTTTATGGAGCTATTATTGGAATCTTGGTAAGCTTTGTATTAGGATTCTTACTTATGTTCTTTAGCGGATTTAAAGATGATGAAGTGAAAGAAGCGAACAAGGAAGACAGCACAACAGGAGCAGCTAAAGGAGAAATTTTAGTCAAACAAGAGACTGTGATTAGTCCATTAAAAGGCGAAGTGAAGCCTTTATCTGAAGTCACGGACGAAGCCTTTTCGACAGGTGCCCTGGGTAAAGGGATTGCTATTGAACCTTCCGAAGGCAAGGTCGTTTCACCTGTAGATGGCGTATTAACATCATTATTTTCGTCAGGGCATGCGATCGGAATTACCAGTGATCATGGTGTTGAAGTCCTTATCCATGTAGGCAAGGATACGGTCAAATTAAAAGGCAAACATTTTTATCCTAAAGTAAAACAGGGGGATGCTGTTAAAAAAGGTCAGCTGCTCATGGAGTTTGATATGGAAGCGCTCAAAGAGGCTGGCTATGTTCTGACCACACCTGTAATCGTTGCCAATACTGCGAATTACCTGGATGTAATTGAAACGGAGAAGAAGTCGATTGAGTATCAAGAGGATTTATTGACGGTTGTAGTCTAATTCCGATAAATGGGAATTGGCATTCTGATAATGAGCTTAGGCTTCCGACGCGGTTTTTGTACGAAGCCATTGGAGGGAGCCTAAGCAGATAAAATGTTGAGGAGGAATTAAGCAATGAAAAACACAACTAATTTGGAGTTTCCGCAAGGATTTTTATGGGGAGGGGCTACGGCTGCTAACCAATTTGAAGGTGGATATAACGAAGACGGTAAGGGATTGAGCACAGCCGATGTAATTACAGCTGGGACACATACGACTTCCCGAAGAATTACACCTGTATTGGAAGCAGGAATGAACTATCCAAGTCACGAGGCTATTGATTTCTTCCATCACTATAAAGAGGATATCCGATTATTTGCAGAAATGGGTTTCAAGGTCTTTAGAATGTCCATTGCCTGGTCAAGAATATTTCCTAACGGAGATGATACAGAGCCGAATGAGCAAGGCTTACAGTTCTATGATCGTGTATTTGCAGAATTGAAAAAGTATAATATCGAGCCTTTGGTTACGATCTCACATTACGAAGCGCCGTTTAATCTAACTCAAAAATATAATGGCTGGTCTGACCGCAGAGTGGTAGACTTTTATGTGAGATATTGTGAAGTGCTTTTTAACAGATATCAAGATGTCGTAAAATACTGGCTGACCTTTAATGAAATCAATATTTTAACCTTGTCTTTTGGTGCGTTCATGGCTGGAGCCATGATGCCGGAGGGGAATGGAGAGCTTGCCCATGCTACAGTGAAGGATGAGCAGGTTCTGTATCAAGCTTTGCACCATCAGTTTATTGCGAGTGCAAAGGCAGTAAAACTGGGCCATGAAATCAACAAGGACTTTAAAATAGGCTGTATGATCGCTTATATGTGTTCATATCCACTTACATGTCATCCTGATGATATTCTGCTGGCCCAACAAAAGGATAACTTGAGCAATTTCCTGTGTTCAGATGTTCAAGTAAGAGGTGCATACCCTGGATTTGCCAAGCGATATTTTAAAGAAAATAGTATTGATATCGCCATGCAGGAACATGATGAGAATATCCTGAAAGAAGGCTGTGTGGATTTCTATACCTTCAGTTATTATTCATCTACTTGTGTCAGTGCCGATCCCAACCAGGAGAAGGTGGGAGGGAATTTATCCATGGGATTAAAGAATCCTCATTTGAAAGCAAGTGCTTGGGACTGGCAAATTGATCCACAGGGATTAAGATGGTCCCTCAATAACATTTATAACCGATATGAAATCCCGCTAATGGTTGTTGAAAATGGTCTTGGTGCCGTAGATACAGTAGAAGAAGACGGTTCAATTAACGATGATTATCGAATTGACTATCTGAAACAACACATTGAGCAAATGAAAGAAGCGATTGCTGATGGGGTAGACTTGATAGGCTATACTCCGTGGGGATGTATTGATCTGGTAAGTGCAGGAACCGGTGAAATGAAGAAGCGTTATGGGTTCATCTATGTGGATAAGGATAATGAAGGCAACGGGACATTTGCCAGATCCAGAAAGAAAAGCTTTTATTGGTATAAGAATGTGATCGAAACCAATGGAGAGCAGTTGGATTAAATCTTAGTACCTGTCTCAAAAAAAGTCATACATTCAGCGCGTGCCAATGTTCAATCGGTATGCGCTGTTTGAATTTATTATTAAATGAAAATAATACCTTAAATGGATCTATATTACAATAGAGAAAATGGATACCCTTCAGGAAATTACGATACATGTATACAGGTTAGGGTTCAACATCATCATTAGTATTTTTAAATTGACTAAAATATTTGGATGAAAATGTCGAAATATAGGATAGGGCATATATCAAAATATGAGGAAGTGGATACATATTATGAATCAAGTAGAAGCTGTTCTGGCCGCTATGCCGTTTATTAGGGAAGCTGCACGTCAAGATGTTTCAATTTCTGTAATGGATAGAGAAAAGTTTCTGTTCTTCCAATCAGGTAAAAGCTTAGTGTATGACTTCAAAGCAGGCGATCCTCTTCCTGACGTCCACAGAGACTTCAAAATGTTAGTGGGTGGTGAAAAGACCAGAGAGCGTTATGCTGCTGAAGTTTTTGGAATCGCTGCTGATTCATACTTTCACCCTATTAAGAATGTACAAAATGAGATTACGGCTGTGATGTGTATCACCTATAGTATGGATAATCAAGATCAATTGAAGAAGTTGATGACTCAAGCCGAGGAGGTTACAAGCAAGCTAGTTGAAGGGATTCAGCATGTGGCGGCCCATTCGGAGGAGCTTAGTGCGACGGCTGAAGAAATCCTGAGCAATACGAAAAAGGCGGTTGAAGATTCCGGTAACGTGACTGAAGTGGCCGGCTACATTAAGGAAATTTCAGAGCAGACCAACTTGCTTGGCTTAAATGCAGCAATTGAAGCTGCCCGGGTGGGTGAAGCTGGAGCGGGTTTTGGAGTCGTAGCTACAGAAATTCGCAAGATGTCCACGGGTACAAAAGAAGCAACCGGACGGATTGAACAGTCCCTGCAAGCCGTCAGACAATCGGTTTACAATATGGAGCAGGAGATCACGCAGATTGCGGTTTCCTCGCAAGAGCAAGCCAAACTTGTAACGGAATTTATGAATGTGATTGATCAACTAAATACCACCAACCACGGCTTGCGGAGCTTAGTGGAAAAAATGACTGATGATGCCGAAGCAGAATAAATAAATCGAAGCAGGGCAAATGAAAAATAACTCTAAACTTGATTACAAGTTTAGAGTTATTATCTGTGCTAATAGTGTCTTTTTTATGAGTATTGTTTATTTAGCAGTGCGGTATCATAGTATTCTTCGAAGGATTTTATTTTATTATTTTCAAATTTAAAGATCTGAACATATATTCCGTTGTATTTTATTTTTTTGTTTTCTCCCCATGCTCCATTTGCTGTGATATCAATATGGCTGCGTGTTTTCGTAACAATCGTGTCAGGGTTTTCACCTACCATGAACTCGTCAATGGTCCATTCGAAAGTCCCCTTCATATCATTGAAAATGGGATTAAAGAAACCTTTTACAGCTTCCCATCCTTCTTGAACAGCATCGTGCAAAACTGCCACATCATCAGTTGTAAATGGGGTAATTACAATCGGATTATCTTCAACCCACAGAGAATAAAATTTGTCTGTGTCCCCTAGGTATAGAGAAAAAAAGTCTATAATTACATCCATATTCTTTTTAGCAACTTCATTCTCGCTGCTGAATGACGCATTGACAGTTACATTTTTAATTTTTTTTGGATTCATCATGGTGCTCTCCTTCATGAAAAGATATCGAGTTGTTCCAGCAAAATCTACCAATTTATCTTGCCCGCTATTCACATAACCAGTATAAAGCATTGTTACTTGAATAATAATAGACTGATTCGTGGGAGTGTAAAAAAGTTTGACAGATTGATAGGAGTGTAAAAATTCTGGACAATATAAGAATAGAATTCAATGTAAAATGAAAATCTTGTGGAGGATTCATATGATACGAAAAACAACAGCTAAGGAACTACTTGCTGAATCCTTAATTAATTTGGCAAAAAAAAATCCGATACAATCGATCACCGTAACAGATATCACAGATAATTGTCAGGTAAGCAGACAAATGTTCTATTATCATTTCTCCAGTAAATATGATCTGATTTCATGGATTTACAATGATAAGGCCGATAAAATTATTCAGCAATATATAGAAAAAGAGCCGTGGGGACAGGTTGCCGGAAGAATTGTCGAGTTTATTAAAGAGGACTATATCTATTTTAAAAAAGCTTTTGATGATAAAACTCATTTGTCTTTTTATAATAATATTTTTAAGTACACTGTTGACTGTCACACCAAACATATTCTTAAGAAAACCAATAGTGATTCATTGCCTCCAGATATCCTTTTCGCTATAAAATTTAATGCATATGGTGGAGTTAACGTTACTAAGGACTGGCTTGAGAACGGTATGAAAGAATCTCCGGAAGAATTGGGTGAATTGATATTCTCAGCTATGCCCCTGCCTATAAAAAAACATTTTTATTTAGATTGATAAAGCAACTAAGATTTTGCAGTATGAGAGGATAGAATAAATATGGATTTTAAAGAGTTGGAGAACGAACGGATTTATTCGGAACTAGAGGATCAATGGGTGCGTGTATTTCTGGATTTGTTAAAAGATGAGGATCAGGAGGATTGGATGATTCCCTATTACAACACCTTCTTTTCTAACGGCAAGAAAATGATGGATATGAATCCTATTTTTTTCAGCGAAATCAAAATCCAGCCAAAAGTCCATCAAGATCATTCATGAAATAGCGGAAGAAGATGATGATGTTCGTTATTGGTTAGATACAAGTGAGAAAAATGAATTGGTTATTCTTTGTTCACCTTCGAAGCAACATGTCCCGAAGGTAAAGGAAATCGTAGAGAGCTGGATATATGAATGAGATTCTTTATCCATAAACACCCTTTGTCCGGTATAATAATGGGAAGAAGCTTGAGGATACATACGACCTCAGAGAGGTGATTTATAATGACAGTTGACGTAATGGTACGTAATAATATAAAAGTACTTGGCACAGGCGATCAAACGATTGTATTTGCTCATGGCTTCGGGTGCGATCAGGAGATGTGGCGTTATATCGTCCCTAGCTTTGTTAATAACTATCAAGTCGTGTTATTTGATTATGTAGGTTCTGGAGACTCTCAGATTAAGTATTATGACTCAGAAAAATATAGTGACTTGCAAGGGTATGCCCAGGATGTACTTGATGTTATGGAAGCGCTAAAATTGAGAGATACTATATTCGTTGGGCATTCCGTTAGCAGTATGATTGGAATGCTTGCTTCCATCCGTAATCCCCAATATTTTGAACGTATCGTGATGCTGGGCCCTTCTCCTCGTTATGTGAATGACCTCCCCTATTATTATGGAGGCTTTGATAAGAGTGATATTGATGAACTGCTCGATATGATGCAAATGAATTTTATCGGCTGGGCCAGCTATCTGGCACCTATCGTCATGCAGAATCCTGAACGGCAGGAATTAGCCGAAGAATTGGAGAAAACCTTTTGCTCCCGAGATCCCCATATTGCACGACAATTTGCGGAAGTTACTTTTTTCTCAGTTAACAACCACTCTTTATCAGGTAGATAAGTATACTCCCTTTGCTCTTATAGCGGTGCTGGTAGCTATAATGGGTGTCGTTGTGTTGGGGATAAGAAGAGGTAAAGGTGGTCAAGAGCCTGTAGCTCAGAAGGTATAGTCTGGCTATCTATTTATAATAGCTTTAAGAAAGTTCAAGAAAATCAGAAGGAAGTTGAAAAGATGGCTAAAAAAAGAGAGATTCCGACGATAGTTTACCGTAACAGCGGGCCTCGCTTGAATATAGGATATACTTTTGCACCGTTGGGTTATCAGGATGCGTACGAACCGGATATGGAGGAGATGGTCTTTATCTATGCGGATGACTTCGACTTGCTGTTGCCTGCATTAAAGTCAAAATATCCACTTACCGATCCTGATACAGGAGAAACGTATGAGTCCTTTGATCCCTGTTGGGATAATCCGATTTCGGAACCGGTGTGGCGTGAGATATTGTTGGAACTGGACGACTGGCCCGCCAGTGAGATGGAAATGCATGCTTTTATAGACTCTTTTACAGGCTGGGTGAGAGCGCAGTTGGAGCAGTCAGACGGCATAGTCGTGACCGGGAATTTGTAGAGTGGCAACCACATTTTAATTCAGAAGAGGTAAGTGAAGACTTGCTTCCCCAAAAAGATCCTTTGTCCTGTTGGATGAAGGATCTTTTTCAGTGTCGTAATAAATTGACATGGTAACGCGGTGTTGCTGCATCATAATAATGTTAGTTTTTTATATTACTTCCACTAAAAACGAACATTTATATAACATATAAAGTTACTTTAGTGCTTAAACGACAAAATTCGTCATTATTTTTAGTTATTCAGGACGTGGTTACTTCTCCTGTTCCTTAGTACAATTAATCAAAATAACAAGTGATGATAAAAAAGATGACAAATAAGCGAGGGATTACGGATAAGGGGGGACAGGCTGTGGCCGTTTACACACTACGCAGATTAATACAGATGATTCCGGCACTGCTTGGCATTGTCGTCATTACATTCATTATTTCGAGAGTGCTTCCGGGTGACCCTGCCGTGATGCTTGCGGGGGAACAGGCTACACCTGAGACGATTGAAAATATTCGCAGCAGCATGGGACTGGATCAACCGAAGTACATTCAATTCTTTCATTATGTAGGCGGGTTGTTCCAGGGTGATTTGGGTCAGGCTTACCACACCGGGCAATCGGTGGCGAGTGATTTTGCTACCCGCTTTCCGGCCACCATTGAGCTTGCACTGGCAAGCTTGATTATTGCGATTCTGGTTGCGATCCCGATCGGCATTCTGGCAGCCACTCGCAAAGAGTCGATTGTTGACCACATTTCACGTGTGTTTTCCCTGATTGGGGCGTGTATGCCCATCTTCTGGATCGGACTGTTGTTCATTTATATTTTCTACGCCAAATGGGGGATTGCTCCTGCACCAATGGGTCGAATCGGCGGTGACATCAATCCGCCAACACACATTACGGGACTTTATGTAATGGATAGTCTGATGACCGGTGATTTTGTAGCTTTAAAAAGCAGTCTATCCCATTTAGTTCTGCCTGCTCTATGCCTAAGCACAGGCACTATGGCGATTGTGGCGCGGATGATGCGCTCCAGCATGCTGGAGGTCATTGGTCAGGATTTTGTCAGGACAGCAAGAGCAAAGGGTCTGCGTGAGGGCGTTGTCATTTACAAGCACGCACTGATTAACGCCTTTATTCCCACACTTACTGTACTCGGCTTACAGGTCGGCTATCTGATTGGCGGGGCGGTTATTACGGAAACCATCTTTACCTGGCCGGGAGTCGGCAGTTATGTGACGGATTCCATTTTGGCCGCTGATTACGCACCCATTCAAGCTTTTACCTTAGTGAGTGCGCTAATTTACAGCTTCATCAACCTCGGCGTTGACTTGATCTACGGATTGATTGATCCGCGTATCCGGTACGAATAATGACACGAAGCACAAAAGTAGGGGGAGGTACTCGGATGAGCACTGCAAGTGATTTGGTGGCAAAAGCGGCTGTACCTCAGCCAAACGCAGCCGCTATACCGAAACGAAAGAGCTTTTGGCGATTGTTGTTTGGCAACAAACTGGCTTTAATCGGATTCATCTTCATTGTGGGATGGACGTTGATCGCAATCCTCTCATCATGGATCGTACCATATGATCCTTACGTAACCGATCCGGCTAACAAGCTGTTGCCACCAAGCGCAGAACATTGGTTTGGGACTGATAATTACGGACGTGACATTCTCAGCCGTGTCATCTACGGGGCAAGAATCAGCATATGGACAGGGATGATCGCCGTGGCGATCTCATTCATCATCGGCGTACCCCTTGGAGCCATCGCCGGCTTCTACGGCGGTCGAATGGGCAGCATTATTATGCGCTGTATGGATATCCTGCTTGCTTTTCCATCACTGGTACTCGCTATGGCGATTGCCGCAGCAATGGGGCCAGGGCTGATGAGTGCACTAATTGCCGTGGGCATTGTAGGTATTCCTGAATTCGCCAGACTGATTCACGGACAAACCATTTCTCTGCGGGAAAAAGAGTTTGTTGAGGCCAGCCGGGCCATTGGTGTAACCAACCGAACCATCTTGTTTCGCCACATTCTACCCAATGCGCTTGCTCCACTGCTAGTGAATGCAACGCTGGGGATGGGCTTTGCCATCCTGACATCAGCCAGTCTCAGCTTTTTGGGTCTTGGCGTCAAACCCCCGATTGCCGAGTGGGGCGCGATGATTTCAGAAGGGCGAGCATATATCATTTCCGGTGAGTGGTGGATTGTAACCTTCCCGGGCCTGGGCATTGCAACAGCTATTTTGGGCTTCAACTTGCTGGGAGACGGTTTGCGGGATGTTCTTGATCCCAGACTGCGTTCCAGCAAATAAAACAAATAGAACATCAAAGGGGAGAACGTAAGCATGTTGAAAAAAAGTCTTTCGGTAATTATCGTCTTGTCTACGCTGCTTTGGACGGCAGGCTGCGCAAGCAATGCCAATAGCCCGTCCGCTTCATCCGGAGAGAAAGGCACAGAAGCCTCATCCCCATCAAAGGCGATTACGCTTGCTTACTCAGAGGGAGGGTCAACGATGGACCCTGCTGAAGCAAGTGACCTTACATCCGATACGCTTGTGCTTGCGCTCTATGATCAGCTTGTGACCTACGGCAAGAAATCTACAAATAATGGCGAGGTTGCAGATACAGAAGCGATTAAACCGATGCTGGCTGAAAAATGGGAAGTATCAGCTGATAACCTGATCTACACGCTCCATCTGCGTAATGATGTTAAATTCCAAAGCGGCAACCCGCTAACAGCCAATTCTGTGCTGTATTCCCTGGAGCGGCTTAAAAATTCCGATTCCGGCAGCTTCCTTTACGGCATGAGCTCCATCAAAACGGCTACAGCCCCGGATGAGCATACGGTTGTCATTACATTGTCCCAACCCAACCATATGTTCCTGCAAATCCTGTCTTTGTACAACTTCTCCATCGTGGATGACAAGGTTGTCAAAGAAAATGGTGATGGTGATTATCTGAAAACACATGCGGCAGGTTCCGGGCCGTTCACACTTGAAAAATGGGACCCTGCATCAGAAGCTGTCTTCAATGCCAATGCGAGCTACTGGCAAGGTGCACCAAAATTAAGCAAAGTTACGATGAAGTTTACCAAAGAAGCTTCTAACCGTGTATTGCTGCTGGATAAAGGCGACGTCGACATGGCGATTGAAATTCCTGCAAAAGACGTCTCGAAGCTGGAAAGCAACACTGATCTGAAGGTTCAATCCAACGCAAGTAACCGGATTTTGTATTTTGCCATGAACAATAAAGTCAAACCTTTTAATGATCCAAAAGTACGTCAAGCGATCTCTTATGCTGTACCTTACGAGCAATTGATCGATGACGTAATGTACGGTCAAGCCAAACAAATGAAGAGTTCTGTGGCAAGTAACACACCTGGCTATAGTGATGCAGGTTACAGCTATAAGCACGACCTGACTAAAGCGAAACAACTCCTTACAGAAGCGGGTTATCCTAATGGGTTTAGCTTTGACCTGACCCTGGGCTCGGGCTTCCAGGATTGGGCGGATGACGCCGTATTAATCCAGGCTGAGCTTGCCAAAATCGGCGTAAAAATGAACGTTGTCAACGTTGCTCGTGCACAGTTCCTTGAACAACAGCGTGAAGGCAATCTGACAGCCTACATTTCCAAATGGACTTCCTTCGTTAACGACCCTGGTTACCATCTTGGGTTCCTGATGTACAGCGGCGGTTCCTCCAACTATATCCATTACGCCAACTCGGAAGTGGATAAGCTTTGGGAACAAGCAAGCAAAGAGCAAGATGAAAACAAACGCAAAGAGCTGTATGGCAAAGCGCAAGAGCTTATTAACCAGGATTCACCTTGGGCGTACTTGTATGAATACAACCGGATTGTAGGTATGGGCAAAGATATCACAGGATATGTTTACTATCCAGACGAAGTGATCCGCTTCTATTCATTGAATAAAGAATAAGTGTTGAAACTTACCTTGACGCCTTCGGTTTTTTACAGCCGAAGGCTGTCATTTTACACCTGATATGAGTGGAATCAACGAAAAATGCTAAGGAGCTGAATTTATATGACAGATTGGAAAACGTTAGTCCTCGATGAAATTGATAAACGGCAGGACGAATTACTGGAGCTTTGTTCGCGGTTAATTCAGTTCCCTTCTGAAAATCCTCCGGGTGATTCTCGTGAAATCAGTCAGTTCATTATCGACTACCTTAAAGAGGCGGGAATTGAAACGACTGTACATGAGTCCGGGCCCAATATGTGGAATCTTATTTCAGACTATGGAACTGAATCCGTAGATGGAAAAAAACTGATCTTCTGCGGACATACGGATGTTGTTCCGGCCGGGGATCGCACCCGCTGGGATTTTGATCCGTTTTGTGGCGAAATCCGTGACGGATATTTGCTGGGTCGCGGCGCTTCGGACATGAAGGCGGGCTTGGGTGGATTAATATTTACAATGGCGCTGTTATCCAAACTCGGTGTACCGCTGGAAGGCGCATTGTCACTGCTGGTTGTTCCAGACGAAGAAACCGGGGGCCATCTCGGAGTACCTTGGGTGCTGGAAAGAAAGCTGATTGAAGGAACGGCTGCTGTGATTGCAGAGCCTTCGGGCCCGCAAAACCCGACGATCGGTCAAAAAGGAAGCTGCTGGTTTGAGTTTACCGTTGAAGGTACGCCGGGTCATGGCAGTCTGCAACCGATCGCAGGTGAAAGTGCTATTTTGAAAGCGGCCAGAGGGATTGAAGCCCTGCAACAACTGTGGGACATCAAACCAGACATTCCGGAAGAAGTCAAAGAGATTATTGAAATTTCCAAGCGTTATGTAAGCGAACGGGAAAACCCGGCTTATGGACAAGCCTTTGACCATGTAACAGTGAACATCGGTACGATCCAGGGAGGCACCAAAGTCAATGTGGTTGCTGACCGTTGTACGGTACAAGTGGATTCTCGTGTTCCTTTTGGTGTAGACCATCGGGATGTACTGGCTAGAGCGAAAGAATTACTTGCTAGTGTAGACATTCACGTTGAACCCAAGCAGTTCGGGTTTTTCGGTAATGCCAACTGGACCCCACCAACCGAACCAATTGTGCATGATCTTGTGGATTCCATCGCTGAGGTTAGCGGTAAAGAAGCCTATGGCGTGTTGCAGTGGGCAACCAGTGATGCACGTGCATTCCGCAAATATAATATTCCGGTATTGCAATATGGACCTGCCGACCTGGGAACCATCCACAACTTCAACGAAAGAGCTCCAGTATGGCAGATCCTTCAATCCGCGAAAGTATACGCCTTGACGGCGCTTAAATATCTGAACACAACAAAAACAGAAGCTTAAGGGGAGCTAGACGTATGATGAAACAAGTTTACGAGGTATATGATCTTTTGGACAGCCCGTCCGCTAGCGGGGCGGAAGTAAAAGCTTATCTGGAACAACTGGGTCAAGCGGACATCAGCGTCACAACCGTTGAGGGTCAGAAAGGCTTTACGGATTTTATCAAAGTTGTTATTGCCGGAAAAAACGGTCGTATTCGCGGTGGCGATTGTCCAACCCTGGGTGTGATTGGTCGTCTTGGCGGACTTGGAGCACGTCCGGAAATGATCGGATTTGTATCTGATGGTGATGGCGCGGCAGCAGCGATTTCAGCAGCAGCCAAGCTTTTGTCTATGCAGTCCAAAGGTGATATGCTGGACGGCGACGTGATTATCTGTACGCACATTTGCCCAGATGCACCTACCCAACCGCATGATCCGGTTCCATTTATGGATTCGCCAGTAGATATTTTGACTATGAACCAGTATGAAGTGACTCCCGAGATGGAAGCTATTCTGTCGATTGATACTACAAAAGGGAATCGTGTCATCAATCATAAAGGGATTGCTATTTCCCCAACCGTACGTGAGGGCTACGTGTTGCGGATCAGTGAAGACCTTGTCGATATTGTGCAGACCGTAACTGGAGAACCGTGTGTTACTTTTGCTGTGACCACGCAGGATATTACACCTTACGGCAATGATCTGTATCATATCAACAGCATTTTGCAGCCAGCGGTGGCAACCTCGGCCCCGGTTGTGGGTATAGCGATTACCGCAGCCGCCCCCGTACCAGGCAGTGCAACGGGTGCAAGCCACGAAGGCGATATTTCGCTGGCTGCTAAAGTTGCTGTGGAAACAGCCAAGGCCTATGGACGCGGCCAATGCTCTTTTCATTCGGAAAAAGAATTTCAACATATCACCAAGCTGTACGGAGACATGAAGCATCTGCAAACGATGGGCAAGTCCGAATAGACTCGTCCTTTTAGATAAAAACGTGAAGATTCATGATGGACAAGGAGGGGGAAGAGGACATGGCACAATTGCTTGAAGTAACCAATCTCCGCACAGAGTTCAAGACTGCGGCGGGTACCATCCGGGCAGTGGACGGCGTCGATCTGTCGGTTGGCAAAGGGGAAACACTCGGGATTGTTGGGGAATCCGGGTGTGGCAAAAGCATCACTTCCCTTTCCATTATGCAGCTTCTCCCCAAAGGGCTTGGGAAAGTAGCTGCTGGTGAAGTGCGGTTTAACGGCGAAAACATACTGGATTACTCAGAGCGGAAAATGCGTTCGATTCGAGGTAATGAGATGGCTATGATTTTCCAGGAGCCTATGACCTCGCTGAATCCCGTGTTCAAAATCGGTAAACAAATTGCTGAATCTGCCCGATATCATCACGGTGTAAGTAAGCATAAAGCCAAGGACATGGCAGTGGAAATGCTGATTAAAGTTGGCATCCCGCGTCCGGAAAAAGTAGCCGTTTCTTATCCGCATGAGCTCTCGGGTGGTATGCGCCAGCGGGTTATGATTGCAATGGCAATGGTCTGCAATCCGAAGCTGCTGATTGCGGATGAGCCGACGACGGCACTTGACGTGACCATTCAGGCGCAAATTCTTGATTTGATGCGTGACCTGCAAAAGTCAGAAGGAACTTCCATTCTGATGATTACCCATGACCTTGGCGTTGTAGCTGAAATGTGTGATCGGGTGGTTATTATGTACGCCGGGCAGGTGGTGGAAGAAACGGATGTCAAAACGCTTTTTAAAGATCCCAAGCATCCATATACACAAAGTCTGTTAGCATCATTGCCGCAATTGAACAGTGATCAGGAGCGTCTGGCTTCCATTCCGGGCCAGGTTCCCAACCCGCTCGATATGCCAAAAGGCTGCCGTTTTGCACCACGTTGTCAGTTTGCCAAAGAAATTTGCCTTGCAGAGGCCCCGGAGCTTGTGGAAGTGGAACCTGGGCACAAAAGCCGCTGCTTGCTACAGCAGGAGGGATATCATGAGCACACTGCTTGAAATACGTAACCTGAAAAAACACTATCCGATCAAAAAGGGACTTTTTGCCAAAGAAGTGGGAGCAGTCAAAGCGGTGGATGGTATAACGCTGTCGGTACAGCAGGGCGAAACTCTGGCCATTGTGGGGGAATCCGGCTGTGGCAAATCTACAACAGGTCGGGCAATTCTCAGACTGATCGAGCCGACGGATGGAGAAATTCTGTTTAACGGTACGGATATACGGAAGCTGAATACCGAGCAGCTGCGCAAATTCAGAACGGATATGCAAATGGTGTTTCAGGACCCGTTTGCTTCACTTGATCCAAGATGGACGGTGCAGCAGGTGCTGGAAGAACCGCTAATCACTCATGAAAAGTTGAGCAAAACACAGCTCAAAGCTCGTGTGGAAAACCTGCTCGAAGTGGTTGGATTGTCCCCTTATCACGCCAATCGTTACCCGCACGAGTTTTCAGGGGGTCAACGTCAGCGGATCGGGATTGCAAGGGCACTGGCGCTCAATCCCAAATTTATCGTTTGTGACGAGCCGGTCTCAGCGCTCGATGTGTCCATTCAGGCGCAGGTGCTCAACCTGATGAAGGACCTGCAAAAACAGTACGACCTGACGTATATGTTCATTTCCCATGATCTGTCGGTCGTCAAATTTATTAGCGACCGTGTTGGTGTCATGTATCTGGGCAAGCTGGTGGAGCTCGCACCCACCCAAGAAATGTTCAAAGAGCCGCTGCATCCGTATACAAAAGCGTTGATGTCTGCGGTACCTGTAGCCGATCCGGAAGCGGAACGGGACCGGATCGTACTCAAAGGCGATGTGCCGAGCCCAGAAAATCCGCCCAGCGGCTGCGCGTTTCACAACCGCTGCCCGGCAGCCATGGACATTTGCAGCAAAGTACAGCCAATCTTTGCCGAAGCTGCACCGGGTCGGCAGGTCGCCTGCCACTTGTACCCGACCTCCACGCCGGAACAAGCGATAGCCGGACAGGCATAAGCTAGCTAAAAAAGAATAAATATACTTTATAGTAAAATTCAAGCCTGAATCCGCCCCAAACGGATTCAGGCTTTTTTAATGAGTGCTGCTTTGAAAACGTACATATTTTTCTAATAAATCCATTTTAAGATTCAATATATGAGGTGGAATTTCAACACCTGTAAATCAAGCATATAACATGCATGGATACAACATTGACGCATAATCGATGGAAGCGTTTTAATTTAAGTATAGAAATACAAAAGAAGACCTCAGGGAGGACATAAGAATGTTAAAAGTGAAAGCGCTTAGATGCGAGCATTTAAATAATCCGATTGGACTTGGTTGTAAAAAGCCGCGACTCAGTTGGCAGATTGAATCTGACAAAATGTATGTTTCACAAAAACGGTTCCAATTACAAGTATCCGTTAATCCCACTTTTGGATCGCTGATCTGGAATCATTTTGCCTATTCGGATCAATCCATTTTGTTTCCATATGAAGGGCCTCCACTGGAATCAGGACAAAGATATTATTATCGGGTAAAAGTGTGGGCTCAGGGAGCGGGTGACACAGAAGCAGAAGAATCGGAATGGAGTGAGTCCGGCTTTTGGGAGATGGCGTTGCTCCATGAGCATGACTGGAAAGCACAATGGATCACGGTGAAGGAGCGGAACATAAATGAAGAGTTTCAGACGCGCGCTCCTTTTGCCACTTCTAAGTGTTTTTCAGTTGAGGGAAAAGTGAAAAAAGCAGTCATTTATGCTACAAGCCTGGGTCTGTATGAACTGGAGTTAAATGGACAAAGAGTGGGCGATGCTTACTTTACCCCGGGATGGACGGATTATAACGATCGTGTCCAGGTGCAAGCGTATGACGTGACTTCTGCCATTCAAGAACAAAATAACCGAATCACAGCAACGGTGGGAGAAGGCTGGTATAGCGGTTATCTGGGCTGGCAGAAGCGCAAGGACACCTACGGGGACACGAATGCATTGCTACTTCAAATGGAGATTAGTTATGAAGATGGCCGTTCTGAACTCATTTGCTCTGATTCTTCCTGGGAGGAAACGAGCTGTGCCATTTTAATGTCGGATATTTATAACGGTGAAATCTATGATGCCAGACTTGAGCAGCGGGCACCCGAGCATAGCTCCTTGACCGAACGGAAAATGATGCAGGTCGTCCCGTTCCCATTAAGTCATCTGGTTGCTCAGGAGAATGAGCCTGTCCGTGTGATGAACCAGTTGAAGCCTGTTGAACTCATTCGAACCCCTAAAGGTGAGCTTGTGCTTAACTTGGGTCAAAATATGGTAGGCTGGCTCGAATTTAAAGTTGAAGCCCCCGAAGGGACAGTTTTGAATCTGGTACATGGTGAAGTGCTGGATCAGCAAGGGAACTTTTACAGGGATAATATTCGTGATGCAGCGCAGCAGATTACGTACATTTGCAGCGGGAAGGGGACGGAGATATTTAGGCCGCACTTCACTTTTCAAGGCTTTCAATATGTGAAGCTTGAGGGCTTTCCGGATGGCGTTGCAATTGAAGATTTTACGGGCGTTGTTCTGCATTCGGATATGGAAAATATCGGGGTGTTTGAGACATCCGATCCAAAGCTCAATCAACTCCAGCACAATATTGTGTGGGGGCAAAAGGGGAACTTCCTGGATGTGCCAACCGATTGTCCACAGCGTGATGAGCGACTAGGCTGGACCGGTGATGCACAGATTTTTGCCAGAACGGCCAGCTTCAATATGAATGCGGTTTCCTTTTTCCGAAAGTGGCTGAAGGATTTGGCTTATAACCAGTTGGAGAATGGGGCAGTGCCTTTTGTAGTGCCGGATGTCCTCAAAGGAACCTTTGCCGATAATATGGACAAAACGACAGCAGCATGGGGAGACGCGGCGGTTATATGTCCGTGGACCATGTATCAATGCTACGGGGATAAGCAAATTTTAGCTCAGCAGTATGACAGTATGAAAGCATGGGTGGATTACATCCGTGCCCAGGGGAACGAAGAATATCTTTGGGATACCGGCTTGCAGCTTGGAGACTGGCTGGCGCTGGACAGCGAGGAAGGAAGCTATTTTGGGGCGACCGACGGAACACTGGTGGCAACTGCTTACTTTGCGTATTCGACTCATATTTTGGCGCAGACGGCCAGACTGCTTAATCGTTATACCGATTACAACACATATAAAAGCTTACATGAGGGGATTAAAACCGCTTTTGCGAACCGCTACTTCGATGACGCTGGCCAACTGACCTCCAATACCCAGACTGCACAGATTGTTGCTCTGCACTTTGGATTGGTGCCGGACAAGTATAAAACACAAGTGATCCAGGAGCTTGTACGGCTTATAGAAAAAAATGATATGCATCTGGATACCGGCTTTGTGGGCACACCCTATCTATGTCTGGTTTTATCCGACAATGGCTATACGGATGTAGCTTATAAGATTTTATTTCAAAATGATTATCCTTCATGGCTCTATCAGGTTGAACGGGGGGCAACGACCATGTGGGAGCATTGGGACAGCATCAAAGTGGACGGCTCGTTCTGGAGTACAGATATGAACTCGTTCAATCACTATTCATACGGTTCAGTTGGAGACTTTATGTACCAAAATATTGCCGGAATCGATGTGCTTGAAGCGGGTTATAAAAAATCACGTTTAGCTCCTAAACCGCCTGCTAATCTTACTTCGGCCCACGGGAAACTGGAAACGCCATATGGTGCGCTGGAAGTCCATTGGGAAATCGTGAATGAAGAAATGCAGATGACGGTTTGCGTTCCGCATAATACGACGGCTGAGATTACACTTCCGGGAGTTATGGAGCCGGATGCATTACAGCAGACCATTGCCATGCAATATCCGTCGATTCAGAATCCGCCTGTTTATATACCACAGGAGCTGGCTGGGAGAATGGGGATTACAGGGGAGCAGGCGATTTTTCAAAGGAGCGAAGATCATGAAATTACGTTTACGGTCGGTTCAGGGCAGTATGTCTTCCAGTACAGATACTACCAGACTACCCAAGTTCCTGCCCATGCAACCAGAGGCTAAATAACATAGACTAGAGGTGAGTAACTTGATGAATATAAAAAACAAAGTATTGTTTAAAACGGCGTTGCTGTCCATTTCCTTAGTCCTGACATCAGCGAGTGCCATTTCGGCTATCATACCGATGATGCTGAACCAATTATCAGGGGTTTCTAGTTCCTTGATTGAAAGCGTAGTTACTATTCCATCCTTCACGATGATGCTGTTTGTGCTGTTGAGTGGTCCGATCTCTTCCCGATTGGGCAAAAAAAATACGGTCATGCTAGGACTTTTGCTCGTGGTCATCGGTGGAATCCTTCCTATGTTCACAACTAACATTACATGGATTCTCG
Source organism: Paenibacillus sp. LT-B23 (assembly GCF_059417685.1). Lineage (NCBI taxonomy): Bacteria > Bacillati > Bacillota > Bacilli > Caryophanales > Paenibacillaceae > Paenibacillus > Paenibacillus sp. LT-B23. The sequence continues at coordinate 39,147 of NZ_JBSQBM010000020.1, read as the reverse complement.
CGTTGCGTCTGGTATTAGGTGCAGGTCTCGGGATGTTCAATTCGCTAGCCGTCAGCTTAATTAGTGATTTTTTTGAAGGGGACGAACGTGCCCAATTAGTAGGCTTTCAAAGCGCCGTTCAAGGGCTGGGAAGTAGCTTAGCTACTTTTGTGGCAGGACAGCTTGCCTTAATCGACTGGCAGTTTGCCTTTTTATGCTATGCTATCACCATTCCTATTGCGTTGTTATTCTTTCTTATTATTCCCGAACCAGAGCGTGTGGAGTCTACAGTGGAGCGTTCAACAGGAACGGGCCACAAGAGCGGCGGAGTATCCATACCTGTACTTGGATTAGGAGCTGCACTTTTCCTGTTTATGACCTTTATCATGATTGTGTATACCAAAACAGGTATTATGATTGCTGAAAAGAATATGCCTAATCCTGGTTTTTTAGGAACGGCGTTAACGCTGTTCTCCCTGGCAACTATGATTGCAGGCTTCTTGTTTGGTAAAATATATAAATGGTTTAGAAATTACGCTCCCTTTATCTCCAGTCTATTAACAGCAACAGGTTTTGTACTGCTGTGGTTTGCTCAGAATGTTACCATGGTTACTGTTGCCATGCTTATCATTGGCTTTAGCTTTGCACTGTTTATTCCTTATATTTTTACCATACTAACTAAAATCGTGCCTAAAGGCAGTGAGACGATTTCCATTTCAATTGCAATGGTAGGCTCCAATTTGGGAGCGTTTGCTTCGCCTTATGTTATCAAGTTAGTTGGCATGTTGTTTGGAAATGAAACCGCCTCATTTTCCTTCCTCGTTTCTGCGATTGTGTTTACGATTGCTGCACTCATCTGTCTGGGAATCGCTATTAGAGGAAAGGGCAGTAAGGCTCAGGCGGCAGTTCACAGTTAATGGGAGGCATCAGGTATAGGTAGTTTTTTCAACGGGCGGAGAACCGCCCGTTTTTCCATCATATAATGAAGGAGGAGCCAGTGTTTATGAACCTTCATGAGTTGGACCAATTGCTGAGAATCAAAACGAAAATTGAACTTTTACAACAACAAAACAACCAGGTTATTAATGATCTTTCCGAAGAAGCGGAGGACGAACGATACTATGATATAAATCAGAACATGTATCGTATGCCCGCTTTGTTTTTCTTCGGAGAACATGATATTTATATTAGCAAGCACAATAGATTTGCTCCGATGCTGGAGCACATGCATGAATTTATTGAATTAAACTATGTTTATTCAGGCAAGTGCAATCAAGTCATAGCAGGCAAAGAAATTCAGCTTTGTGAAGGCCAAGTGTGTGTCCTGGATAAGGATGTGCCGCACAGCATCGCTCCTTTGGGGGAAGACGATATCCTTATTAATATCTTGCTGCAGAGAGAAACGATTTCTTCCCTGTTCTTACAACGGTTATCCAAGAAAAAAAGTCTGATTGGTGAATTTCTCGCCAACTCTGTTCTCCAGCATCAGCACCATAATCACTTTATTATTTTTGAGTCGCAACATAATGAAAACCTTCAATATATATTGCGCAGAATCTTAATCGAATATTTTTCCAGTCAAGAGGATTCGATGGAATTGGTCAAGGCTTATTTGCAAATTGTTTTTGGAGAATTGGTTCGTGTATTGGAAAGCGAGCATAATATTCACTTAAACCAGCAGGAAAATAATATTACATCTATTCTGAATTACATGGAAGAGCATTATCAGCATTTAAGTTTGCAGCAATTATCTAATCATTTTAGTTACAATAGTACGTATTTAAGTAATAAGTTAAAAAAAGTAACTGGTCTTACTTATACTCAGCTTATTGCCAACATTAAACTCAATGCAGCTTATTCTCTGGTTGTAAATACCAACCTGCCGTTCGAAATGATATTTAAGCAAGTTGGATATAACAGCATGAGTTTTTTCTATAAAAAATTTAAAATGGCTTATGGCGCTACCCCGCAAAATATCCGAAACAAGCAGTTGAGGAAATGAAGGATATCCAAGGATCATGTAAACGCTATGACCATTATATGATGTAATAGACGTCCAATTTTAATTGGGCGTCTATGTGTTATAATATCTGCAAATTCATAAGTTCAAGGCTAATGAAATGATAGGTTGCTGGATACCTTTATCTCCGGCAAAAGGGAGGATACATCCTTGGAAGCGATACTAAGACGGCACTGGCCGGAGTGGAACGGAACGTTGCAGAAACGAACCGGGGGTTGGAATAATACGACGTATTTTGTTAAGGGTGGTATGCGAAGCGGGGTGCTGCGCGTCTACGATACACACAGAGATAGGGACAAAATTGAATTTGAGCATGCGGTTTTGCAGGCGCTAAGTATGCATTCACTATCATTCAGGGTGCCGATGCCAATTCGAACAGTGACGGGAGAGACACTCGCTCAGCTTGAGAAGGAAAGAGGCAAATATGTCTGTCTGTTCGATTACATAGAAGGCAAATCACCACTGGAGCAGGAATCATGCTTTGCCTATTCCTTTGGCGAGGTCACGGGTGAATTATCTGCTGTGCTTGCGACATTCAATCTTGATATGGCTCCAGTTTACCGACCGTATTACGCCTTGCAGCAATCCTACCCATTGTGTAACCAGGAGATAGTTCGAGAGATTTGCCTGCATCCGCCTGAGCCTCTAAAAACTTTGCATGACGAGCTGCGATGGATAGGAAAAGTATATGAAGAGATTACAGATTCGCTTCATGCATTGGAAGAGTTGCCGCATCAGCTTGTACATGGGGACTTGAACGCTTCCAATTTGTTGGTAAAGGATACCGATCATAGCCAAGTGACTGCACTGCTTGATTTTGAATTTTGTACGCTAGACGTTCGGGTCATGGAACCAGCGGTCATCTTATCAGGATTTTTGGGACAACCGGAGGAGACGCAAGCAGTTCGGGATTTTTGCCGGGGCTTCAGCCGCCAAGTTCATCTTTCCCATGCCGAGATTGATGCGGTGCCTGTATTGATGCTGCTTAGGAAGGTAGATGTATTTCTTCATTTCTTGAGTCGCTTTCTGGAAGGAACGGACCAGCCACATGTGTTACAAGAGCAGGTCAAGCAGATCGCTGCCGACTTGCTGCAACTGTCTACCCGGAGTAGCTGGATTCAGGAGGAGTTGATCCTCGCAGGAATGGCGTATGAATGAACTTTATCGCAAGATGAGGAGGAGGCACATGAAATATCTTAAAGATTGCCCGGAACCAGGCATGGGAACGTGGTATTTTGAAATAGATTCAGATGGTGTAGCGTATCGACAAATTGTAATCCAAGATGATGGCACTTATATCGCCTCTAATCGCAAGCACGAGCAATATCATTTCTTACTCGCCGAGAAATCGATTGATGACACGGAGCCCTATTATACTAAAATTACAAAAGAAGAGTTTGAAGAAGTCTGGTCCAATTATCTTCACACGATCAGTAAGGAATGGCATCAAGTCAAAACCGTAGTGCCCGTTGGGACTAAGGTAGAGGGTTATATTGAAGCATTTTTTCCGCAGGGCACGCTGATACATATTTTCCAGCATGATGCGGTCGGATTGGCAAACACTCGTTCATTTGGGGAAAAGACACCACCTGAGTGGATGTATCCAAAGCATGAGATCACAGCAATTGTAAAAGGATACGACGAGCTGAATCAGTGGGTGATTTTGGATCAAACACAGGTCTTAATGACTCAGCATGTGGATTGAAGGTTGAAATTAGGACAATGAGAGGGGAATGAACATGCATACTTTAACGGTTGATGAACTGCTGGATAAGGAAAACCATGCATGGGAAGAGGTTAGAAATATCCTGAAAGAAGGCCAAAATCCATATAGCATTGTATCGGCAGAATCGGAATCGGCTTTGGGGGATACGCTGTACCGTTTGCAGGTGAGTACGAAATCGTATTTGGGAACGGTTGCCTATGAGACAGGAGGGATCGTGTTTGATCACGGCTGGATCACCTTGCTGGGTGCAGGGGGTTCTGGAATTTATGGCAGTTTGACTTCGTGGAACGGACTTCAAGAGCCGGCAAGTGTGCCCGCGCTTTGGGGAATGCTGATTGTGGCCTACGATGCAGCAGGCGGATTTTTTGGACTGAATACAGGGCGTTTCGGTAATGACGGACAAATCTACTATTTTGCACCGGATACGCTTGCCTGGGAACCTACAGAAAAGGCCTATTCCGGTTTTTTTGGATGGCTGGCTGAGGGGGACTTGGAGCTTTTCTACCAGACGTTCCGTTGGAAAGGTTGGCAGGACCATGTTCGCAAGCTTCAACCCGGCCAGGTGTTTGCCTATTACCCACCGCTGTGGACAAAAGAAGGCAGTGGAGAAACCAGCCGCAAGGCACCTATAGCTGTGGCAGAAGCTTGGGAGGCGGCAAGGGACGAGGAGTAGAAGGGGGCAATAGCTGAAGTATGGAGAACAAGTATAATATCCTTTATAATTTAGGTTAAGAGACACTGATTGATTGGAGGTTGGCTATCATCTGGAATATTCATTTTGAACATCAATTTGTAAAATGTCCAAGTGTGACGAATGAACAACTATCCCGTTTTCTGAACACATGGAACATAAAGCTTTCGGAGCAAGAGATTTATGAAATAAAAGAAAGACAAGTGAACCCTTTTCCGAAGTCTTCTCCATATTACGATCAATACATACCTCTCAATCCTGTTGGCTGGAATTTTCCCCGGGATGAATTTCCGGACAGCTATATCCATTTTTTGAAATACTCTAACGGCGGGGAGTTTCAAAATGGAGAACGTTATTTTCAGTTTTTCGATACCGAAGATTTGAGAGAAATGAACTTTGCTTACGAGCTGCCGGAATATATGCCGAATGCTGTGTCGTTTGGGATGGATGGGAGAGGAAATCATTATTTATTTGATATGAGAGAAGAAAAAAGAAACAACGAATATCCTGTTCTTTTTTCTCATTCTGGTAGTTTGGGGTATGACGATTGCAGACATGCTGCAAATTCTTTCATTGAGCTGTGTACAGAAACATGGGAACTTTATGAATAGCAAATAGCGAGATGCCGATTTTTTTGGGCTTCTCGCTATTTTTAATCATTTTACCCCTGAAAAACCTCAATGAAGGTGCTGTATGTCCCTATGGCTGAATTTGAGATATTTGTTCAATCAACGAATCGACCGCCTCATCCACCAGATAGGGGCCATTGTTCCATTTATCACGGGAAACATTAATAATGTGATTATTTTTTACAGCGGGAATCGTTTGGTACACAGGCTCGCTGAATAGCTGCATGGTTTGCTTCAACTCTTGATCTGTCATTTGAGTAAAGAAATAGTCAGCCGGACGATGGACCAGAGCTTCCATGGAAAGAGCAGTTCCGCCATCGGCATAGGGTTTGAATTGCTCGGGCATTTGGAAACCGAAATCTTGGTAGATCAATTTTCCAAGCGTACCGCCCTCACCTCCAAGCAGTACCTCTCCCTTGTGAATAATGAAAGAGATTGCGGTAGTATCTGCTTTAATGGGGATGTGAGTTTGTTCCCGAATGCCCTGCAATTTTTTCTCGAACTTAGCAATCCAGGATTCTGCTTCTGTTTTCCGGTTCATAATGTCGCCAAATGTCCGTAGTGTATTCACCACATCTGGATCACCACCCCATGCTACTGCAATAGTTGGGGCAATTTTTTGGTACTGCTCAAAGGTTGCTTTGTCGTGAAAATCCGACAGTATAATCACATCCGGCTCCAATGCGGAAATGGCCTCGACACTACCTGTTCCTTTGCCTATGCTAGCGACATCAGCCATCTTCTCAGGATAAAGATCGAGTATCTCCTGATTGACACCTACCGGTTTTAAGCCTAATGGAAGCAAATAACCGCCGTATGTAATAACAACAGCCCTTTTGGGTTGAACAGGAATTTCTATTTGCCGTCCAAGTGCATCGGTATACGATCTTGTTTCAATTGGCTTTGCAACGTCACTCGCGCCACTGCAAGCTGCCAGCAGCAATGTTAAGCTGAACAAAAGGGTAACAGCAAAAGCAGGCTTAAAACTAACATTCATATCGTCCACTCTCCAAGCGTCATGTTGATAATGATTATCATTGTTACCAATATAACGTTGTCCTGATCCGGGAGCAATGAAGGATTTGAGTGTAAAATTTGTATTCGTTGAACTTTTTATAACAAGGCTATGCATTTTAAACTGTGTTGGGGTTTCGCCGGTTTGTTTTTTGAAAAGTCTACTAAAATAATAAAAATTGGTATAACCAACGTTTTCGGCAACTTCCCGAATGGAAGCGTCTGTTTCAGCTAACAAGGATTTGGCCCTGTTGATGCGGGTCTGAACGACATACTCGATAGGGCTGCATCCATATTTTCGTTTAAACACCTTTACGAGGTAGTGGGTACTGTAATGAAACCGTTTAGCCATCGTCTCCATAGCGATTGGTTTTTGAAAACGCTCTTGAATATATTGGGCTATTTGTGTAGCCAGATCCGGCTCGGATATTTTGATCTCCTTCATCTGTAATTGACGAAAGTGTTCATGCACGAATTGATAGAACAATCCATTCACTTGCAGTTTGTCCAGTTCATTTCTATTAGACCACTGGTGATTCATTTGTTCGACAAGCGATATCAGGGGGAGCGGATAGAGGGCCTGAAACGCATAGTTTTGTCTAAATAGAGCCATCCGATCTTCTCGTTCGAATGAGCTTTGACCCGCTCGCTCTTGAACGGGTTTATATAAAATGAGGTAGTATTCAAACGGCTGGTTTAAGCACCAGATATTCAAACTTGCTCCTTTTCCGCCGTGGAGAACCTGAAACTTGGCTGAAGAGGTTTCGATTTCATCAAGCATAAATCTCGCTTCTCCTTGGTTGGCGAATAGAAATCCGCTTGAAGGCAGGGAATAGGAACTCAATCTCTCTCCAGGCTTCATCGTAAAATGACGAATGTCCAGTACCTTAACCGGCGTTTGGTTCCATAATCTGATCGTTTCCAGCCACTCCATAAAAACACCTCGAAATAATATAAGTTAACACATGCGTAGCGGTGCATTCGGCCCTTGTTACATCGGCTTAAGCTTCCCAGGGCATATAAATATCTATCGTGCTATCCTCTTGTTCCAGAGAATGAATATCAGCCCAATACTCGAAATCAAAAGAGCGAGAAGCGCTGATCCCCCTATCACGGATTGAGTCATAGGTTCCATCTATTTGGGATTCAGGTCCCTGATGAGTGACCTTCACATATTTCCCAGCCGGTATCGTATGACGAACTAATCCCTTGGGAATATGTGCAAAATCCCTGACCTCTACCGCAACAATACTTACGAACGGAACATCTGGCGTCCATTCGCCGTCCGGGTAAACTTGGACTAAGTAAATCCCGTCATCATCTAATCGATTTGAAATTTCATGACGCTTGCCAAAGAGTTCTTCGTGCAACCTTGCAACAATGCTATTTTCTAAATCTTGATTTAACGACGCGGTTACAGAATATCCTACGAGCTTCGTCTCATAACGTTCCAGCGTAAGCACTTCTTCCATTGTCATTAAACACACAACCCCCTATTCATAACATTCATATTATAACTAGGTAGCCAGTCAACAGACGGTTTAAAATCGATTATACTATATAATTCGAACGGTATCAGACCAGTAAGTAAAGGTACATCTGCTTGATGAAGCCAATAAGTGTATTTCGGTAAGCAGCATAATAATTTCGTAACCTCACAGATTCTTTCCCGTATAAAGATAAAAACATGATCCGCCCCATTCCCGTCAGGGAAGAAATGCAACCATGTTTAACAAAAATAGAAGTTGAGGTAATGCATCGTATGAATGAGGAATTTATAAATCATGCCAATACAGGATATCGACGGGCTGAGCAGAAGGCGGTTCAGTATTTTGCATCACTTTATGCACAGGTCATAGACCAGACTTATGTGACTACCCTGACAGAAGATATTCAAATGTGGAAAAGGGATCATATTCATCATTCTTCATGGCTATCCTTCTTTTCGAGGGCAAAGAGAAAACCTGATACTCGGGATTATTATAGATATATTCAATGGTTGAATTATACAGGCAAATTGGATGATTACCTGGATCGAAGCGTCTCCTATATTTATATGAGGGATCTAGGCAAAGCTCTGAATTCTCCTGATACACAGACTCGGATCCAGCGTGTCATTGTCGATATCAAAAAACACTTGATTCAATCCACCAGTACAAACGGGGGAGACCAGCCGGAATTTATGAATTTGGCCGGGGTGTATCGGTGGGCCCAAAAGGAAGGCATAGAAACCGCCACAATTTGGGTGATCAACAAACTTAGGTCCGTATCCTCCCATATTCCAAAGGAAATGGATGCCGAGCAAGCCCAGCGCAAACTGATTAAGATCATTATCGGAGTTATTCTGCATGTGATGGAAGAGATGAACGATACAGTGTCACCTGCGGAACGTGCTCGCAGACTGGATGAAGCCATTAGACTTGGTTATTCCTATGGTCTAACCTATCCTTTCATTGACGATCTTCTCGATTCCCAGGTTTTGACCGCTCAAGAGAAAGAACAATATTCCCGTATGATACGTGCTGCGCTTCTCACTGGATCTGTGCCTGAGTTGGGCGATTGGACAGGAAATAATATGGAGTTAATTCAATACATACACTCAGAGCTCTCGGATGCTTTTGAGTATATTAAGGAACATCAGCGGCCGGATACACAGCAAACATTTTTCGAGCAGTCCTATGTCTTTTTTCATTCTCAGGATATCGACCGTGTCAAGGACCTAACGCGTGCTAATTACACCAATGAAGAGCTTTATATACCTGTCATTTTAAAATCTTCTTCGTCCCGATTGATTGTCCGTTCCGTGATTGGTGCTCCCGAGGATGAGGGCTTTGAGCAACGAACATTCTTTTATGGTATCTATAACCAGTTGGCTGATGATTTTGCAGATATGGTTGACGATATGAGAGATGGTGCGGTAACACCCTATACCTACTATTTAAAATATCATGATCAGCGTTCGGATCTTATCAACCCCTTTGAATTATACTGGGCAGTTATTTCCTATTTGATCCATAACGTGTATGATTCCGATGCCATGGCCCGGGAGGTGATACTGGATCGTGCCATGAATGGACTCAAACGTTATAAAGAACGTGTAGGCACTGAAAAGTATAATGAAATGATGGAGATTTTTGCATCTGGAAATCCGGAATTCAATCGTCTTATCCAAGAGATGGTGCGAAAAGCGGATGATGTAGATTTCTTCGATAAACTGCTTCGGGACCAGATGATTACCCATCTGAAAAACGATTCGAAGGAAAAGGAAGAATTTTTTAATACGTTCAAAACGATCCGCCATCAGATTAACAACCAATTGAAAATTACCAAACCTCACGGGATTCCGGTGATGAAAGAACAGCTTATCGATGCTGCAAATTACAGTCTTGAAGGAGATGGGAAGCGGATACGGCCTATATTGACTTGGGTGATGGGCGTGAACGAATATGGACTAGACGCATCGGCAATCGTGCCTCTTCTGAGATCATTGGAGTATATGCATACCGCATCCTTGATCTTCGATGATCTGCCTTCTCAGGATAATGCGTCTACCCGTAGAGGACGTCAGACCTTGCATCAGGTGCACAATAGCGCTACCGCAGAATTAACCGGTCTGTATCTGATCCAGAAGGCGATTGGGGAACAATCGTCACTTGACCAGTTCAATGCCGAAACCGTACTTGCTTTGATACAATACTCGGCCCAAAAGGCAGAAGATATATGTATGGGACAGGCGATGGATCTGGATTCCAAAGGAAAGCAATTGACACTGGAGCAGTTAAATATGGTGTGCTTTTTCAAAACCGGAGTGGCATTTGAGGCTTGTCTGGTGATGCCAGCCATGCTTGCACAGGTCAAGGAGTCGGAAATTGCTGCTTTGAAGAAATTCGCGTATCACGCGGGGATTGCCTTTCAGATTAAAGATGATTTGCTTGATGTGGAGGGAGATATGCTCTTACTCGGAAAACCTGTTGGCCAGGATTCTGAGAACAACAATTCGAATTTCGTATCCATCCTGGGTCAGGAAGGTGCCGGTAAAGAGATGTGGGAACACTACTGCCTTGCTATGGAAGCGTTGAAAGAGGTACCCCGCAACATCGCTTTTCTGAAGCATTTAATGAATTATATGGTAACCCGGGACCGTTAAAAAGGGGCGTACCCCATTGCTTAATATAAGCGATGGGGTATTTTGCGAATTTAAGTGCTACCTTTTACGCTCACTCCATGGAATCCATTCGGGCCCGAAGCTTTTCAGCTCTTCATCATATCCATTAAAACTTGATATGCAATGGGTAAGGAAGTAAAGCCGTCACGCTCTAAAAAGTGTCCTCCGTGCTCTACTTCGTGGAAATCAGCTTGGATATCTTTCGCTAGTTTCTTACTGAGTGCAAAGGGGATGATCGTGTCATCCTTTGAAGCAATAACTGTACGCATCTTTACTGAGTCCATGATTTGCTCATAATCCAACTTATCAGTTGTAAACTCATCTAAAGACGGCAGGGTTGGCACTGGATCTTGATAATAAATGTTGGGTCCACTCATGAAGCTGGGGAGCTTGTGAGTTGGGCATATCCAATATATCTACAGAAACGCCAGCTTCCTGTAGCTTGTCTTGTAGCCAAGGAAACCAATGATCAGACGGTGAAGCAGTGTATCCATGGATGATATACACTTGTTTTTTGTTTTGTAGGTTTGTCACAATAGGTTCTCTCCTATTCATCCTGAGTTTGTTCTTGATTAGTTGATGATATATGTCCCAGTTTGGTATAAAGACTACTGTTTTAGTTTAGCAAATTCTCCAATCTCGTGAGCAGCTAAAATAATAGTCATATTTGAGGATTTTGCAAAAATCCAATAAGCGACTTCCCATGGATAATATATAGATCGAAATGGTCTAGTTCGTCTATATATTGCACTTCGGAGCGACTGGAATCGAATTTTGCGAAATCCTGATTTGTCTGTCCCAAGCTCACTTTCACAGGATAAATATTCTTTATTTTAGCAGCACTGTTATTTTTGTTACAATATTAAGCGCTTTCTTCCGATATATATATCATCACGGTGTAATCTCTTAATTCTTATGGTTTGGGGGATAGTATCCATGGGAGCAACGTGATCTATTATACATAGACGACTGGAGGGGTTTTGATGAGAACAAAACTATCAGACAGCACTAGAAAAGTAAAAGGATTTAGAGATTTAAAGGTAACGACAACGATGGTCTCCATGATCATGATCAGCTTGGTGGGTTTGCTCATTGTATCGTTGGTAGGGGTTCTCGGCATGTATCAAGCTAAAGAGGGACAAGGTATTTTGTATATGGATCGCTTTCAACACCAAACGAATATTCTGGAAGTGAAAAGTGATTTTTATAACATGCGGGCCAACTACACCAAAGTACTCGATAATGAGGAGTACACAGATAAACAATATAAGCAGGTACAGAAGGGAAAAGACAGCGTTACATCAGGGTTAAGTAAATTCTCGCAAAAGAATCTGGACCCGAAGGAACAGAAATTGTACGAGGAACTAAGAGGCAGCATAGACACATATTATCAGAATATTGAGCAGATCATGGCAATCAAAAAAAATACCGGAACATATGACAAGGAAGAGAGAGGCCGGATTAATACATCCAGTACGGCAATTGTTAAGATACTGACCGGTATTTCTGATTACAACAATGAACAATCGGCCAACTTATATCAAAATACGCAAAATGAGATAAAAATGCGCACAATTGTTTTGATCGTGATTCTGGCTCTAGTGCTGGCTGTCCTTAGTATGATCTCCTTTTCGGCCATTCGGAATATCCGTTCTCGGATGAGCACCATTACGAAATACTGTGAAGAGATTACCCAAGGCAATTTAACGGCAGCACTTGATCCGACCCTGCTCAAGGGAAATAACGAAATCGCTGTCATTGCACGTGCCATTCAACAAATGACAGATGCAACCTCAATGGTTATTACGGGAGTTATCAATGAATCTCGCCAAATTAATCAGCTAAGTGATCAGACGAATCATAATATGACAGATCTCAATGAGCGGATTAGAGACGTATCGGCTACGGTCGAACAATTGTCCGCAGCGATGGAGGAGACTTCGGCATATACAGAAAACATGAATCATTCTGCGGATGAAATGCAGCGGGCGGCAGAGTACATTTCGGTCAAAACTCAAGAAAAAGCCCAGTCTGCCTATGATACAGGCCTAAAGGCCGAAGCGTTGAAGCATGAAGCTAGTGAGTCCAATAAAGCGTCCAAAGAGATTTACCGGAAGACCAGTGAAAAGATGACGGAAGCGCTAGAACAAGCCAAGGCAGTAGACCAAATTCGCATACTCTCCCAGTCTATTCTGGAAATTACGGCGCAAACCAATTTGCTGGCTCTAAATGCATCCATCGAAGCGGCTCGTGCCGGTGAGTCAGGTCGGGGATTTGCGGTTGTGGCTAACGAGATTCGAAAGTTGGCAGATGGGTCCAAGCAGGCGGTAGACCAAATTCAGAGTGTTACTCAAGAGGTTGTACAATCTGTAGCCAATCTGACGACTAATGCCGAAGAATTGCTGCACTTCCTGCAAGCTCAGGTGGGCAAGGATTATCAGCTGCTTGAGGATACGGCAGCACAATATTACAATGATGTAGTTGAGCATACGAATACAGTTAATGATTTGAACGCCACCTCTAAGCAGGTGAATGCAACGATCCAAACCATGGTGAGAGCTATCCATGAGATTGCAACAGCCAGCGAACAGTCCGCCGTATCTACCCAGCACATTGCTGAGAACATGGTTTCATCGACGGAAAAGTCTCTTGAAGTGGCACAACAGTCTGATCAGGTAAAGGAAAGCGCTGCCCGATTGAATGAACTGGTCGACGGTTTTACAATTTGACGAAGCTAGTCCGGGTGAGCGGTATTTCATATGAAGGGTGTCTTTAACAGCACATTCAAAAGAACGCAGTTAGGGGAGCCAGAAGCAGGCTCCCTTCTGGATTTACTAAGCTAGCCTCCTGATTTTCTCCATACGATAATTTTAATTAAAAGGAGTTACAGTATGGCAACTAATTTTGAAGAGATAAGTGTGTTATCGGCAGTTATAAAGAGCTACATTATTTTTGAGGATGAAGAGGAAGGTATAGGTTATGAGATTGAAATCGTGGATAGCTTAAAACATCCACTTTCTGATTTCAAAGATAGGGTATTAAATACTAGTAAAAAATGGAAAGGTAAAGAGTCTGGCCCAACAATATTTTTAAATATTGGACACAGAGAGAATATAAAACTATGTGATGAAGTCTGGAAAAGAAATATAAAATCAGTTTTTCAGGAAGCTACGGAAACCGAAGATTTCTTAGATTCACTCAATAAGGAAATAAAAGAGCCGCATACTGTAATATCTCAGGATCTATTCTTTCTTCTTTACGTGAATGAGCTTTTTAACGGCAAGGTTTTAAAGGCACCTTACGGAGGAATACGAGAATTAGAAAAAGACGACTTATTAATTTCATTTTTTTATGGGATTGAGGGATATGAAAATTATGAATCGGACTTTGTAAATGAAATAATTAATTTGTGGTTAGTAAAAGAAAAACCTTTTTTAAAAGGCTACCAATGTTTTACCCGATCATTTGTTGTGGGAGAAAGTATCAAAGGAAGAAGGATCACAAAAATGATTGGGACTCCAGAGTCTGATGATGTATGCCTTCTAGTTGAAGGAGGACTACTTAGCCTTCTCAATGAAGATGGTTACAAAAACTTATCTTATATAGATAGTCAATATATTAACCAATGGACGGTTAGAGATGTAGAAATGATTATTAAAAATCCTATTTATACTTATGGAGTGCATTTCGAACCAGCAGATTTATTTTATGAGTGGCAGTATGTTTTATTATACGGGTTGGCAACATTACCAATTAAAAAATATCCTATTCAGAATCTAGAAATGGTGTACGAAAGTTTTATGAAGAAAATGAAACAAAACATATGTTACTTTTTTGAAGTCGAAGTGATTTTACTGGAAAAAGCAAAATTCTTTAAAATAGTTCAAAAAGGAATAGACGAGCTAAGATCCTATCTGACTGGTAAAGAAGAGGAGGGAATTTCAAAAAATATTATTTTTCTTATGAAGAATAGATACGCCTTTTTACCAAGTATTTATAATTTTTTAAAATCATTTTTTTGGAATGAAGTAAATGACCGATTTGAAGACTTAGAATTTAACATCAAAGAGTTTGGAGCTTTATTAAATGAAGCTAAATGTTTAAAGGGCGGTTATGAGAAAGGTTTGCTATTTGAAGAAGTAGCAAAGTATTTTCTGCGCAGTGTTTATGGCTTGAAATTTATGGGTCACCGTATTAAGGAGGAGCGAGAAGAGGTTTACCTGTATTTTTGTAATGTATCTCTTGATCCATTTCTTTGGGATCTAGGTGCTCTTATCTCTGTTGAATGTAAAAATTGAAAAGAGAAAATTAAAGTTTCAGATGTTAGAAATTTGGTTCCTATAATGGATTCTAAAGGAATTAAAACGTGTGTTATTTTTAGCATGGCAGGTTTTACGCAGATTTCATTAAAAGAGATAGAGTATCAGTTTGTAAATGGAAGAAATATAATACCTCTTAGTATAGAAGATCTTGAAAAAGTATCAGATAATTTCCCTTCATATAAACTTATCAAAGAAAAAATGGAGGATCTATTCAAAACGACCGAGAATGATCATAGATTGTTATATTAATTTAAATGCGAGAATACAAACAATTACACAATTCCAAAGGTGATAATTATAGCGGGTTATTAGGGGGCGGGGGATTATGAAAGAATATGATTTTCACGCATTATTAGATGATGTTGAATTTGAGGCTTTGGCAATAGATATTGTTCGAGTTCGGGAAAATTTAGAACCTAATGTAATACGTAGATACCCAAAAGGTAGGGACGGCGGTATTGATGGGTATAAGTATACGGATGGCACCGTTATTCAAGCAAAATGTTATAAGAATGATTATAACGTTTTGTACAACAGTTTAAAGAAAGAAGTAATAAAGGTGCGAAAGTTGCAGCCACCCCGATATATCTTAGTAACATCAGTTAAATTGAGTAGAGAAAATCAGGAAGAAATAATGGATTTATTTAAGGAATATATTCATTCTGTTGAAGATATAATTGGAAAATCAGAGCTAAACGATTATCTCAACGATCCTAAGTATTTTGATATTGAATTTAAATATCAAAATTTATGGAGGCCTAGTACAGCTGTTTTTGTACGTATATTAGAAAATATTATTTTGCGTGGACCCCATAATTTTAATCAATTTCATCTAAATGAAATGAAAAATAATGTGGAGTACTACATAAAAACGAAGGCTTATTATGAATCGCTTGAAATTATTGATACAAATAATTGTCTATTAGTATACGGTGAACCGGGAATTGGTAAAACGATGCTTGGATTTAACATTGTATTTCATTATTTGATGCAAAATAAGGAGATAGATCTATTTTTTACAGATACAATTGAAGATGTGTATAAATTTTATCGCTCAGATAAAAAACAATTATTTGTAGTAGATGACTTTTTAGGTGTAAATTACGTCAATAATCAAGTCAAAAATGGTGAATCTAAAATATATCGAATGCTTAAAAGCATTATTAATGGGCATAACCACAAAATTATATTAATTTCAAGGAAAAATATTCTTTTCGAAGGTATGAAATTGCTACCAGAATTAAAGGAAATAATGCAAAATATGAGTGTTGAATTATCTTCAAATAGCTTGAAAAACGCAGATAAAACGAGAATATTATGGAGTATTTTAAAAAAGTTAAACTTAAAACATAACTGTTTGTACAGTATTGTAATCGTTTCTGACAGAATCATTGATCATGAAAATTATAACCCCAGGCTTATTCATGATGCAATTCATTATATTTTTAAAATGGAGTGTGATGGTGTCCTAGCGATAAAAATACTGTTAGAAGCATTGAAAAACCCTAATGAAATTTATAAGAGAATGTATAACCACCTTCAAGAAATTTCTGAAAGTGCAGTTTATCTTGGTTTATGTATGACGATATTTGCGAGTCCAGTAGAGCTGAATATTTTAAGAAAATGCTATGGGAAATTACAAGAAAGCCTCCCCTGGAAAAAGTGGAAGAGCTTTGATGATGCTCTGGATCAGTTCTCCTCTTCCTTTTGTTTTGTAAGAGATTTGACTTTTAAAAAAACTTTAAATTATGTGGAATTTGAAGTCAAAAAAACAATTGCAGGGTTTAACAATCATAGCATGCTGGGATATTGGAGAACCTTAATATCAAAAAACCTTTCGCTTTATGGGCCGAATATTATTAAGCATATTGATTTAATGAACTCGATTTTATTTTTTTCACACGAATTACCTTTACTCAATTTAATAGATGAACATAACAACATGGAGTTTGAGCAAACAATCATTCCTGGGATTATTGATAAAATAGATGAAGATTATGCGATATTAGATTTTGTTTACTTAAATGGATTAGAGTATGATTGTGATGATGATAGATTTACGGACTTTTATCTCTCCTCAGATTATACAGATAGTTACAATCTAAAGCTTAAACAAGTTTTAAATTTGAATGAGCAATACAATTCTGAAAAATTAAGGGCCGTGATAGAGAAATTAAAGACTTTTTTTATTAAAGGTTTGTTGAAAGATGACTTCCATGCACTTTCCCATGAAGAGAAGTATGCTGTTCCCAAGATTGTCGATAAATTAATAAAACAAGGGTTTGAAATCCCTGATATGAAAGAAATATTGGATAGCTATCGCTCAAAAATAAATTTTTTAAAATTTTACATCGTTTTTTATGAATTCAGAGATATATATGGTGAAGAAGACTTTGACTCCTACTTCCAGGAAAACTACAATGAAATTTCTGACAGTATAATTCGGCTTATTCATGATGATTATGATTTTTATGCTTCAGATGGGATGGAATTTGAGATTGAACAATTGCTATTCGGGGATGTTCCCAAAGCGTTTGAATTATATTGCTTTAAGGTTAAAAAAGAATTGCTCAAGGCCATGAGGGCATTGGAGAAAACTCTAAATAGAGATGGATACGCCGTAAAATGGAATAGAAGTCATTCTAACTTTGAAGAAATCACAAATAATAAACCTGGCATAAGTCAACCCGAATTCCTTGAAGAAGATAACTTTTTAGAAGAAACAAGTGAAAAAAAATTCATGGAAGAGTTACTCCCCTATAGATATTGGGATGATCCATATAATTGGGATTCACTAATTAATCTTGTGGGGATAGTAGACTGTGGAAATGCGATCCTTGATCAAGTCTATAAAGATTTTTTCAAGGGAGAATCCAAATGGAAAGGGGGATATTATTCTATTATTCCTCTCTTCCTTGCAAAAATTATTGATGAATATAAACGTGGTAATAGAATAGAAAATCAAATCTATAAATTTTTTGATAATATGTTTGATTCAATTGAAACGACCGAATATGAGATTCTTACTAGAATTGCAATGGCAGCAAAGGAACATAATGAAACGTATTTTAATCAAGGTAATTTAAAACAATGGCTCAATATTTCAAATGATGAATGGAATTTGATTAAAAAAAGCACCTACTTGGGGCATAATAACGGCTGGTTTTATTTTATAGCAACTGAGATTCAAGTATATCTACTATGTAAGAATATTAATGACCATTCATATGAAAAAGATAAGATTCAAGATCTTATTAACTGGATCATAGACGATTCCGAACTTCACTTTTATATTTATAACGTATTTGGTATTCTCATTGAGTTTTTTGAGGATGAAAGTAAATATTATTTGTATAGAAGCATTAGTCCTTTTATTGAGCGTATGAAGGAACTAAATGGAACTGAACAATTAGCATTTGGTCTATTTTCCGTGTATTCACACCAAGAAATGAATAATGAAAAAGAAGTAACAAGTACAATTAATGATTGGATTTTACTTAGGTTTTTAGAAATGTTAGAAGTAGAGTTTATTGAAGTGGCTACTGATTTGTCTTACGATGTATTTCAAAAGATTGCCACAAGTAAGTCTGAAACAGAATGCACAATTGATTATGAATACTGCTTAACACACTCAGTAAAGTTAACTGCATTGCTTAACGATTCAGTTGAACAAATTATAAAGGATGATCTGACAAAGATTGATAATTTTATTGAACAGTATTTTTGATGAGTTCTGGCTAGGACCTATTTTCAGTATTATAAATTTATAAGATGATAATTGGAAACTATAGAATCCTAACATCCTAATATTCTTTTTAAACAGCCAACATCTTTGCTACAAGATGTTGGCTGTGTTGTCACTTTACATATGAGTTTTTATGTTGCTATCCTATTTTTTTATAATTCTTTTTCTCTTATTTGTCTGTTCAGATTTCTCAACTCTTCCTGTTCAGCCGTTTGCATCAGCTTATAAATCTGCCGGGTCGTGTTCACATTCCGCACCGTCATATGCTGGTACAGACTGGAGCCGACCAGTTTCGTTATCCCGCTTTTTGTGACATGCTCTCTGCTGACAGAAAACAGAATAGCCCCGGGCGTATACACTACATTGCCGATTCCCGGCTTCAAAGGAAGCTTGTCCAGAACGGAGATATCGTTAATTTCATCCCACAGAAAAAACACATCACTTTTCATCTGTGTATCATTAGACCATTCTTCCGGCAATGTCTCCATAATAGTTTGTATTTCCCTTATATTGCGGACGATGACCCGGATAGGCAAGCTAAAATCCTCCAGAATCGCCTGCTCCAGTTGGAGCGACAGCTCCTCGTTGGATTGAACTTCACTGGAAAAAATGATGTTTCCGGAGTTGATGTAAGTCGTCACATAGCTCATGCCTGCCTTTTCAAACGTTTCCTTGAGCTTTTTCATATTAATCTTGTTGTTGCCGCCCACATTAATGCCCCGCAGCAATGCGATATAGATCATATAAGGACCACCTCTCTTGTACAAAAGGATTTTATTCACAAAGGGATAGGTATTCAAATAAATAAGCGGTTTGATTTTCGCCAAGCAAATGATGCAACAACGGTTCTACGTGCTCGATAAATTCATTTTTGGTTTCGTATGTGTCTTCGTTTTTTAGCTCTCCCTTAAAGGTACGAGCATTCCCGATTTCAACGGCCGCATCTTTCAATTTGTGTGTTCCTACTGCCATGGCATCGACCATTTCATAATAGCTATATAGATACTCAAGCTCAGGGGATACAGGAATCCGACTGTCCCAGCAATCTATTAATTTCTCCGTTCGGGGGCGGATGTCGTGGTCGTGGAACAGCCCGTAGGCTTTATTATCAAGTTTTGTTGTTGTACAAAACGGGCCAGAGCTTCGCTTAATTGTTTCATGTGTGTTCATTCCTCTCTGCTTGCAGGAGACTTAAATACGCATTTTTTCAGAACCCTCTTACATATTATCCGTTTCTAAGATATCATAATATAGAAGTAAAGAACATATGTTTCTATATTTAAGCAGTACCATTAATTCATTATGCCGCCTTGTTGATCCATCCAGATTAATATTACAATATAGGTTGAAATGGATAGATTATTTAAAGAAGGGATGGCAACATGTAACTTTAGGAAAAAGCCTTACCTATGCAAGGAGGAAAAATGTCATTTTCTAAAATATACGACTATAAACTAAGAGCTTATTTCAACGAACGCATTTCTGAATTTAATCATGAATATAAACGATAAAGATGATATTTCGCTGGTGCGCTGGCATGATTTATTTAATGGGCCATCATTTGCGCCAATAGACCATGATTTTCTAAATGAAGCCGACGCTGAGCGTCTGATTAGATTGCTATCATTAGCTTTTAATGTTTTCGATATCTTATTATCAACATCAAGTTTCGCATCTTAGAGATGAATCCTATGGATTTGAGATTGCCCAAGACAGGGTGTTTTTTCTTCATCATCTTTTATTTGAATTGGGTTTAGGTGATGATATCTATGAACGTCTAACGATTGAAAATAATAAAATTATGTTCAAAATGGAAAACTCACAAAAATGTGATTTGCACATGCTTATTGATGTTTTGCATGAACATATTCACAAAAGTAAGATGGACATGGATATACAAGCAGCACTGGAAAAGATTAAATGCTTACAAGGCCAATTAGTCAATTTTATTATGGGCAGTCATGATTTATATGATTTTCAATACGATGATTTCAATAAGCCTTTCGTAGATACAAAGATATTTATGAGGACCTATAGCTCTGATAAAAATAGGATTTTCCAGGTTCTTCTCGACTGTGTGAATG
Source organism: Paenibacillus sp. LT-B23 (assembly GCF_059417685.1). Lineage (NCBI taxonomy): Bacteria > Bacillati > Bacillota > Bacilli > Caryophanales > Paenibacillaceae > Paenibacillus > Paenibacillus sp. LT-B23. The sequence continues at coordinate 18,772 of NZ_JBSQBM010000020.1, read as the reverse complement.
AGTATCAATCTCCAACAGAACAGTTAATTTCCCATTTGATACTAATGAATTATTCCTATTTTGTACTCAAAAGAAAGAAATCCGGGCGAGATTACATACTTTAAGGCATTGTGTAAGAAAAGGCCGGGATTCTTTATGAAAGTATTAGCTGCATTGCTTGAAATCAGATTTTTTATCGATCAAGCAAGCTTTGCAAACGAACAGTATATCCTGAAATACCGCCAAAGGTGTGTTATAAGATAACAGAGTATGGAGAATCTTTTAGTTCTGTTTTCGAGGTGATTGAAAAGTGAAGGAAAGAACGTCAACGACGTTAAATCCTTGGTTGGGAAGAGGAATTAAGTGACATTTGTTGCGACACTACATCAGGCCAAATGCAAAAAAAAAGACTAATGACCAGGAGTTTTGACATCATGAAAAAACAGTTCAGCATTCAACTCGCTGTTCCTTCGGATCTGGAGGCGGCGGATATTGTTTTTGAAAGTTCCATATCTGCGGCATTTGAACAGGAGGGTCTGGAAGCTTTAATCGACGACATACAGCAGGAGATTAAACATAAAAAACAGTTGCTGCGTGCATCTTTGTCAGCTTTGAATCCAGACTTGTTTTTCCTGACGGCCAAACATAACCATAACGTTGTTGGAACGATCTCTTATGGCCCTTGTGGAGAAGAAATCAGGAAGTGCACTAACGACGAGCTCCAGCATGTGGGGACTTTGGGGAGTTTGTATGTGCTGCCCAGTTATCAGGGACAGGGAGTAGGCTCGGCGTTAATTCGAGCTTTGATGACCAGACTGAAGGAAATGGAAGTTGCGCAATTTTGCCTGGATAGCGGCTTCAAAATAGCCCAGACCAAATGGCTGCGAAAATTCGGCACCCCTTACACCGTTGCAAAGGATTATTGGGGCAAGGATGGAGATCACATGGTGTGGCTATGTGAAGTACAGGATTTTTTATAAGAAATGGAGTGAAAACCGTCTGTTGCTCAATTCTTGACCTGTATAGCAGATGAATGTGAGCATATGGTGACATAAAGAGTTCATCCTGCCATCATGATGCGCTCTCCTTTATAATAATAAAAAAAGGACAAGGAGATGAACTCAAGATGAAAAAATTAACCTTGATAGCTACTGGGTTAATGGCTGTCACATTAGGGACATACCTGATTGCAGGGAATGCCCAGCGAGAAGAAGCAGATAACCAAGGAGCGTCAAATATCAAGCAATTGGTGCATGATTTCAGTACAAGAAAGGCAACAGCCCAGTCCGCTTCCATCACTTCCAGTCAGTTGAGCATAACAGAGGATGGTACCACAACAAAGGCCTACGCTTTGCCTGATAACGAGTTTTTCCTTTCGATAGCCCCATATATGGAACAGACTCACCCTTGTGCAACCCATAGCCTGACCGGTTGTCAAGGTGAAATGAAGGATGAAGAGTTCAGTGTAACGATTCACGATTCTGATGGAAATTCAGTCATGAATAAAACCTCAATAAAATCCCAGCCCAATGGATTTATTGATCTATGGCTGCCGCGTGACAAAACCTATAGCGTTACGGTGGAGCATGAGGGGAAAACTGCAAAATCCAAAATCTCTACGTTTGAAAACGACGATACCTGTATTACCACGATGCAATTGGGTTAACGCAATAAATTCAAATCTATATCCGGATTCCTGTGTGCAGGAAAGGGACTGGGAATGCTTACAAAGCTCTTAATATTCGGAAAATATAACGACACCAGGCACCAACTACCCCGTGGAAGGAGTGCCTGGGTCAGCGCTGCGCTGAACCGGAAAGCAAAGCATGTCAGTGTTCCCGTTGACCATTCGACACTGTCTTTTATCATTGACAAAATTGTATTTCTCCGTCATAATTCAAAAAAAATGATAATGATTATCATTATCTATAAAATGTACATACACGAGGAGAATATGTTCTATGAAGAAGGGTTTGAGCGGGATTTTAGTGTTGCTGGTTTTTGCGCTTGTTCTGGCAGGCTGCGGAGCGGCAGGCAATATATCGGATACAAGTAAAGCGCCAACTTCCGGCAGCACACCAGCCGAAGCAGCGGGACCTGTGAAAGTAAAGCATAATCGTGGCGAGGTCACACTCGACCGGCCAGCACAACGTGTTGTTGTGCTGGAATGGACATTTACGGAGGATATGATTGCGCTGGGTGTTCAGCCCGTTGGTAATGCGGATAATGCTGGATACAAGCAATATGTAACTCCAGAGGCGGCTCTGGACAGTAGCGTGACCGATGTGGGAACACGCAACGAGCCCAATCTGGAGGCGATTGCTGCATTGAAGCCGGATCTGATCATTTCCAATGCTGATGGAAATGAAGCTATCTATGATCAACTGAGAGCCATTGCACCGACAGTCGAATATAGTCTGAATAGCGGTAACGGCTACGATCATGACAAAATGGTAGAGATTTTCAACAACATCGCGGTCGCTCTTGGAAAAGAAGACAAAGCGAAGCAGGTGCTGAAGGAGTTGGATCAGCATTATGCGGAAGCCAAAGAAAAGCTCGCCACTGCCGGTAAAGCGGATTTCCACTACATTCTGACACAGGCGTTCACTTATCAAAATGCGGCCAGCCTGCGCATGTTTTCGGATAACTCGGTGGTCGCCGGGACACTGGCGAAGAGCGGGCTGATTAACGATTGGAAGCCGGACAAGCTTGAACAGTATGGTTTTTCAACCGTTGGCATTGAAGCGTTGTCTGCCGTTCAGGACAGCAACTTCATCTATATTGTGCAGCCGAACGATGATGTTTTCGGAGCAGCGCTGAAAAATAATTCGGTCTGGAACGGCCTGAATTTTGTCAAAGAAAAACGCATTTATGCATTGGACAGCAAGACATGGACGTTTGGCGGTCCCATCTCATCGAAAGCGCTGGTTGATCAGGTTGTTTCGGCGATTACGAAATGAGCTAGGTCCCAGTATTCCGTCCGGTTTAGAATCGGCATAGTCTCTAAAACCGCAGCACAAAAAGCCCACGTCTCCCGCGGGCTTTTCGCTGTATCCTCTTACTCACTCCTCGCCAGCTAAACCCGTCGCTCCAGCTCCCTGGGTAGCACCTTACATTACTAAACTCAGCTTCATTCATGGCCAATAGATTAGGACAGGTGGATGCGCCTGGAGCAATGGCAGTAAGACCAAGATAGCAAAACTTTAAATTGTGTATACTAAAAACCTATTAAAACAACTGCAAACTTCCGACATATTATCTAAGAGCTTTTCGCTCAATACTCCTCGGGGGGATGGCAGCATGTCACAAAATATTAAAAAGCGCGTATTCAGATCATCCAGCATTGCGAACACATTAGCCATTGTGTTGTTAGTCATTATCGTTGTCGTCTTTGCAACCTTGGGGACGTTCATGTTTGCAAGCACGCAAAACATACTTATCAAGCAGCAAGAGGCCATGCTTCAGACCAAGACGCAGGCCATCGTCAGTCAATTCGATGCGTTGTTTAAGGAAAAGGGATCGCTTGTCAAACAAATGTCAACGAACAACCTTTTTCAGCAATACATAGAAACAACCCAATCGTCAGAAATGGTGAAAACTTCTCCATATGCTGCGGAAACAGAAGCGACTCTGGCAGCCATTGTAAAGGCAGAGCCATCTTTTGCCGACGCCTGGATTGCAGGAATATCTGGCAAAGGCTTCTTTCTTCAGAATGATGGTGCTGCTTCCAAACCGGATTACGATATCCAAAAACGTCCGTTCTTCAAGCCAGCTGTTGAAGCAAACGGTTTATACTACTCGGATCCCTATATTGACGTCGCTACGGGTAGTGTGCTCATGGGTATTTTCTATCCGATCAAAGATAACAGTAACCAATTAATTGGATTTGCAGCAGCTGATATTGCCTTCAAAGATATCCCTGCCCTTATGCAAAGCTATTCGCTTGGAAGCACTGGTTATTCGATTCTTGCATCCAAAACAGGTGATATTTTGTATCACCCCGATCAGACTAAAGTGTTGAAAGAAAAGATTAACGAAAGCACAGGTGATCTTGGGGAGATCGGAAAGAAAATGATTGCCGGCGAGTCCGGAGTACAGCTGATTAATGACAATGGAGAACGTTGTTATATCGGGTATGCAACCAGTAAAGATACCGGGTGGTCCGTAGGCTTAACCATTTCTCAAGAAGAAGTGCTCACAGAATTAAAAGCCTTTACCTGGCTTACCATTGGCGGTTTTGCCGCAGCCACCATCCTGCTGGTTGTGATTTGTTATATAACGCTCCGTTATCTCTTGAGATCGATACCGAAGTTGCTCGCAAAAATCAAGCTGATTGAAAATGGAGATTTAACCGTTCAGTTTGATACGCATTCCAACAACGAAATCGGGCAAATTTCTCAAGGAATTTACAATATGGTTCAAAAAATTCAAGGCATGCTCCAAATGGTGGGTGGCTCAGCTCAAGTCTTGAATCAGTCTTCTCACGATCTGCAATCCATATCTTCCAGAACCGCGGTCACGATGAACGATACTGCAACAGCAATCAATGAAATTGCCAATGCGACGAACTACCAGTCCATCGAAACGGATAACATTTTACAAAAAACCGGAGCATTATCCGGCCAAATTGACGAAATTGCCAATGATGCCAAAGCCATCGAAACGATGGTACAAATCTCTGCCGAGCAAAGCGGACAGGGGCTTGCTGTAGTAGATCAGTTATCCAGATGGGCTGAAGAAAATCACAATTCCACACAAGCGATGTCGTCTATTATTCAGGATATTGATCTGAGCCGTCATGAGATTTCGAGCATCGTGGATACAGTCAATCAAATTGCAACGCAGACCAACCTATTGGCGCTCAATGCTTCCATTGAAGCTGCACGTGCAGGAGAACAGGGCAAAGGGTTTGCCGTTGTTGCCGGGGAGGTTCGCAAGCTGGCTGAGCAGACTGCACTGGCGACACAGGAAATCTACAAGAAGGTACGTGTGATTGAAGAAAAAACCAGCGTATCAGTTGAGCATACGGTTCACGGTCTGAAAATTGCAGAAGAAAATGCCAGATCGGTGGAGAACACCAAGCAAGTATTCTTTAGCATTAACAAGGATTTGGAAGATTTGAAATTGCGAATGATCCAGATTAGCAACAACACCTCCAAAGTCCACAAGCACAAAGATGAGATTTTGCAGACGCTGGAGATCATCTCTTCCACCACAGAAGAAAACTCAGCTTCAACCGAAGAGGTTAGCGCCAGCACACAGGAACAATTGGATAGCATCGAGCAGGTTGCTGAACTATCCAAACAATTAAGTCAATTGTCCAATAAGCTTCAAGACGAATTAAAACAGTTCAAGGTTGAGTAACAAGTCTATTAGGCATGATTTTGACTAAATATTCAGCAAAGCCCGCGATCAGCGCGGGCTTTTTAGCTTCAACAGCTGTTTGTGGGGTAGAGGGCATGGTAGCTGGTGCGGGATACAGATAGATTAAACGTATAAACTGAAATTTAGCGGGGTGAAGATATGAATTGCTTTGAAAAAAATATGGTGTCCGTCTGGTACGGTCACTTTGCCTCTGATGATGAGTTATTTGAATATGTTGAGATTAAATACCCGGAAGATGAGAATGAGGATGTTTTTAGCGATTTTTTAAATGACCATGAAATAGATGATTTTGACGAAGATTTTGCTGAAGGAGTCTTTCTGATGGAGTCTTTCTGATGGATGGGGCAGATAATGGTATAAAAGATGTTTCCTTTGTTGATTCTTTTTTATCTCCACTATTACATGATTTGAGTAAAATAGATGGCAAATATAATTCGTTGTTCTTTATATATGATTGTAATACAAGCGGTCTATCTGAAAAAAATGGCGACAAAATGCGCTTTTTAACGGCTTATCCTTATTGTATTAACAAATGAGAAACAAATAATCAGGCTCATCTTTTGTTTATGTGGGGAGTAGAGCGAGTTCCAATTGGATAGCTACTGAACCTGAAGCTGGAGTATCTGTTGGAGAAGGTGGCGGCAGTGCTATGGGATGATGTGACGGAGGAACTAGACAAATAAAGGTAAGACATTTTATGATAATGTAAATTGGACTTAATGGATCAATAATTTACTCTGAAAGAATCAGGGACTTAAGATGAATATCCATCTTAAGTCCCTTTTTTTGTGCAAAATTAGATTTCCAATTTTTTGAACGGCTGATATACTAAGGAGGCAAGTGAGATGAAGATAAACCTACTTTATCGGGATGAAAAAACGATCAGCGTACGCTTGGAGCGATACGGAGTCAAGGAGCGGGAAGGGATTCGATCCATACCAGGCAGGAAATGGGTTCCAGACGAAAAAATCTGGGCGATTCCGTACAGTATCTCGGCTGTAGAAAGCCTGTTGGAAGCGTATCGGAGTTGTAAGTTCGAGTACGACGAGCGCTTGAATAAAGAACTACCGTACATCCGGGAATGGCTGGATCGACGGGACACGCTGGCTAATGCGGTTCCCTCTTCTTCGGAACGAGGTGAATGGAATCCGGATCAGCGGCAAGAATTGCGCGATGCATTGGTAGCAAGGGGGTACAGCAGCAAGACGATAAAAGCATACATATCGCAAACGGAACGCTTTTTTGCCGGATTGCAAGGGACCGAAGTAAGCATAAATGATGCGGTGGTGCAAAAATATGCGCTGGTGCTGCTCGAAAAAGGTCTTTCGCACGCTTATGTTAACCAAGCGATCAGTGCGTTGAAATTTTATTTTCGCCATGTGCTAAAGCAGCCCAAATCCTCCGCCTATGTTCGTCCGAAAAAAGAGAGTAAACTACCGGATGTGCTGTCCCTGAATGAGGTCATGCGTCTGTTGAAAGTAGTGAAAAATCCAAAGCATAAGGCTATTCTGTACCTGACGTATACATCCGGGCTACGGGTAAGCGAAGTGGTGAGGTTGCGTCCTGAAGACTGCGACCATGAACGGAAAGTGCTGAAAGTCCGTCAGGAAAGGGCAGGAAGGATCGGCAAACGCTGCTCTCCGAAGCGGCTTTTGCGGTGGTCGAGCAGTACATAGGGGTGGAGCGGCCAGAAGACTGGCTGTTTCCAGGGCAGAGGGAAGGCCGCCACCTGACGGAACGTTCAGCGCAGAAAGTGTTTGAAAAAGCGCTGGCTGAAGCGGACATTCGCAAACAGGTGAGTATCCATTCGCTAAGGCATTCCTTTGCGACCCACTTGCTGGAGAATGGGATTGATCTTCGCTATATTCAGGAACTGCTAGGGCATCAGAGTGTGCGAACGACGGAGCGGTATACACATGTGAGCAGACGGGACATTGGGCGGATTCAAAGTCCGTTGGATCGGATGGGCGGGCTGGAGGATTGAAGCGCAGAGAGTGCGGGAATAAGGAGCAAAGTGCAGGATTCACGAAGTTCGTGAATATGACGAAGAGAGCATTCTTTCGGAAGTTCGTAAATAAGACGTTAGGCGAAACCTCGTAGTAGATAGTAAATAAAGGGGACTACAATGATGGAATATGCTCTTATCCGCATGAACGAGGTTTTTCCAAGTGATAATGCTGTTGCTAAGTGGGTAGTTGGATTGGCAATCATACATAACGATTTTATCTTTCTAAAGAAAAAATTATTCAAAAGTTCAGACGAGCTTTCGGACTTGATTTCAGAAGCACCATCTATTCTTAAAATTCTCACTGCCTCCCTAAGAGAAGCTATTTTCTATTTAGAAGAGTCTGAGAAATTAGAAGAAGTAAGAATATATATTGATTCTTTACCCGAGCATATAATCCAGATATATAAGACTCTTAAACTACTATTTAGAAATGGCGAAAAAGCAGATTTGTTGCAAAAATTATCAAACACAAGAAACATAACTTATCACTACTCTAAACCTCAAAGGAATGAACTTTCAGAAGCTTTAGAAGAGGTGAGTAATGAAATTGTATTTTATGAAGAAAAAGATCAAAGGTTTTTGTTTGCAGAGCACGTAAGAAATACAATTTTATTAAGGTCATTATTTTCTTCTAATGAACTCAAGTTAGAACAAGAGTTGCCTGTAGCAGAGTTAATAATAAGTATTAAAGAATCTATAGGGACACTGATCGATTTTTCTAGCAAGGTAAGTAAATATTATTTGAAAGATTTTTGTAAGTAATTCATTGAGGCATCGCCTAACATAATATTCACGCTGCGGGCATACGCCCTTGGTCCGGCATTCGCCGGACACCCTACATACGTCGGGTCGTGAATACAGGAACGTTAGATGAAATCGCAAAAACTTACAAACAAAGGTCTTAAATGCAAAGTTGAATATTAGAGTGTGTATGTAAACTTTAAGAATAGAATCAAACCTTTTAAATTAATGATACGAGATAACCATACGATTGACCGATGAGAAATGGAATTCGATTGATTTTTTTACCACTTTCCCAAAAAACAAAAGAAGGAAAACTTCCTTCAAAATTGGAGACACGATTGAAAGCGGTGATTTGTATTACATGTATGGGGCCGCTTGGCGGGATTTGCTGGACTATTATGGGGATTGGTCGTCGGATTACAGCTTTTTTTGGTGTCTGCAGAAATTTAGAATCTTAGAGAATATCCTAGAGCATGTGGCGATTGAACCCAATTTTGCAGCATGGCATATTTACGTTATACTTGGTTCATTCATGAATATAAAGTGGCTGGTATAGCACACCTTCTTAGTAGATTGTATAATGATTGAGATTTTGGTAAAGATCTTGAAAGATATAATTTCAGCAGATCAAGGAGATGGGTAATTGTAATGGCTATTAGTGTGAGTCGTAAAGAAGTAATAACAAGAACAGGAGAGCTTATAGGCTATAAGTCGGGCTTAGGCTTGAATAAGGAAGAGTTTGATGATATTATTCCGACAGAATATCATCAAATTTGGTTTGGTCCAGCAGAAGGTTATCTGCGATTGTATCCAGAAGAATTTGAAGGACTGATTGAGGAATTATTACAGTGCCTTGGTAATATCGAGTCGACAAGTCCTGGATTGTTTACATTGCATTTACGTCATAAGTATAGATACAACGCAAAAAAAACAAAATTACTCGATGACGTATTTCCGTTTTTTCTTAAAATGATGGAGAATTTCAATATTGCAGCTCAACAAGGTGAAGATCCAAATAAGGCAATGGTGCCACCTTTAATTGAAGCGACATTGAAGTATGGTAAAGAAGGCTCTGATCTCATAATGGAGCTCGTAGATGGATTAAATGGTCACCTTCATAAAAGTCCTTGGACTAGCATTCGGGAAACTGAATGGAAGGATGTAGCTAAACTGAATGATTTGTTTGTTAGTGAGAATTTAAAAACACAACATGGGACTTTTATGGATCAACGGTATATTGATTATCTAAGAGCAAATTTCGATGATAAGATAGGAAGTATTCACTGGCGAAAATTCGAAGGTTTAACAGCTGAATTTTTTGAAAGACAAGGCTACTTTGTTGAAATTGGTCCTGGACGAGCAGATGGTGGTATTGATGTTAGGGTTTGGACAGAAGACCCTAAGCTTGCTGGCCCACCAACAATTCTTATTCAGTGTAAAAGACAAAAGAGTGTGATCGAACAAACTATTGTAAAAGCCTTATATGCTGATGTGCTACATGAACAAGCAAAAGAAGGATTGATTGTTACATCGAGTAGCTTTTCGCCTGGATCGAAAACATTGTGTTTGACACGAGAATATCCAGTCGCCGAAGCCAATCGTGAGACTCTTCGAAGCTGGGTTAAGGCGATGCGTAAACCAGGTACTGGCATCTGGGACTTGTAAAAAGGAATGCGTCATTCATTATTTTTATATCTATGAATGAAACAATTGATAATGAAGAAACCATCTCAATTAATTGAGAGCGGTTTTTTATTTTGTGAAAAATTGTGTGCATCAACCTCTAATCTGCATACAAATTTCAAGAACGCAACCTAATTTATCAAATAAAAAATATGAGACAATGATATGATTTAATTGAGAAGGAATGAAATATGATGAATTTTTCTTATTACCTGTTCAAAAGCTCAAGGAGAATTCCTATTAAAAGATCAAATACAACAATTCAATACGGTTCGCTTGATAACGGGGCAGCTTGGCACGATCTGCTAGACTACTATTATCTCTGGTTTACGGCTTACAGATTTTTATATAAAGAAAATATAGATATATTTTTTGGAACGGAAAGACCAAATATACTGGAAGGCCTATTAAAAAAATTGAAGGTTAATCAAGAAGTAAGCGACATCATCTAACATAATATTCGCGCTGCGGACATTCGTCCTGGGTCCGGCATTCGCCGGACACCTCAGCATACGCTAAGGTCGTGAATACAGGAACGTTAGCTGAAATTGACTGAAAGGCAGGAGAAAAAAATAAAGAATCCCAAACCAATAATCAGCTTGATAGGATTAATACTTTGCGTGATAACAATGGCCGTACATTTATCTTATAAAATAATAAGAATAACAGATGTAGGAATAGGGATGCTACTGTCTCTTACTAATGCCTTATTATTAGTGTTCACATTACTATGGGGCATAATGGGAATACTTGAATTCAGAATACTATTAAAGGCGTACAAAAAAGCAAAGAAAAAGCTATATGATGAAGAAATAAATACAGATAACTATGGAAAAGAATTAAGAAGATATAAATATAGAATTTTGGTAAACATTAGCTATTTGACCATAATAATGATCCAGTTGGTTTATGTGATTTATAACTGGGATGAAGTAAATATATAACAAGAGGAAATTAGGAAGAATGCTCGAAGAAGCAATCAACATCAGCTAACATAATATTCACGCTACGGGCATACGCCCTCGGTCCGGCAGAGCCGGACACATCCGACTTTGTCGGACGTCGTGAATACGAGAACGTTATATGAAAGGGATGCAAGACAATAAAAAGATAATAAAAGGAGACAATCACTTGAATCATGCAAGATTAATTCTAGTCGAAGGTATACCAGGATCAGGTAAAACAACCACAGCTCAATATATTAAAGATCTGTTAGATATAAACGGTATATTCAGCCAATTGTTTCTGGAAGGTGATTTAAATCATCCAGCAGACTACGAATCCGTTGCTTGTATGGATTTAGATGAGTATGAAGCCCTAAAAGACAGGTACCCTGAATTAATTCATGTGATAGATCAATTTACTCAGGTAGTAAAGCAATATAAATTAATTTACTACGGTAAGTTACAACAACAAATATCTATGGAAACACATAAGAATTTAATAGATGAGTTAGCCAGATTTGATGTATACAATGTAACTTTAGATAGATATCAAGAGCTAATAGTTGAGAGATGGCTGGAATTCGTCAGACAAGCTCAACAGACTCACGGAACAGTAATATTAGAATGTTGTTTTATACAGAATCCGCTTACTTTGATGTTTGGACGGTTCAATCTGTCCAAACGGACGCTGACTGATTTTATCAAGAGATTAGAAAAAATAATTCAGCCTTTGAACCCTAAAATAATTTACTTTTACCAAGATGAGATAAGATCGACAATTGATAGAGTTATTCAAGAGCGGACTGATGATTGGCTTAGCCATATTATTTGGTATTACACTGAGCAAGGATACGGCAAAGCAAAGGGATATCAAGGTCTAGATGGACTTTGTGAAGTGTTGAAAGAACGAAAAGAATATGAATTAGACATAATAAATCAATTGAAAATCGATAAATTGACGATTAATAATACTGAATCTAATTGGAATGCTGCATTACAGGAGATAAGAGATTTCTTGAAAGTAACTCAATGAAGGCATCCCTATCATATAACACCGTTTTCCTGCTGCGTCGCTATGCTCCTTGGTCTGCCCGAGGCAATTCGAGGAAGTGGAATCAGGCAGACAACCCTGCGAGGATAAGTGGCGGAGCCACCCGGTCGCATTTGCTCCCTTAATCCTCTCGTGTTCAGGAACACAACAACGTTATCGGAAATCAACGAGAAGAATAAAAATCATATTAGTATAACTAAAGGAGTGTGTATTTGTTGAATCCAATACTATTAGATTTTCCTAGTCAAATAAATACGGATAGACTATTAATAAGAATACCAATGCCAGGAGATGGGAAAGTAGTTTACGAAGCAATAATAAATTCTATTGATGAATTGAAGAAGTGGCTACCATTTGCTCAGAAAGAGCAATCAGAAGAAAATACTGAAGTAGATATGAGAGAAGCTCACCTGAGATTTTTGAAGCGAGAGGACCTGAGACTTCTTATTTTCCTCAAAGACACCAATCAATTTATTGGTTCTTCAGGTCTGCATAATCCCAATTGGGATGTTCCTAAGTTTGAAATTGGATATTGGATAGATGCGCGTTATAGTGGAAATGGATACATGACCGAAGCAGTTCAAGGAATTTGCGAGTATGCTTTTCAGGAATTAAAGGCTCGGAGATTAGAAATTCGATGTGACACATTAAACAATAAGAGTAAGGCGATTCCAGAAAGATTAGGTTTTTTATTAGAAGGAACTCTAAGATTCGAGGATATCTCCGTAGATGGCAAAGAACTAACAGATACTTATATATATGCAAAGACAAATTAATGATTTTGAACGTAATTCGAAGATGACGTTGACATCCGATAACAAAACATTCCTGCTGCGTCGCTATCGCTCCTTGGTCGCCAAGAGGGATATCGAAGAAGTTTATTCCAGCGACACATCCAACCGGCTAAGTCTATCGACCCGTTCCCTTCGGTCACTTAAGCCGCTTGAACGTCAGGAATGCGCGAACGTTATGTGAAATCTCAGGAGAGAGTGGGTGTAATACATGTCTAATGGGTATGTTTACATACTTATAAACGAAAGTTTCAAGGGATTAATTAAAATTGGAAAGACTTCATTAAGCTCTAGCGAAAGGGCAAAGCAACTATCTAGTAACACTGGAATACCTACCCCTTTTAAAGTTGCTTATGAAGTTTTTTCTACTGACTGTGATAGATTAGAAAAAGCTGTACATAATGAATTAAACGATTTTAGAGTAAATGCTAATAGAGAGTTTTTTAGTTTTCCACTTCATAAGGCGATTGAATTAATTCAAAAGTTCTCCGAGAGTAAAGTGGAATATGATGAATTCGATAGTTTTGAGGCAATAGAAATTTTACCTAAGATAAAAGAGTTATTTAAAGAGTATATAAATCCTTCTATTTCTTCGGTCAGGATCTACCAAACTAGCGATAGAGTTTATTTAGAAGTTACACAAGATCACTATATAGCTGGCTATTTAAAGGATCAATTAATTAGAAGAACTGACTTAGGTTTTATAACTGACGAACCGTATGAAGATGATAAATCATTCAAGCCGGAAAGATCGATTAATGATAATGTTGAAGTCTTTCTATCTTCAGGTTTTACTACAATGGCCGTATCCAGTGATGATTTATTTACAGCAGAAGGAATAAATAAAATGTATAACAATGAACCAAAAGAGCGAAATAATATTTTTAAGGAATTCGGCGAAGGCTGATACATCACATAACATAATATTCATGCTGCGGGCATACGCCCTGGGTCCGGCAGCTGCCAGACACTCAGCATACGCTGAGTCGTGAATACAGGAACGTTATAGGAAATCAACAGAGATACAAGGATTATGGAAGCATATCTAATTATAAGGAGAGTATATGAAAATCACTATTGAAATGAGTGAAGTGGCTTATGAAATAGCAAAGGAGGTATACTCAGGGAAACTCACAAGAACTGAAGGGAAGATAGAAATTAATAAAATTACAGGAATGAATGAAGGATCAGCAAAAGCATTTATCACCATATTTCTAGCTATGATGAACGGAGAAGTGTATAAAAGGGCATTTAACAATGAAACCAATAGATTATTGTTTGAAAGTATAAAAAGAGATTTTGGAAACGAGTATTATATAAAAGCTTTAGATGCAGCGCAACAGCATGTGAATTATTATTCAACACTAGACAAAGGAAATCTTGTAGGTCTTCAAAGTATAATAAATGAGATGAGATCTTAAGTATTAAGCACTTGCAAAGAAGCCGTTGACATCCTATAACATAATATTCATGCTTCAGCTCCTTTGGAGCCTTGGTCTGCTGGAAGGATTTCGTGGAGGCATTTCGGCAGACAACCCCTCCGGGGTTCATGAATACGGGAACGTTATAGGAAATCAGCGCAAGAAATTAGTTGATGAATTAAACTGACAGGCAGTTATGCTTAGTGGAAATGAGCAAAAGCAGCCCATCCTCTGACGAGGAACGAGCTGCTTATTACTTTCCTATCTCTTTTTCCATCTTGGAGGACCTATCCCCTCAAAATTGAGGTTTTTACAGGGCTATCATTCAAGTGCTGAAAATTGCAAATATGGTATTAGGTTCTCGTTTTAACGGCTAACCCACTAAACGATACAGGCCCAACAACATCGGCTCTTGTATTTGCAGTAAGGTTTTCTGCTGTGACTGTGTAAACATGGGCACCGGCTTTTACATTTCTATCTTCCGCCTGGAACGTAACTGCATAATTTTGTTCAGAACCAACAGATTCGATACCTTGTTGGGTGTTGAAAATCTCTCTTCCATCGCGGAAGATTCTAAAGAGTATTTGTGCAATGCCAGTGACACCTCGAACACCCACAGTTGCTACTAAATCTACCCGATTAGGTTGAGAATTGACTGGAATCTGTAAAGTGATTGTTGCCAGGAGAGATCTTGCTGGTGAACGTCGGATAATAAATGAGTTTGCTAAGTTGAATCTACGGCGCGGCTGTACAGCAGCTTTATCGAGAATACGTACCAAAATATCAACTCCTCTTGTTTGATATCTCCAAGATATGTTGGACACAAAGAGAATGATTGGACAATTATGTAAGATGCTTTGATTTGAATCAAATACACTATGAACAATGGTAAAGAGCAAATTACAGGTGGTGGTGAATAATTGTAAGGGGACGTACAAGAAACCCTAACCTACTACGTATTTCATAACTGTAATGTTACTAAATAATTATTATCCACCAGGAGCGCCTCAGCAGACATAGAATGACGTTAACGGGAAACGATAGTTAAAAAAATGATTTTGTATTTCGAAGAAGGCGCTGACATCCTATAACATAATATTCGCGCTGTGGCCGTTGGTCCTTGATCTGCCAGGAGTTTTTTCGAAGAAGAGGAGTCAGGCAGATACATCCATTCCCCTAAGATAGGAACTATCTAAGGGAAATGGACGTCGCGAATACGAGAACGTTAGGCGTAATTCCTAAAAAAATAATTAATGAACTGACTATAAGATCATTTCAATTAGGGGAAGATTCGTAATGATTATTAAACCAAATGACTTTAATGTGAAAGAACTAAAATATCGTATTAGATCTATAGCAGTTGAAGATGCAAAAAGCTTGTCTGAACTACGATTACAAATTGATAGCGAGACAGAAAATATGGACAGAGAAAGTGGAGAAGAATTTATTGACGCCTCCGGATTTGAGGAGATAATTAAAACAGATCAAGAGAGTCCAAGGAACCTATTCTTAGTTGCTGAAATTGAAAATCGCATTGTTGGTTTTTCGCGGTGCGAAGGAACAAATTTAAAGCGACTATTGCATAAAGTGGAATTTGGAATATGCGTACTAAAAGAATTTTGGGGATATGGAATTGGAAAGAATCTATTAAGAGAGTCTATAATATGGGCTGATTCAGTTGGTATACAAAAAATGGTATTGAACGTGTTAGAGACAAATGAGAACGCAATAGAATTATATAAAAAACAAGGATTTGAAATTGAAGGAGTATTAAAACATGATAAGTTGCTTACTGATGGTAGACTATACAGCAGCATTGTAATGGGTAGATTTAAAGAAAAATAAAACAAATGTTAGCAATTCATAGTAGTCAGGAACTACGCATAACATAATATTCAAGCTGTGGCTCTTATGGAGCCTTGGTCTGCGAGATGGATTTCGGGGAGAGATTTCAGCAGACAACTCCTGACGGGGTTCATGAATACAGAAACGTTATGCGACAGAATCAAAATGAAAAAGAGCCAGAAGGCTCTCAGTCTAAAGATATATGTAATTCGTTATGCAGGTGAAGAGCGTCCTTAAAACCTTGCAAATAAATTTCACGTTCTAAAATAGCTTGAACAGAAAGCTCAGCATCGTCGTAAAGGAATAGGGTCTTCTGTATATTCTCCGGTACTCCTTCATGTAACTGCTTGAAGTAGAGATTCCGTTCGGATGAGAACTGGTTGTAGCTGGAGTTGTTTTTGATAAACTCGCCATATAAAGATTCAATTCGAGTATGAATCAGTGAATCAAGTAAGAGTTCTAAAGAATTATGCATTTTGAACACCATCCAATGTATTTGATCTTATGAACAAAATTTTAACTTATTAAATATAATTTTATTATGTCAAACAATCAAGTCAATACATGTTGAAGATGTTTTTGATAAAGAAAATATACTTTCATATAATTAAAGAAAAATTCACTTGATGTATGAAAGGAATATTAGATGATAAGTTATAAACCTTTTCAAAAATTATTGATCGACAGGGAGATTAAGAAGCAGGATTTATTGAAAATGACAGGTATCTCGTCTGCTACAATGGCGAAACTCAATACGAACGAATATGTGTCATTAGAAGTGATTGATAAATTATGTGCGGCTTTAGGTTGTCAGCCAGGAGATTTATTGGAACATATAGCAGAACAATGACAGATTAGAATCAAGAATGAATGTTGGTTAATTGAAGAAGTGATTCCGTCATATAACATAGTATTCAAGCAGCGGCTCCTTTCGGAGCCTTGGTCTGCGAGAAGGATTTCAGGGAAGCATTTCAGCAGACAACCCTTCGGGGTTCATGAATACAGAAACGTTATGTGAAATCAACGAAATTATTTAAGAGGTAAACATAATGAAGATAATAAGGAATAAAGAAGAACTTGAAGGCACTTGTTATATTGAAATTTTGCCAGGTAGATACCTTGGTCAATGTTGGAGTGATACTTCAATTTTTTTGACCGAAGAACTATTTGGTTTTATAGAGAAATCAGTTGAAAGTGAACATAGTACATATGATCACTATGCTTTTAATGAGATTCAAAAGGAAACTTGGTGGAGTATCCTGAAGAGATTAGAAAGAGTAATAAACCTTCTTGAAGAACAACCCAAAATGAATACTCTTAAAGAGCACATTGGTTTTTTCTTTGGATACAGTGAAAATGAGTTTATAAAAGATTATGAAAATAATATTGAAAAACTGAGAAAAATGATTAAAGAATTTCAAACATGGATTAATGAGCAATTGAAATCCCAAGATTGCATTTCAATATTAGGCATCTAGTTAATTCGAGGAAGTTGTTGACATCACATAACATAGTATTCAAGCAGCGGCTCCTTCGAGCCTGGGGCTGCGAGAAGAATTTCGGAGAGGAATTTCAGCAGACAACCCCATCGGGGTTCGTGAATACAGAAACGTTATGCGTAATTACCGTAGATCTGTTAGAGATCATTATTAAAGAGCGGACACATTAGTAATATATCCAAAACTACAAGACTCGTATGAAAGCACTAACTCTAGAAGATATTTAAGTAGTTATAACCAAAGTCAACGAATACAAGAAAAGGGGTTAAATAGTGCGGTTAATGCGTAAAACTTTTTTCCGTGAGACACAAAACGTATTAGACGAAATAACTAAACAATTTGACTTTGTTTGGCCATCACTTGCAGGGATATCTTTTTTGCAAAAAGAAGTGAAGAAGTTTCGAGGAAATAATTTACATGCTACAGAAGACGACTATGAATCACAATTTATTGATGATAAATATTTTGCGCGAATCAGTTTTACTAATATATTTCCAAATAAATCAATGGAAGAGTTTAAGAGTGAGCAGGCAAAAGCTTTGTTATATAGTCTGTTTTCAATATATGAGGGATGGTTGATATTACTAAAAAATAATAGTTTGATTACTGACAATCAACTTACAGCCTTGCAGTTTTATAATAATACAGGTACTCATACAGTCCTGAATAGTCTTTCAGTTTTCGAATCGGACATGCTGAAAAGTGCTTTCTACTCGCACCTTACAAACAGTGCAAAATATTCATCGCGATGTTTCAATAAGCAACTTCTTTGCTACCGTTTATTTAAAGAGGTCAGAAATGCTTTTATTCATAATGCTGGATATTGTGGGTCACAATTAAACAGTATTTTTCGTTTGTATACTACTCAAATTACAAATGCAAATGATATTAATGCTAGAGAGCTTCCCAGAATGACGCCTTTATCGGTAGGGGATAAGATTGAGCTTGATATTTATGATGTTATTGGCCTTTCAGACATAATCATTCAAATGATTAGAACTATCGATGCCGAACTATCTAAAGCACAAATATCTGAAGCATACTTTATTAGTGAGTTAATTAACGGTGATACTCGCTGTTACCCGATAAATAATACAATTAAGCTTTCTAAAAAAATGAAAATGACAAGGAAATTTATTAGAAGTCTAGGTTTTCCGAGGTTAGATAATTGGGATAAGATCTTTGAAAGGATCACAGACGATAGGGGGCACTTCCTGAAACAAGACGAGATACGTTGAGAGAGAGGTTCCAACTGAAGGATGATAAATAGAAAATTTTATACAACTAATTTAAGACCATAAGATGTAGGGGACGTCTTTGGAGATGTTTTATAGTGGTCACTCGACTTAGTAACCACTATAAACAAAATCAAAATGAAATATTCATTTGCAGAAGCTATTCAAGATGATATGTTTTTAAAAC
>NZ_JBSQBM010000019.1:0-124614 GCF_059417685.1 Paenibacillus sp. LT-B23 | reverse complement strand
CAATAAACGCGGGTCTTTTTTATTTGGAGATTTCTGGTTTGATTCATATGCAGTTTAAACATCAATTTGATTAAACCATCATTTTAATTACGATAATTCCAATCAATGCGAGAATTAAGCCGAATATCTCTTGACGACTCATTTTTTCTTTTAGATAGAATCGAGCATAAAGTAATATCACAACGACACTCAACGCAATGATTGCGGATACAATCCCGGTAACTCCACTATGAAAGGCAGCAAGTTTAAGTATCATGGCTACAATATTTACAAGACCAATTATCGTTCCTAATAACAACGTTCCAAGAATTGTCCATTCATTTTTTTTAATTTTTTGTTTTTCTTCATTAAAAGTTATATCTGTTGAAGAAGGATCTTGTCTAATCTTAATTAAAAAGTATGCTCCAGCAAATAATATGCTACTTGTCATGAACATAATTGTCAAAACAGGCAAAATAGATACTCCGTAAAGTAAGGCTTGTTTCGAGGAAAGGTCTGTGAAGCTATAAAACAAGATGGCCAGTATGCCCCATTGCCAGCCTTGATACTGTCCTACTTGCAGATCTCGCTTGTATCTAACGACGATAAGAGAGAGGATAATGATGCAGAATCCGACTAGCTGGACTAAAGTAAGTGTCTCTTCCCAAAGCAAAGCAGCTAGCAGGACAACAAGCACAGGCGTTAGTCCCGAAAAAAATGCTATGACTGAAGCTCTACCAACAGCATAACCTTTGTATAGGAACGTATTGGCCATAAAAGAGAAAATACCCATTAATAAACCAAGCCAGGCCTCGTAACTCCAAGTTTGATTTGCGTACATATTCATAATTAACGCCAGGATTGTACTGGATACATACACCCCAACAAACAGCAGATTCCGATCAATAGACCGTTGAGACGTCCATTGATAGAGGATGCCGCGTAAGCCAAAGAAAAAAGCAGCGCCAATTGCAAATGTGAACCACATCTGTTGTTCCTCCAACACTCATAACGAAAAATTTTACAGCAAACGTGCTTAGTAGTCTCCCCTTCGAAAAGGTATTAGCCGAATGGGGAACAGGATGTTTCTGTAGACTGAATATCCTTTAGTATAAATTCCAAGTGTTCTCTAGCTGATTTTTTCAATGGTTGTAAGGGTAAAGGAAGACTGGGACTTGAGATCAAGCCACTTATTTCTGCTGCTGCTGAAACAACACGAAGGCTACCATATTGATGAAATAACGTCCAAATCGGTTCAAGTAGCACCGAGAGTCGTTTCGCTTCGTCAGCAAAACCGGCCTGGGCCAAACGGGTCATTTTTAGGCACGCATTTGGAAACAAACCACCGAGAACTGAGTACCATGCTTCACAGCCTGCATTCAAGCCAGTGACTGCAAATGAATCTCCACTTACTCCTATAGTTACATGGGAAGGAATGGCCGTTCGCAGTTTTCTAATGCGTGTCTTGGCTGCTTCAGGATCAGAAGGTACTCCAGGAATCTTGATAGAACTAACGTTAGGTAGCTTAGCAATTCGACCGTGCAACTCATCACTGAAATGAAAATGTGAGGTACTCGGATTATCATATACACAAAGTGGAATGGAGAGTGAACTCGTCACCTGTTCATAGAGTAAAAATACTTCTTCATTCGTTAGTGTTTGATAGGAGACAGGGGCTAGCAGCACTGCGCTTGCTCCTGCTCTTTGTGCATCTTCCGCTAATCGAAGTACTTCAGAAGTACGAATCGCACTTATACTTGTCATCACGGGAATCCCTTCAGCTGAATGGACAGCAAGTCGAAGAACACGTAAACGTTCTTCTCGATTAAAATATGCATAATTTCCAGTTGAACCCAATGCACCAATTGAGTCTACACCAGCTGCAACTAATCGTTGAATCAGGGTCACAAATGCTTTTTCGTTAATACCTGTCTCGTTAACTGGGGTGAGTGGAAAAGCAGATAATCCACAGAACATAATGCTACACTCCTTTATTAATTGACCTTCAAAATACAAACACATTATAAAAATGAATTAGACACAATTAAAGTACCAATTGAGAGACAAATAACAGTACCAATTCTTATAGAGAAACTTAAGATCGAAATAAAGAAATATGAGCATTAAGCTTCAGTGTCAACTTGGAAAAAAATCAGGTTCAATATGTAGGGAATTTCCTTGGCCGTAGGTCTGGAACTAAGTACAAAGTACAATTCTGTATCGAAATCAACGGATGTTATTACAATGAACACAGTTCTTTGATAGTTCAACTAACGGATCAGGTTAGTTGAACAAGAAAGAAAGCATTCTATATAGAATGCTTTTTATCTTTCTCATAATTTGGTGATGTACCAGAGTGTGTTAATATGCGGTTTAGTATTTTTTCGGTAAATGGCATAAAGTAATTGAGTATTAGCCCCCCTAAGCAAACAGTTAACAAAGTTCCAATGCCAATGGGTCCATTTAAAATTACTGCTATTATCAAGAATATGAGGTAGATGAATGTTCTCGAAAAAAATAGATTTGTTCTAGTTAATTCTTGTATGATTAATGTTAAGCGGTCAACTGGAATGGGTGCAAAATTTGTCTGTAAATATGTTGCAGTTCCTAATCCTACAACAACTAAACCAATTCCAAAACAAACAACTTTGCTGTACCATAGTTCAGGTGTTATCAAATTTTGTAATAAAAAAAGCCACATATCAATACCAATACCCGTTATAAAAGCTGTTAACAACCCTAAAAATTCTGGTCTTTGTCTTTTTAAAAGTGAATTACAACATATCAATATTATAGCAATTATTATTTCCCAACTTCCCACAGTAAGCCCCACATTTATGGACAGTCCTACCAAAAGTGCATCAAAAGGTGAAGTCCCGAGGTCTGATTGTATAGTGAACGAAATTCCAAGGGATAATATAAAAATTCCTAATACAAAAAAAACATATTTCACTGTACTCGACCTCTTTATCATAATTTCATGTTGCAAATGCAACAAAATTAGGGTAAATTTAATATATACCATTTTTATTGCGTTTGCAACAAAATAGGTGCAAAGGAGTTAATTATGAAAGAAGTACTTCGTGAAATTGGAATGATAGCAAGGGCATTAGATTCAATAAGTAATATAGAATTTAAAGAATATGACCTTACAAAAGGGCAGTATTTGTACATTGTGCGAATATGTGAAAACCCAGGAATCATTCAAGAAAAGTTAGCTGAGATGATAAAAGTAGATCGAACAACTGCATCTCGTGCTATAAAAAAACTTGTAATTAATGGATTTATTAAAAAGAAAGAAGATACACATAACAAAAAAATTAAAAAACTCTTTCCAACAGAGAAAGGGAACAATGTTTATCCATTTATAAAAAGAGAAAATGATCATTCCAATAACGTTGCATTAGAGGGATTTTCGGAAAGAGAAGTAGAAACCATTTTCAATCTTCTTCAAAGAGTAAGAGAAAATATAGGGAATGACTGGGAATTTGTGAAAAAGGGCAACAAGAGAAATTATTGATTTATAAGAAGGAGCGATGCATTAAAATGACTGTAAAAATAATAAAGTGCAACCGTGAAGATTTACAAATGCTCCAAGAAATAAGTATTGAAACATTCAACGATACTTTTAAAAATCAGAATTCATCTGAAAATATAAAAGCCTATCTGGAAAGAGCATTTAACTCTAAACAGTTGGAGGAGGAATTGTCCAATATCTCTTCAGAAATCTTTTTCATCTATTTCAATGAAGAACTTACTGGATATTTAAAGGTAAATATGAATGATGCCCAATCCGAAAAAATGGGCGATGAGTCACTCGAAATTGAGAGGATTTATATAAAGAACAAATTTCAAAAACATGGGCTTGGTAAATATCTGCTAAATAAAGCTATGGAAATTGCGATGGAACATAATAAAAAGAAAATCTGGCTCGGTGTATGGGAAAAAAATGAAAACGCTATTGCTTTTTATAAGAAAATGGGGTTTGTTCAAACTGGCGCACACTCTTTTTATATGGGTGATGAAGAACAAATTGATTTCATAATGACCAAAACAATGATATAAGTTTAGTAAAGGCAGGTTATTATGTATATTCCATAACAAAAAGACAAAACAAAGCATCACCCAAATGATCATGATACAAAGGGCACATGACCCATAAAGGAACGTACAGTTGGAATATTGTTTAACGCCCACTTTCCAGTAATAAAACTATGATATTGGCCAAGGGTCTGGGTCTACCCCTTGTTAAAATACGGCCGCTAACTTTAACCATCTGATGATATACGAATCTTTATTAATTTTTATATTGCAATTTATTTACTAATGTGTATAATATTAACTATAATTGAATTCAAAAATGTTTTCTAGGGTTCCGCGATGTAATATCGGCTGGTCCGAGAGAAAACTCACAGTCGTCGTACTGTGCCACGGAGGGATAAAAGCCTGGGAGAAAAACTGCTGTATGCAGTATGATCTCAGGCTTTTTTTATTGCTGCTTTAAATCCATATTATATTGCAGCATTATCAAAAAGGAGGAAGCACAGAATGAACAAGACATGGTTATCTGTTGTAATTGCGGCATTATTTGAAGTTGGATGGGTCATCGGCCTGAAACATGCCAGTGGATGGTTAGAGTGGGGGGGCACTTTAGTAGCCATTTTAGTAAGTTTCATACTCATGATTATGGCTTCCCGTACGCTTCCGGTAGGAACAGTCTATGCAGTGTTTGTCGGTTTGGGAACGGCCGGCACTGTATTGGGAGAAATTTTGTTGTTTGGTGCCGAGGTACAGGGATCCAAATTGATGCTGATCGGGGTACTTCTGCTCGGAGTTATAGGGCTCAAAATACAGAGCAAAGAGAAGAAACAAGGAAAAGAGGTGCACTGACGTATGAACTGGGTATTTCTAATTTTGGCAGGCGTATTTGAGATGATTGGAGTTCTCATGATTAATAAACTCCATAAAGACCGGAATTTCCTGTCCATTTGCTACTTGCTTGGAGGCTTTGGATTGAGCTTTTTGTTTCTAACCCTGGCCATGGAAGCACTACCGATGGGAACGGCCTACGCCGTCTGGACCGGTATTGGAGCTTCGGGCGGGGCCATATTGGGCATGATCTTTTACGGTGAACCGCGTAATACCGCGAGAATTCTGTTCATCGCGATGGTACTCGGTTCAGCAGTTGGTCTAAAGCTGGTAAGCTGAATAATGATGGTATTAGATAAATTGATCTTTTAGAATAACAGCGAACTATCTGAATGCTCATGGACTGCAACGACATGGTTTGCTGTATGGTCGCTAGAAACCACATCAGATCCTTCTGGAATAATTCTGGAATATGAGAAAGATGAATTAATAAAAGAATTAACAATAATGCGCAGAACTGATGGAGAAGAGATTAAAAAATCACATATAAGGCTATTTTTATTCAACCCTCAGATGCACAAAAAGAGCCCACCATTGTGTGCTCTTTTTGTGCAGTTTAAGATTTGATTGTAGCCCTTACTCCCTGTCATCTCTTTCTTCTTACACAGCGGATCGCCGGTTGGATGCGGAGTTGGGTCGGATTGAGCCGTTGTCCCATTTGGAGGTTCGTATCAATTTGCGCCTGATATCGGCAAGAACACTGATTTGGGTTTCGTTTGGTCTGATCGCTCTGTATTTCTTGAGCGGAACCAAGATATACATCGTTAATTATTGGGGAATATACTGGACATCAACATCGAGACGGATATGCACTGTAAGCTGTTTCCACATATTCCAAAGCTGTCGTTCCGTTTTTTTTACAACACGAAAACCAGCATCTGGTCGCTGTCTGACGAACGACATGATTATCAATTCCTCATCTTACTAGCGATATTACTTTTACAGATACAATTCAATTGCATTGGCAACATGGAAGAACGGGTGGAAAATGTCATTTACATAATAAAGCGATAATCAATTTATTTACCATTCGATTCGTATTCCATCTCTGAAGAATTCCCCGGTAGGTCCTTCAGGTCCAGTCGTCACTAGCCAAAGGATTGACTCAGCAGCTTGTCGAATGCTTTCTCGATTATCTACATCTATCACTACAAACTAAAAATTCGTTTTATCGATCTTTTTATGACGGATTGCTAAACCAAGTGAGAGAGTTCCCTCGAGAAAGATTCATGAGCGGTTTTCCAACCCAGACATTTTCGGGGGGATAGTTGATTAAAGGAGTGAACGCTCTAATCCGAGGTTACACCTCCATGGATCGAGGTGAAGATCATGTTTTGATTGCTTCCAAAGTCAATCTCATGACGATTAATCAATCAGTCACCCCTCAAGAAGAAGATTGATCGTTTCAAATCCTATTGTCATTAAAAAAGAGCATAAATTGGTGTTAAGGCAACCATCATACTGGCTGTAGCAGTCGGTGAGAATTCCATTATAACGGCAGGAGCGTTAGTACAAAAAATGTACCTGCAAAAGTGAAAAAACAATAGTTGAATAACCACTTGACCAAAATCCTAAATTCTAAAGACTTAAGCTTTTTTATGAGTGTTAGTATGATGTTATTAACTAGTAATAAAATTCCCGATTCTATTGTTTTTATGAATCTTTTCCGTACCAGCATCAAGGGCAGTCTTGTAATAGGAACGTTTGTGTTCGATGACTTCCATGGTCTTTTTTAGTTCTTCCATTTGTGCTTCTACACTAGCTTTACGTTCTGTAAACATGTCATATCTTTCCTGCAAGGTGGAATCGCCCTCGGAACACCACTCAATGAAATCTTTGATATCCTTGATCGGCATCCCGGTAGATTTCAGGCATTGAATGATCTTTAAAAAGTCGATATCTGATTCTTTAAATATTCGAGTTCCGCTAGGGGTACGTTCTACAAAAGGAATGAGTCCTTCCTTGTCGTAGTAACGCAAGGTATACACTGTGAGATCCAGTTCCTTTGCAACTTCGCTGATAGAATATGACATTCATTTTCCCCTTTTCTTATTGGCATAGACTTCGAGTTAACTCTAGGATATGTGGGAATTCTACCATGCTGTATGCGGGATGTCAAAGTTAACAAAAACATGTTGCAATATAGACGTTTCATTTTTAAGCTTCTTAAGAACACCAATTTTCCAAAGACATTTGACCTAGAGTTAACTAGAGGGATTAAGATGGTTTTGCAAGAGAAAAAGTAGGGATGAATTCAATGAAATTCAAGCCAAGTCTTGCACTTGTACCCTATGAGCGTAATTCTCTTGGAAAATGATAACCTTAGGAGGTTTTATTATGATAACTGCTAAAGCACGAGCTGTTGACGGTCCGGACCAATCGTTCCGGGCGACTGAGATTAAACGACGCGATCTTGATTCGTATGATGTCCTGGTCGAAATTAAATATGCTGGCATATGCCACTCTGACATCCATACTGCTCACGGCGAATGGGGTCCAGTAAACTATCCCCTCGTACCTGGACATGAGATCGCAGGAATTGTCACAGAAGTAGGAGCCGAAGTTTCAAAGTACAAGGTTGGTGACCGAGTAGGAGTCGGATGCATGGTTGACTCCTGTGGCGAATGTGAAAACTGCCGCCAAGGAGAAGAGCAGTACTGTCTCAAAGGAAATATTCCTACCTACGCGGGTGTTGACAAGTACGGCGAACCTACGCAAGGCGGGTATTCCACCCACATTGTCGTAACGGAAGACTTCATCGTCCGAATTCCTGACAACATCGAGCTTGATGTCGCTGCACCTCTACTTTGCGCAGGTATTACAACATACTCGCCGCTAAATCATTGGGGAGCTGGACCAGGTAAGAAAGTAGCGGTTGTGGGTATGGGTGGTCTTGGTCACATGGCTGTCAAAATTGCACATGCAATGGGTGCAGAGGTAACTGTTCTGTCACAGTCATTGAAGAAAAAGGATGATGGCTTGCAATTCGGGGCAGATAACTACTACGCTACAAGCGAACCAGAAACTTTCGAAAAACTCGCTGGGTCCTTTGATTTGATTATTAACACAGTAAGTGCGAATATCGACATCAATGCATATTTCGCACTGCTCACTCTGGATGGCACTCTGGTTAACGTGGGTGCTCCTGGGGAGCCGTTGTCAGTAAACGTGATGTCTCTCATCGGTCACCGTCGTTCGTTTGCAGGTTCAATGATCGGAGGCATCCGTGAAACTCAGGAAATGCTGGAATTCTGTGCAAAACATAGCATCGTTCCTCAGATCGAAGTCATTTCAGCTGACCAAATTGACGAAGCCTACAAACGCGTGTTAGCTTCAGATGTGAAGTACAGATTCGTGATTGACACAAGCACAATATGAGCTGTGTTGATAAGTTCTATAATTGATTTAGTGAAGTTGTCTCAAAACAAAAGTTTTTAGACAACTTCACTTTATTC
Source organism: Paenibacillus sp. LT-B23 (assembly GCF_059417685.1). Classification (NCBI taxonomy): domain Bacteria; kingdom Bacillati; phylum Bacillota; class Bacilli; order Caryophanales; family Paenibacillaceae; genus Paenibacillus; species Paenibacillus sp. LT-B23. Next base: position 116,251 of record NZ_JBSQBM010000019.1, on the reverse strand, counting down.
TATCTATGATCTTATCAAATCTTTGATGCTGTCGAGGGACAAAATCAGGGTACCATTGAAAGTCATTAATTTAGTGTCTTCTCGTATTATCGGGTTAGCCAGAATCTTCTGGTTGGCCTTTTTTATCGTCGTTTTACGATAGGGTGCCGAGAAAACGTGGTGGCTTTAGGGGCAGTGATCCCGTACAAAAACAGTTTTCCTACAACCCTCCAAAAGACCATATTTCAGCTGGTAGGGGCTGGTGGCCCCGCATCACAAGCCAAGCCACAGGTTTGGAACCATCGTGGAAAGACCGACGAAATAAAAGATAAGGAGTGAACCTAGGGTTCAAGCGCGGCGCAAGGATTTTTCAAACGAAATAAACCCTATTTTGCATGAAGAGCACAGATTCGAGCGGTTATGAGCGATGTTGGCCAAGCTTGAGGCCAACACAGGTATGGCTCCGGTTGTTGTTTTGGAGGCGACAGGTCACTACCACCGCTCGCTGGTCTCATGCCCTTAGGGCTGATGGAAGCCACCGGCTAAGCCGGTGTTATGACTAAGTTATGAAATAAACGTAAGCTAGAGACTATCCACTTGGTTACACATCACTGTCAATGCTGAGCAATATCTCGGAAAAATCTAATGATGAACTCGAAGAACGATTTCTCTATATCGGTGTGCAGTTCCCCAGTAGGCCAGGACAGATAGATCGTTCGCATACATCGAGGCTCGCTGATTGGAAGCAGTTTGATGTCTTCGGTTACGACGTTCCTCCACAGGATAGAAGGAATAAAGGAGATGCCAAGTCCTGTCTGAATCAACCCTCTTACCGTAGCCGGATCATCACTTTCAAAGACGATGTCCGGTTCATAAGGGACGTGGGTAAAAAAGCGGTCTGTTGTCTTCCTAAGCGAATTTCCAGGTGTAAGGCTGATAAACTTCTCATGCTCTAGATCTTTCAGGAATACGGTGTCCTGAGAACTCAGAGGGTGAGATGTGGGTACGCCAAGCAAAATTTCCTCCTCCAGCAGGATCGCATTCTCGTTGTCCGTCAACTCTTCGGACGTAATCGCAAAATCGTACGCTAGTCCTTTCTTCATCTTCGCAGGGTGCTGGGTCAGGTTGAATCTAATTTGAGGGTAGAGATCGCGAAACTTACCGACAAGCTTGGGCAATAGCATAGAGCCGACGGCTACGTATAACGTGATGACCTCAATCTTTTCGTTCTTCATTTCTTTGACTTCGGATATGCCTTGCTCTAGCGCTGATAGCGACTGGTTCACTCTTTTCAGGAACTTCTTTCCATATTCATTCAGTACGATATGTTTTCCTTCGCGGTCAAATAGCTGCACACCCAATTCCGTCTCCAGGTTTCTAATCATCTTACTTAGGGCAGGCTGTGAGATAAACAACTCGTTCGCGGCACGTGTGACATGCTCATGCTTCGAGGTCACTTGAAAATACTTAAGCTGCAAAAAATCCATAGTGAGGTAATCCCCTTTATAACCATTAGGTTATCGATCATATGTGAATATATATATTTTACAGGTATTTGCTCACTTATTACAATTGACAATGTAAAGAAGATGAATCTGCTAAAGGTGGTGAGATTCTGAACATCGTTTTTACATTTCCCGGCCAGGGGGCACAGATTCCTGGAATGCTCCAAAATGTACCTGAGTATGTGAAAAAGGCAACAAGTGTTATCGGAACTGAACTACGCGACGATGAGGTGGCTATGGGCTCAACCGTCTGGATTCAGGCGGCACTCTTCGTTAAGGAGACGGGAATAGCCTACCAGTTGATCGAGCAGGGTATCCGGCCCCAATTCGTGGCAGGGCATTCCATTGGTGCATTTCCTGCGGCGGTCATCGCGGGGGTTCTCTCGTTCGAGGATGCGCTTCGGATCGTACGGCTCCGTGCCCGGTTGATGGAAGAGGCTTTCCCCGAAGGCTATGGAATGGGTGTGATTATTGGGCTTACGAAGGCAGAGGTTCAACAAGCCGTGGATCTTTCTCATAGCGAGGCGATGCCTGTCTACCTCTCGAATATGAATGCAGAGCAGCAAATCGTCATATCCGGTTCATTGGAAGGGATAAATAAAGCTTTTATGCATGCGAAGGAGTTTGGGGCCGCTAAGACAGTGCTTCTGAAGGTTCCGATTCCTTCACACTCCCCGCTGATGTCAGAGGTAGCCAATAAGCTATTGCTGAAAATGCACACTTTTTCCATGCGGGACGCTCAAATACCATATTTGATGAATCATACGGGGAGAAAGACGACAGCCAAGGAAAAAATTGCGGAGGACCTTGCCCTAAACGTAGCATATCCCGTCCGGTGGATGGATATGGCGGCTGTCTGCGTCGAATCGGGAGTTGACTGTTTCATCGAGATGCCGCCGGGTCATACTCTTTCCACACTTGTCAAGCAAGCCCATAAGGATACCCGGCAAATATCTGTGGACGAGATCGGTTTGGAAGCGACTCAGTATCTAATTAGAAAATGGAAGGAGCAAGAAGAATGAATAAAGTACTGCGATCCTGGTCACAAAAACGTGATAAAAAGCAGGAAAGGTTAGGAAAGGTGGAAAAGTGGCTGGACGGAAAATACATCGACTCCTCCCGGATCGTCGACCTGCTGGAGGCGCTAATCGAGCCAGGTGCGAAGGTCGTCCTGGAAGGAGATAACCAGAAGCAAGCGTCCTTCCTTTCCCAGAAGCTGCTGGAAGTCGATTCTGGCAAGGTGCATGACCTGCATATGATTATGTCCAGCATTTCAAGACCTGAACATTTGGATATTTTCGAGAAAGGCATCGCCGGGAAGCTGGATTTCTCCTACAGTGGCTCCCAAAGCCTGCGTGTAGCGCAAATGATTGATGACGGGACGCTTAAGCTCGGTGACATCCATACGTATTTGGAATTGTTCGGACGCCTCTTCATTGACCTTATTCCAGATGTGGTACTGGTAGCGGCAGACAAATCAGATCGCGAGGGCAATCTGTATACCGGAAACAATACGGAAGAAACTCCGACGATCGTAGAAGCGGCCGCTTTCAAGGATGGGATCGTGATCGTGCAGGTCAACGAAATCGTGGACGAACTGCCGAGAACCGATATTCCAGCCTCCTGGGTCGACGTCATTGTACAGGCCGACAAACCTTACGCACTGGAAGCACTGTTTACCCGTGATCCGCAGAATATTACTGAACTGCAAATTCTGATGGGCATGATGGCGATCAAGGGCATTTATGGAAAACATCAGGTGCAGTCGCTTAATCACGGCATTGGCTTTAATACTGCAGCGATTGAGCTTTTGCTGCCGACCTATGGCGAGCAGCTCGGCCTGAAAGGGAAGATTGCCAAGCACTGGGCCCTGAATCCGCATCCGACTTTGATTCCGGCGATTGAATCCGGCTGGGTCGAAAGCATTCACAGCTTTGGAGGCGAGGTCGGTATGGAGAAATACATTGCGGCTCGTTCAGATGTGTTCTTCGTCGGCAAGGACGGATCTATGCGCTCCAACCGCGCGATGTGTCAGGTTGCAGGCCAATTCGCTGTAGATATGTTTATCGGATCAACGTTACAAATGGACTGCGCGGGTAATTCGTCTACCGTTACTTCCGGCAGACTGTCCGGTTTTGGAGGAGCACCGAATATGGGGCATGATCCTCGGGGACGGCGACATGCGACTCCTGCCTGGCTTGACATGATCGAGCGCCCGACGGAACTCTCTAAAGGCCGGAAATTGGTCGTGCAGATGGTTGAAACATACGGTGCCAACAAAAAGCCAGTATTTGTGGATTCGCTAGATGCCATCAAGGTGAAGGATGAATCCGGCCTTGCCATTACGCCGGTTATGATTTACGGGGATGATGTCACCCACGTCCTCACCGAGGAAGGTATCGCATACCTCTACAAGACGGACAGCATAGAGGAGAGAAAGAAGGCACTCGCGGCAATTGCGGGCGTAACACCTTTAGGGATGGAAAGTAATGAGACTGATGTGAGCCTGCTGCGTGACAGGGGGATTGTGGCCTATCCGGAGGATCTTGGAATCATGCGTAGACAAGCCAAGCGCTCGCTGCTGGCAGCACAAACGATCAACGACCTCGTAGATTGGTCAGACGGATTGTATGATCCACCGGCTAAATTCCGGAGCTGGTCTTAAAGCCATGCTCACGATGAAGCATTCGGCTTTCGCGGCTTCTCTGGCTGCCAAAGCTGTAAAGGCATTGACGGAAGAGGCTCTTCTTACGCCCAAGCCTGGACTTGTCGATGCCAGAGACAATGGCTCTCATACAGATATGTCCATCGATCTGATGCTTGCATCCGCGAGAGCATTGGAGGATACGTTTCGGGAAATAGCCATTGTTTCATACCTTCACCCGGTGGACCAGTCTTTGCGCGAGCAGATAGCTCTAATCGGGCGGGAGGGCGAAAAGGTGATGCTCCGTGCAACGAACGGTGTCAATACACATAAGGGTGCCATTTGGGCCCTTGGTCTTTTAACCAGTGCACGGGCAGCCTTTCCAAGGGAACGGGACCCACATCAGATTATGAGCATTGCAGGAACAATCGCATCGTTCCATGATCGGTACCGCCCGATGCAGCGGACGAATGGAGAATCGGTTAAGAAGAAATACGTGGTAGTGGGGGCAGAGGAAGAAGCGAAGCTAGGCTTTCCGCACATCCGGGACAAAGCTTTGCCTGCTTTGCTGCGCGCCAGGGCTTGTGGGAAGACAGAGGTGGAAGCACGCATAGAAGCTTTATTGGCCTTGATGGCAAGTGTGGATGATACCTGTATCCTGCACCGCGGTCAGTTGTCGGATCTGATGGCGATTCAGAGAATGTCCGCAGCGTTCCTTACAGTAGACGGATTAAGAACCCAGTCGGGCAGAAAACTGCTCTACCGCTTGTCCGAGTATTGCAATGTTAGACAACTTTCACCCGGAGGCAGTGCCGACCTGCTAGCTGCGACATTATTTCTTATTGATTGATACTTTTAATTGGAGGTGTTTCTGAAGGATGGAAAAATTACAGTTTCAATACCAGACTACGAAGCCCATCCGTAAGCCGGCACATATCGGTGTTGTCGGTTCGGGGGATTTGGAGATTATTGTAGAGCCTGCGGAAGGCCAGACCACCAACGTCAGCATTTTAACAGGCAGTGAAGGATTTGGACAAGTATGGGAGAATGTTCTGATCCGTTTTTTTAACCGTTATCCGATTACTGCCAATATTACAGTTCATGACTTCGGAGCTACTCCGGGGGTAGTAATGCTTAGATTTACGCAAGTGTTGGAGGTGCTAGACTATGCAGAATAGTTTTGTGGAGCTGAATGGACGCGAGAGAGCCAAAGCGTTGCTGGACGAAGGGACTTTCCGGGAGATGCTTGGGCCGTTGGACAAAATCCAATCCCCCCACTTAGAGCCGCAAGGCATTGTTCCTCAGAGCGATGACGGGATCATTCTGGCTCTTGGCGAAATACACAAACAGAAGGTCTTGATCATTTCGATGGAAGGTGCTTTTCAAGGAGGGGGCATTGGAGAAGTCAGCGGGGCCAAAATTTCCGGAGCGCTCGAACTAGCACTGGAAGTGAATAAGGACGGGAACAAGCTATATCCCATCATGATTTTCGATACAGGAGGCGTTCGTCTACAAGAAGCGAACTATGGGTTGTTGTCGATTTCGGAGATTGCGACCCAGATCGTCGGCCTGCGTAAATACGTTCCAGTTATCGGGCTGATTCCGGGCCGCGTAGGGGCATTTGGGGGAATGTCCATTACTGCAGAACTGTTTACCACTCTGATTGCTACGAAGAAAGCGCGCCTCGGTCTGAACGGGCCGGAGGTCATTGAGCAGGAAGCAGGGGTTATGGAGTTCGATTCAAGCGACAAAGCCTTGATTTGGAACACAATCGGAGTCAACCAGCGCTTCCAAACCGGATTGATTGACGAAGTGGTGGAAGATACGACGGATGCAGTTATCGAAGCGATTGATACTGCGCTCAAGGCACCGGCAAAGCCTGCTAAAACAGAGCAAATCGATTTCTATCTGACCCTGTTAAGCAATCTTGATCCTACAGAACCTTGGACACCTGAGCGCTATCGCGAATTTTACAAGCAGATACAGCCTGTGCAGCAGCCTGTCCCGCTGGCAAAAGAGGGCGCGGCCGACATTTCGGACAGTAGAGGTTATCGCTGGTTCTCCCGCTTGACGGGCATTACTCACCCAGTCAGCGATGTTCCTTCCGTACTTGCGGCCGATGTGGAAAAGAACGGACAATTGTGCAGATATGTCGCCATTGTTCCGGATGCCTCCAACCGATTCCCGCGTGTCAGAAACGGCGAGGTCGGTATGCTTGAAGGCTGGACGGTGGCTCAAGTCATCAAGGACGCAATCCGTCAGGATGAGAAAAAAGAAACCAAACGTCCGATCATTGCCATCATTGATGTACCGAGTCAAGCCTACGGCTATAAGGAAGAAATGGTCGGCATCAGCCTTGCCCTCGCTGCAAGTGCAGATGCTTATGCAACCGCTAGATTAGAGGGTCATCCGGTCATCGGTGTGATCGTCGGTAACGCGATTTCGGGAGGCTTCCTCGCGCATGGGCTGCAATCGAATCGTTTGATCGCACTGGATGACAGCAAGGTTAATATTCAGGCCATGTCCAAGGCTTCTGCTGCCCGAATCACCAAGCGGACGATTGCCGAGCTGGATGAAGCTACCAAGAAAGTTCCAGCCATGGCCTACGATGTGCGCAGCTACAGTACTCTGGGAGCACTATATTCGCTGCTGAGCGGGATCCAAGCGGACGATCCACAGAACAGTGATGTAGACATTGTGGAACGGACCATTTCCGAGGCTATTGAGAGTACGAAAGGAGCGCCTCGTGACCTTAGCTTCCGCTTGCAGACCAAGGAAGCTCTGGCAGGTGGGCGTATGGCAACTAATAACGTGCGACAAGCGCTTTCGGAGCAATGGTAATTCGGCCACATGATCTGATTGAAGTGTCCAATTTGAAATATCTCTCCTTCTACGAAGACAAGGAGTGGGTAACCGCCTCGCTGAGGCGGGCCCCCTTTGTAGTCGTTCGCAGGGCTGGACTATTAGAAAATAGTCATATTCCTGTCGGAATACGTGGAACAGACCGAAATCAACGGGAATCTGCCTTGCTTGACCCGGAGGGCGTGTGCCAGCTCGTGTCTCCTTATGCGATAGCGGAGCGCCAGATGTGGAACTCTTTATCTGCAACAAGACGGCAACAGCCTGTCCTGCAGGTGATGGATTTATTAGCAGAAATGATGCTGGATTGGCGCTGGGGACCAGTGGGAAGTGCGGGTTTCGAAATAGTAACGCAATACCCAACTGTGAAGGAAACAAGTGATCTTGACCTTGTTATAGATGGTTCAGAGGTTATTGATTATGCAGCAGCTGAAAGACTTGTGCACAAGTTGGAGCATCTGGGTGTTCGAATTGACATTCAATTGGAGACAAGAGACGGTGCCTACGTCCTGCGCGAAATTCTTGAGAGACGGGCCAGTACTGTGGTGCTGCGAACTTCTTCGGGTCCCAAGCTCGTTCGTAATCCTCGGCAATAAGGAGCTATAATCAACGGCAAAAGGGAGGAATGCACGACCATTTGGCTTTAGGCAAGCTGTCCAAGGGGAAGTGCGTATTATGGAAAACACTGAAAAGCGGAATATTAATATTAATGAGAGCGACATTTTAAAGGTGTTTGCCGTCAGCGGAGCGATCTTGCAAAGCGTTCTGGGAATGTTTCTGAAGTATGCACACACTAATGATGACCTAGCCTTATTAGGTGTTATTTTCAATATAGTAAAGTATACTGCGCCAGTCTTTATTTTTGCCATTGTATATGGGATGGTGAAAAATAATCAGCATACGAAGGCATCCCATTTTTACAAGGAAAAATTCGGTGAGCTTGTGATTCCTTATTTACTGTGGGCAGCGGCTGGCTTAATTTTCTTCCCGGAAATTCAGGTTAATCAGCACGTTACATCATTCTGGACGCTCATCGAGTCATTTGTGCTCGGTAATGCATCATCACAGTATTGGTACACAGTGATGATGTTGCAATTTCAATTGCTGATGCCAGTCCTTATTTTCATCTGTTACAAATACCTGGCTAAGCCTAAGCGGGTCATTCCGCTGCTTATTGTGAGCTTTGTGATCTTCGGAGCGTGGTTATGGATGTACGATACCTTTGTATTCCGAGGAGCATATGCGATTAGTCTGCGTTACCTTGACCGCTTTTTCGTTAGTTATTTTATTTATGCTTTATTAGGTGGAATCGCTTGGGTATATAAGAAACAGTTCGACGGAGTGCTTCGCCGGATTCAGTTCATACTCATTCCGGTAATGCTGCTTATTCTCATTTGGACAAATCACGAATTTTTCGGTTTTGGATTTGAGGATATGTCCTTCGGAAATCTGATTTATCTGAAGCCATCCATGACCTTGTATAGTTTGGTAGTGATATTCCTGATTTACATGCTGGCAAGGCATCTGATCAGCTTGAATTCCCGTTCACTTCCCTATTACAAATGGTTATCTACTTACGCGTACCGAGCCTTTACAGCGAATGTGTTCATTCTGGTCATCGTGCTGCGCTTGTTTGGTGACTTGATAGGTCAGCTTCCTTTCTTCGTGGGGCTACTCTTGGTTTATCTATCGACTGTAGCATGTTCCTTCGGCGTCGTCTTTGCTTTTGCGCAGTTAAAGGTATGGGCTGAGGGGGTATTTCTGAGACAAAAAGGAGCACATAGCAACAGTCACTAAGATAGGTGGTTAATGCAAATAATTCACGTAACATCGTGTATATGACACTATAATTTGGGTGTATCTAAGTTATTGATATATAAGACGGCAACCATAAAGGGTATCTCGATGATTGAAGAGATACCTTTTTTGTGTTCCTCCCATTTCATATTGAATGTGTTTATACGGAACGAACATACACTTTCGCGGACCCTGGTTCAGGAACGGTCGAAGAATTTTATATTTTTAACAATTGTGTATGCATATTTTTCAGGAAGTATAATTCCATAGAAATCTGTTTGTTGATCAATGATCCAACGAATGAAGAAGATCCATGCTTATGCTCCAACAGTTTAGTTCACCCTCTAAAAAATTCAAGCTATAACGTCATCTCCTAAAGGAATGGGCGTATAGTTTAACAATAATGGTAATGAGAGCAAGACTGGCTAAGAGATCGGTTATAGGTTGTGCAAGCCAAAGACCATTTGTGCCAATAATCATGGGTAAGAAATAAATGATAAGAGTTAAGAGAATACATTGTTTGGATATGCTGACAATTACAGCGGTCTTAGCGTTGCCTGTAACCATGAGGAAACCTACACTAATAATAAAGATTGAATTAAGAAATAGTAGAATCGAATTTAATTGTAAACCCTTAGAAGCTATCTCAATAATAGATATATCAGAGGTAAAGCTCCTAATGAGAAGTCCGGGAAATAATTGAATGATGATACTCCCTGACAATAGAATGACTGTGGAATATGCCACGGAAAGCGTTAATGAACGCATGGCTCGATCTGTATGGTCTCTTGCGTAGTTAAATCCGGCTATAGTCTGATTGGCTTGAGAGAGTCCATTAACGAACGTGAGCAGCAAGGTGGTGATGGAATTGATAACAGATAGGGAAGCAATGAATGGTTCGCCTCCATATTTCATAAAAGAAAAGTTGCTTACAATTTGTGCAAGACTGGTTGACATCTGATTAAAGAAGGGAACCATCCCGATAAGCAAAAAAGGTTTTAAGATTGTCATTCTTAATGTGAAATGTTGTTTCAACAATTGAAGTGTCGAATTACCTTTGGAAAAATAATATGTTCCCATAGAAACAATAACTACGTGAGACAACAAAGTAGCCAAAGCTGCGCCTTGGATACCGTAATGTAGAACATAAATAAATAAGGTATCCAACAAAATATTGATTATACAGCCGACTATAGTTATTGTCGCAGCAAACTTGGGATTACCATCGGCACGAATGAGATTAGGAAAAATGAAGCTTTGCAGATTGAAGATGGAACCTAGGATTAGGATATCAATGTATTTTCTTGCATAGGGTAACCCCTGGCCCTGTATGCCTAGCCAGGCAAACAATTGATTATGAAAAAGAAAATAAATTCCGATAATCAACAAACCCAGAAGAATTGAAAACATAATGGCATTTGCAGCAGTCGATTCTGCTTCATGTTTTTTCCTCTGCCCCAGGAGGATTGAAATTCGGGCACTACCTCCAACTGCAATCATTGCAGAGATTGAAAACAAGAAGGTGGTGATTGGAGCGGTCATTCCAATGGCAGCCAGAGCGATGGACCCTATTCCTGGTATATGACCAATAAAAATTCGATTGATGATGATATATAACGATGAGATAACAAAGCCAATAACAGAAGGTACAGCATATTGAAGTAGTAGTTTGTTAATCGGCATAGAGCTGAGGTAATTAATTTTTGTCATTGCAATCACTTACTTTCTCAATAGTTTTTTACTTTCGAGCAAACATACTTAAATCAGGAGTCATGTATAGTCAACATTAAAGATATAAAAGACTTTTTATGTCTGTAAAATAATCGGAAAAATAATGAATGAGCAAAGAGAAACGATATAAATTAAAGACTTTGAATATCTACAATAACTTTCTTGTTTGGTGACGTCAAGCGTAATCTTAAACTCGCAATGCGAGTAGGTATTTTCAATAGGGCCTGTTAATGAACCAGGAAATGTATACCTAATTTTGATGTGTAATGGAGCTTGAGCAGATGGTTTATGCGAATTTTCTATTCAACACAGCTATTGAGTTTAGAAGTTAATCAACAGCCCTTGATTTCATAGATCATTTAACTATCTTGACAATAATTCGAATTAAAGTTATTGTAGAGTCCAATAATCTATAATAAGCGAGGTGATCTTTCTCGATGAAGTTTTCAAAAGCAACCAATTATGCTCTTCATACCATGTTGTTTCTTGTTGCAACATCATCAGAAAAGCTGATTGGTGTACAACAATTGGCTGAGAGACAAGGAGTATCGCCCACATATTTATCCAAAATATTGACTAAACTATCGAAGGCTGGATTAATTGAGTCCGCATCGGGTGCCCAGGGGGGGTATCGGTTAAAACGTAATCGAGGAGATATTTCTTTGCTTGATATTATTCATGCAATTGAAGGTACAGCTTCGTTGTTTGATTGCGATTTAAATCATGGTCCAGATTGTGTTATTCAACAGGAAATGTTTGCGGCTGAGGGAGAAATGGAACACTACTTAAAGAAGAAGAAAATTTCTGAATTAGCTAAAAGTTTGTCAATTACACAATCATTTTTTTGTGAAAATTAAAGACATTGAGAATCTTTAAAGTATCTAAATTATTTTAAAGGAGGGGTAGAATGAATCATGAATTTTTTAATGATACGGTCTGGGAAAACGCTTGGAAAGAGGATGAGTTGACCTCCACTGATATTATGAGGAGGTCTGGAATTGATCCGTTTCGCGCTTTTGATCATAGAGCCGCATCATTTGATGAAGAGGTATTCAGTGATGAAGGAAGAGGAAGAGCCAAGCGAATTATGAGTTGGTTGTACGATCAGGGAGTTTCCTTTAAGGGAATGTCTGTTTTGGATATCGGTGCTGCGTCTGGAGGGTTTGCAATTCCTTTTGCCGAGATGGGAGCTGAAGTAACCGCAGTAGAACCCTCTATTCCTCTCGCCGCGTTAATGAGAGAGCGTGCTGCACGGCTTACGAATGGGACTGTCAACATTGTATCTGAGCCGTTTGAGACCATTGATATTCAGGCTAAAGGGTGGGAAAAGGCGTTTGACTTTGTATTTGTGTCAATGTGTCCAGTTTTGCACGATTGGGACAGTGTAGGAAGAATAATGAGTTGTGCGCGGGAATACTGCTATATGAGCACTTCGGTTGGTCGCAAAGAGCATAGTGTGTTCGATGAAATTTGGCCGCTTGTGAGTGATCAACCCCAAAAAAGCGAGCGTATGGAAATGCTTTATCTGCTTCAACTATTGTTTCTCAAGGGATACGCTTACCAGTCGCTGGTTACACGGGAAATGAATACAACGGTTCGATCCAAAACAGCCGTATTTGAGGAAGTAATTGAAATGTTGAAGCACGCTGGTCTGTCTGGAGATCGAGTCAGCAGAACGGTCTCAAGGTACCTGGATGAAAATGTTCCTTCCGACCAAGTGACCATCCGGCAAGGGGGGAGATTCGGCAAAGTGCTGGTTCGACTGAAAAGCCAGAATATGTTCAGCAGAGACAATCTGTAAAAAAATAAACTTAAAAACCTGTTAATGGGGGACTTTGAACAATGGACCAAAAATTTCTGGATACTGTAATTATCGGCGGTGGGCCGGCTGGCTTGAGTGCTGCGCTCACATTGGGGCGTGCCAGAAAACATATTGTGATGATTGATGAAGGACATCCGCGCAATGCTGTAACTCGGGAAGCACACGGCTTTTTAACTCGAGACAAAATAAGTCCTAGGGAGTTTCGACGTATTGCAAGGGAGCAAATAAGCGACTATCCTTCCGTTTCCTTTATGGAGGATGCAGTTGTATCCCTTTCAGGAGAGGACGGTCATTTTCAACTGGAGACTGCACAGGGAAGATGCTTGCTTAGTAGAAAAGTATTGTTTGCCGTAGGGATGAAAGATCGCCCACTTGATATACCCGGCCTGGCTGAGGTTTATGGGAAAAGTGCATTTGTGTGTCCGTATTGTGATGGATGGGAACTGAAAGATAAATCTCTTGTTATCATTAGCAAGGGAACTGACCTTATGCATTTCGTACCTTTAATATCAGGTTGGTCAAGGTCTCTTGTTATTTGTACGAACGGACCTGACGAGTTAAGTGATGTCGACCGAGAAGAACTGAGGAAGCATCAAATCGTGATATACGATTCACCTATTCGCACGATTGACTCAAACCAAGGAATGGTGCGACAGGTCGTTCTGGAAGATGGAACAATGCTGCATTGCAAGGGCATCTTCTTCAGACCGGATCTGGTAACCGGATCGGACTTGCCACAAGCTATCGGATGTCACACTTCTGAAAGAGGATCGGTCATAACAGATGATTTTGGAAAAACGAACATTCGTGGAATCTATTCCGCTGGAGATGTTGCATCTCAACGACATCAAGCTATTGCAGCAGCAGCTATGGGAGCCATGGCAGCAGCGGCTTTAAACAATGAATTGAATGTAGAGGCCTGGAGTAGGAATGAAGAATCATTTCATACAAAATATATGTAAAAGATAGACTTTTAGTGCACTTGGTGAGGCAAGTCAGTGTATAAAAGAATAAATGTTCTTGATCAATAACAGATTTAATATACATCTAATAGCTGTAATTGATAAATGTAAAGGAGAGAATAATATAATGACCATTCATCATGTAACTGATAGTTCATTCAAAAAGGAATTGAATAAAGACGGAGTAACGCTTGTTAATTTTTGGGCTTCCTGGTGCGGACCATGTATTATGTTTGCCCCTATACTTTAAGATTTCGCTTCAGATAGCAAGGGGGACATTAAAATACTTAAAGTCAATGTGGATGAGAATATAGAAACCTCATCGATGTTTCAGATTATGAGCATCCCTGCAACCATTTTATTTAAAGATGGAAAACCAGTGGACAAAGAAGTTGGTGTATTGTCGAAAGAAGGTTTGCAGAAGTGGGTTGCTAAGTATAAAGGTGAGATGACTCAAAAAGAATAAATGAAAACAGTGAAACTGCCCCTTTGTTCGACAAAGAGGCAGTTTTGTAGCGAGGTGAGACAGATGAGTCATATTCATAAAAAAAACTATTTTTATAACTACTTGTAATGATATTTTACTGAAACAAGAGAATGGTATCAGAAATATGATATTCAAAAATGCTTTAGGCTTGTTCCAACAGAAGTCATATAAGAAAAGGGGTAAACTTGTTGTCACTGGACAAGGCATGTTGTCGGGTGATAAGAACATTATCTCATTCCCGATTGTGACAAGAATATTATCTCATTCCCGACGGATTTTTATGAAGTGAAAATGGAGATATAAGAAATCGTAGGTGCTCAGGATGAGTTTGAAAAGTTCCAATAAATAAGAACTGTAGGAGAAAAATTCAGTGAGGTAGCCGCGCTTCGTTCGCAGAACTAACGGACAGGTTAGCTCAATAAGAACCCGACGCAACTTCAGGATTGATTTCCTTAGGCTGCATAGGACCGCTAGGGAAGTATGCAGTGACTGAGTTCGGCTCGAACCATGGTTTTTGATGTGCCTAATGATAGCGGGAAACCAAAAAAGAACCTGGATAGTTTTCTCAGGTTCTTTTCTATTGCATATAAACAGACACGATGTTAAAATCAAATAGATTTCGACAATTTATATAGAAATAATTATAAAATATTACATTCTAATTTTACCATGCCGCTAACCTCTTGTCAAATGTTTTTCTCAATTTAATGGTTAGGAGAGATGCTGAATGAGTTCTTTGGTTCTCGGTTTTCAGGAAATGGAAAAAACGCAGCTTTTGCTCGTTGGCGGAAAAGGGTTAAATTTAGGGGAATTATCAAAAATTGAAGGAATACAAGTACCAGAAGGATTTTGTGTTACAACAGTAGGATATCAAAAAGCCATCGAACAAAACGAAACGTATCATGCTTTGTTGGATCGACTAACCATGCTAAAAGTAACAGATCGAGATCAAATTGGTGAAATCAGCAGGAAGATTCGACAAATCATTATGGAAATAGAAGTTCCTTCCGATGTTGGGCAAGCAGTTGCTCACTATCTCTCCCGGTTTGGAGAGGAACATGCTTATGCAGTGCGTTCTAGTGCGACTGCTGAAGATTTGCCACATGCCTCTTTTGCTGGTCAACAAGACACCTATTTAAATGTCATCGGCAAAGAAGCAATCTTGCAGCATATCAGCAAATGTTGGGCTTCCCTATTTACGGACCGTGCGGTTATCTACCGTATGCAAAATGGATTTGACCACAGTCAAATTTATTTATCCGTTATCGTTCAAAGGATGGTTTTCCCACAGGCTTCAGGAATTTTATTTACCGCTGATCCGATTACATCCAACCGGAAGCTGCTTTCCATCGATGCCAGTTTTGGACTTGGAGAAGCACTGGTCTCTGGCTTGGTCTCTGCAGATGGTTATAAAGTACAGGAAGGGGAAATCGTCGATAAGAGGATAGCAACCAAAAAAATAGCTATCTATGGACGGAAACAAGGTGGAACAGAGACAAAGCAGATCGATCCTGATCAGCAAAAGACTCAAGCCCTTACTGAACAACAAATTTTGCAACTGGCACGCATCGGAAGACAGATCGAAGCTTATTTTGGTTACCCGCAAGATATCGAATGGTGTTTGGCTGATGATACATTTTATATTGTCCAGAGCCGGCCAATCACGACTTTATACCCGATCCCTGAAGCGAATGATCAGGAAAATCACGTTTATGTATCTGTCGGTCATCAACAAATGATGACTGATCCGATAAAACCATTGGGATTGTCTTTTTACCTGTTAATAACTTCTGCACCCATGCGTAAAGCCGGTGGAAGGTTGTTTGTTGATGTTACACATATGCTGGCTTCACCTGTCAGAAGAGAAACTTTCTTAAATACCCTGGGAAAATCCGATCCGCTCATAGAAGACGCATTTATGACCCTAATAGAGCGAGATTTTATAAAATCGTTACCAGATGATAGAAAAGAACGGAGTCCCGGTAATAGCAGTAAAGGATTGTCGTCTGCAGGTTTTCAAGCACAAATTGAAAACGATCCGGCAATCGTTTCTGATTTGATTAAGAACAGTCAAACATCGATAGAAGAATTAAAACAAAACATCCAAACGAAATCAGGAGCAGATTTATTTGATTTTATTCTGGAAGATCTCCAGGAATTAAAGAAGATCTTATTTGACCCACAAAGTTCAAAGGTTTTTATGACTGCTATGAATGCTTCGTCATGGATCAATGAAAAAATGTACGAGTGGTTAGGTGAAAAAAACGCAGCAGATACGCTTTCCCAATCTGTACCAAACAACATTACTTCGGAAATGGGTCTGGCGCTATTGGATGTCGCAGATGTGATTCGTCCTTATCCGGAAGTCATTGATTATTTACAACATGTAAAAGATGATCATTTTTTGGATGAACTGGTTAAGCTTGATGGTGGACAGGAAACTCAAGACGCTATCTATGCTTATCTCAACAAATACGGAATGCGATGTGCCGGTGAAATCGATATTTCGAGAACTCGTTGGAGTGAAAAACCAATTACACTTGTCCCCATGATTCTCAGTAATATCAAAAACTTTGAGCCTAATGCTGGCAATCGGAAATTTGAGCAAGGGCGACAGGAAGCTTTAGAAAAAGAACAAGAGTTATTAGATCGATTGAAGCAATTACCGGATGGTGAACAAAAAGCTGAAGAGACAAAACGAGTGATCAGCTTAATCCGGAATTTCATCGGTTATCGTGAATATCCCAAATACGGCATGATTAATCGCTACTTCGTTTATAAGCAGGCTTTACTGAAAGAAGCCGAACAACTTGTACAAGCGGGCGTTATTTATGAAAAAGAAGATATATACTATCTCACTTTTGAAGAACTTCACGAAGTCGTACGCACAAATAAACTGGATTACCAGATCATCAGCAAACGAAAAGACGAATACAAGTTTTATGAAAAACTAACTCCACCACGTGTTATCACGTCAGATGGTGAAATCATTACAGGTGAGTACAAACGAGAAAATCTCCCAGCCGAAGCTATTGTAGGTCTACCTGTTTCTTCCGGAGTTATAGAAGGACGAGCACGTGTCATCTTAAACATGGAAGATGCTGATCTGGAAGATGGAGATATATTAGTCACTTCATTTACTGACCCTAGCTGGACACCATTGTTTGTATCCATAAAAGGCCTAGTCACCGAAGTTGGTGGACTGATGACCCATGGAGCCGTTATCGCACGTGAATATGGCTTACCAGCAGTTGTCGGAGTGGAGAATGCTACCAAACTGATAAAAGATGGGCAACGAATTCGCGTGCATGGAACAGAAGGGTATATCGAAATATTGTAATGGATGAATACGTCAAGTAATAGCCTCTGTCATAATGGACGGCATTAAATGAAACCTGTCATGGATAAAAGGGCGGTTACCCTGTTCGTCCTTTTATCTACCCATCTTAGTTAGGTAATTGGCAGTAAATCTATTGCAGTAATGGAGGCATTAGTTCAATGACGCAGACTATCACGTCGAAAGCAATTATGACACAAAGCACTCCCCAATTGAAATGTAACTAGGGAGGAGGCTGCTTCACTAGTTTTACTTGAGGATGTGTCGGGTGACAAGAACATTATCTCATTAATTGCCGCGTAAATCGCGGCTTTTTTATTTAATGGGTTAAGGTTGTTGTCAAAACCAAATGACAAGAACTTCATCCCATTCCCGACGGGTCTTTATGAAGTGAAAGAGGAGAATATAAAAAATCGTAGGTACTCAGGAATACTGGTTAAGCTCTTGTATTATGTTTGCAACGCCTTGACTCTATTGAGCATGAGGGAAAGCAGGGGGTGACGCATGATGTAGTGCTGAAAGAAGTGAAGCCGCAACTGTACTCTCTTATCGGCAAAGAACTTCTTTTTAACAAATCCCGGAGATGTGACGTTAGTTTGACGATTATTTGGGCAATGCCAGTCGGCAGTCCTTGCCGCAGATCGGGTAAACCTGAAACAGGTGCTGCGCATCCTCGTATGACTGAACTGATTCTTCTCACATAACAAAATCTCCTTTGAAATGAATATGTAAGGAACATCGGGGGCACATACGTATAATAAGAGAAGAACTCCATGCTTTCATCTCCATTAGATAAGTTAGCAACCCTATTCATGAGGAACCCTACCCTTTACCGTTTTGAAGTGAGCAGCATAGTGGTGCTCAATAAGGGGGAGCGCGCGAAGTTGTTTGGCCCAGTGACGGAAAATGATTGGCTCCACGTAGGTATAATCCCTCGACTCACGAACGGTAAGCTTCTTCAAATGGCTGGAGCATTGAGATCTCTTTCAAAGTAACATCACCCTGAGTTATAACAAAAATCCAACGAATTAAGTTTTATGAATGAACAGAGCCGAGAAATGACAACTTAAGGAAGTGGTATACATCACAATTTCCAAAGGAGGATATCTATTATGGCTCACCAGAAGAGAAGGAAAGAAGCTGCCTGGAAGTCACAAAAGCAAGAACAGCATCCCCATGGTAAAATCAAATCGCTTAAGGAATTGTCGAGCGAATAGAATTGAGGAGTATACTACTTGAAGGAGAAGGACTGTCGGCGAAATTTACGGCAGTCTTCTTTGTTGTAATAATCTTTCATAACTCAGTGAGTTGGTAAACATTCAAGGAAAAAAATTAACTTGAACCTCATTTCGTTTCCACCCTCCGACTATCTACTTTTTAATTTTAAATGATCCATCAAATGCCTGGTATCCTCGATGGAATGAAGATGCGAATGAGCAGTCTGATTTTAAATAAAAAAGGGAACCCTGCTTGAATTCATAGTGAAAAATCTGAACAGGGCTCTCTTTTAAGTTTTCCTCGGCCAATGACAGTCCTGCTACTGGCTGTTATCCTTCGTAACCAACTTGATTGGCACCGGAATGCTGCTTTCAACCGTCTTGCCCTGGAGTACCTCAGTGGCGGTTTGGACCGCCTTTTGGCCGATCAGGTCAAATTGTTGCGCTACGGTAGCAGACAGTTTGCCGTCTTTGACCGCTTGCAGCGCATCCGCGCTTCCGTCAAAGCCGATCACCAGAATATCCCTACCCGTAGCCGCGATGGCTTCTACAGCGCCCAGCGCCATCTCGTCGTTTTGGGCAAAAACGGCTTGAATATCCGGATTGCCCTGCAGCATATTTTCCATGACGTTCAGACCCTTCGTTCGGTCAAAATCCGCCGCTTGCTTGGCAACCACCTTCAATTTTCCATCCGCAACGGAGTGGAATCCCTGGCCTCGTTCCCGAGCGGCGGACGTGCCCGGAATGCCTTCGAGTTCCGCAACGACCGCGCCTTCGCCAAGCAGATCCACAATATATTCTGCGGCCATTTTGCCTCCGCCGACATTATCGGAAGCAATGAGGGAGGCGACCTCGCCTTTATTCGCCGCCCGGTCGATTGTAATGACGGGAATGCCAACACCGTTGGCCGTTTGCACAGCCGCCGAGATGGCCGATGAATCTGTGGGATTAATGAGCAGTGCATGAACCCCTTGCTGGATCAGATCTTCCACATCATTGTTCTGCTTTGCCGGATCATTTTGCGCATCCACCACGATGACCTCAAAGCCTTGCCTGTCGGCTTCCTGAACCACCATGTCTTTGAGGTAAACGAAGAACGGGTTGTTCAGCGTGGACATGTATAAGCCGATCTTGGCATCACTGAGATCACCAGCAGCCTTGGCTTTCGCCCAGGAAGGAGACTCCAGCGAGCATCCGGCCACCAGGAAGGAGCTGAGTGCGAGCAGCAGAAAAATACAGTATTTTCTCATGGTCTTCTCTCCTTAAGCAGCTTTTTTGCGGTCCATCAGAACGGCAATAACGATCACGATCCCTTTAACGACGAGCTGATAGAATGAAGAAACGCCAAGCAGGTTCAAGCCGTTGTTCAACGCGCCGATAATCAGCGCCCCGATATCCTTTTCTTTCCGCTCATTGATCAGACCTCTTTTTCTAAAGCTGAACAGGCTGGGCAGCACCATGTTTTCGCGGACAGAAAAATCGAGCAATAGTCCTTCATCCTTGCGGTCTTCCGTAATAAAACCGATGCCCAGCTTAACCGCTTCATACGGATGTCTAATCGAGACCTTCACACCGTTCAGGCGTACTTCTCCTTCATCCAGCGGGTCAAGACCGTAAATGGCACGCATTATTTCCGTGCGTCCGGAGCCCATCAGGCCGGAGATGCCCAAGATTTCACCGGCGCGCACAGAGAAGCTGACCTGGTGGAAGACTCCTCTTTTGGAAGCGTCCTTGACCTGAAGTATAATCTCGCCAGAAGAGATGTTCCGCTGCGGAAAGCGGTCAGCAAGCTCGCGGCCAACCATTTTCTTAACTACATCGTCAAAATCGGTAAGTGAAACTTTCTGGGTATCAACGGTCATGCCGTCACGAATAATGGTGATCCGGTCACAGATCTCAAATATCTCCTCCATGCGGTGGGAAATGTATACGATGGAGACCCCTTCTTTTTTTAGTGCGGGAATCACCTCGAACAGCTTTCGGATCTCCCTTTCGGTAAGGGCGGCCGTCGGTTCGTCCATAATGATCACCTTGGCGTCAGTCATCAGCGCTTTGGCGATTTCAATCATTTGCTGCTGTCCGACGGAGCAAGCTCTGGCAGGCTGGTCGAGCGGAAGGGAAAGAGACAGCTTTCGCATCTGTTCGTTTGCGAGCGTTTTCATACTACGGCTATTCAAAAATCCCCAGCGTGTAGTGATCTCTTTCCCGAGGAACAGATTTTCCAGCACGCTCAAGTCGGGCAAAATATTCAGTTCCTGATGAATAAACGCAATGCCGTACTGCTCCGCTTCGGAAGGGCTCGCAAAATTCACTTCTTTGCCGTCAATGAAAATGATGCCTTTATCCTTGCTATGAAGACCGGTAAGAATGTTCATCAGTGTGGATTTGCCCGCCCCGTTTTCGCCCATCAGGGCATGAACTTCTCCCTCAAGGAGTTCGAAGTCCACACCCGACAGTACACAGTTTGCTCCAAAGGCTTTGTGAATCCCGTTCATTCTAATATTCAAGCCTGTTCCCCCTTATCTGTATGGTCATTTACGGAAAAACGTGTCGATGCTCCGAATTCGGATCAGATAAGCTGCGAATGGAATTGGGGCGGCTGGATGCCTGACTGTATCACGGAGCGTACAGCACGCTGCCAGCCCTCACAGTTTCGATTCCTTAGGGAAGATTCCATGGAGGGGCTGTAGGAGTCAAGCTCTCTTTTTTAATATAATCGATCGTTTCGAGCAGCTCTGAGCTGCTGCCTGAAGCAATTTTCTTCGATCTGAGCTGAATGTCGACAAGCGTGATCGGGTGGATCTCAATACCGAATCTTTCAAGCAGCTCGCCTTCGTTACAGACCATCGTCCAGAAAGATGCGGGGCGGGGACCAATCTGCAGAATGCGCAGGCTTTTAAATTGGCGCACAACATTGGCCGCTGCGACAAAATTGGTAAAGCCTCTTTCAAACACCGGATCCTCAACCCGGCTGTTCGTCACATAAGTAAAAGGAACATTGAAACGGCGCAGCACCTTGCCGGTGGCGAACAGGCCGCACTGTGTGTCGCGCAGGCGCATGCCGTCCGCGAGCGGAGCTTCATCACGCGGCCCCCACAGCAGTACGGGCTTGTCGAGCGCCTTTCCTACACGGGCCACCGTATCCTCCGTTCCAAAGTTGCAGTGCGGGAAAAAGACGGCATCAACCTCTTCATCTTTAAAACGCTTAACAATCAAGTCTGCATTGATGTGATCATCGTAGAGCAGCCCCTCCTGATTCAGGCCTTCCAGATCGATGATGTCGATGTCCATGCCAAAGCTCTCAATCTGCTGGCGGATGGCGACTTTGTACTTGAATGCATCTTCGGCGCTAAACGTAAAACGGCGTGTCGGAGCATAACCCAATTTCAATTTTTTTATAAATCATGTCTACTCTTGGATGGATAAAGTGAGATGACTTAACATAGAACAGTTTGTTTAGTTAATTTAACTAAACAAACTACTTGTTTTGTATTTACGACGCCATCGTATCATTGCAAGAAAGCGCTATCAACAACCTGTTTAGTTAATAAAACGCAATAATAACTAAATTAATATATTATTTTTTATAAACATTGCAATAATGATAAGTGCGATGTAAACTTCATGTATCTATTGATAGAGGATTGGAAGAATTGATGTAACAAAACTTCGGTTCAGGAATCTCATTTGACATGTCAAAGAATCGACATATGGTATTCATCAATATGAACTAAAAAATTATTCCAATGATGAATAATGGCAGAAACCAGACGTGGCAGAGGAAATATTTGCGCTTTCGAACACCATATCGTATGGTGTTCGAAAGATCGACATCAATTCTTCTCTTAATGAAGTTGAATCCAGGTTAACGGAAATTCTATTGCAGGTGGCGTTCGCCCACAGCTTTGCCATCTCTAGAATAGAAGCAGAACAAGACCATATTCATGTACTTGTTGAACCATACCATAGACACACACGAGCGCATTCTGCAAATTGCCCAGGAAGCGGGATCTATTCCAAAGAGCAGTGCATCGGCCAGTGCACCGCCCAGAAACGATAAATCACTGCTTTTTCTAGTATGCACCAACTCCGATATCGTGCTCGACAAATATTCCCAGAGGCCCTTTTTTAAGGAACTGATACAATTTATTGAAGAAAGGTCCAGACAGGGGGGATCTGCTTATTTTTTCAACAGTGAATATGGAATCCTTCTATAAAGAAATCCAGACCGTTGCCGAAGAAAGGCGCAGCGACGGTGCCATCGTGTGCTCGGTACCAATTTGACACGCGAGCAAATCAGGTACATTCACGACAACCTACCCAATCTTCTGGTGCTGGATACTTGCTTTGACACGCTGCCGGTACAATTTGTCGAAATTAATCATGCGATGTGCTTATCAGGCGTACCTCCATCGGTTATATGGCTTCGGATGTTCGTATTCATAATTTTGAGGAACGCAGGCGGGGATTTATGGAGGCATTGGCGGAACTGGGAATCTGCGTGCCGCGACAATTCGGTTATAGGTTTCGACAACATATCAAAGTCGGTCATTGTGACAACAGAGCTGACGACCATTCATGTGGAAAAAGAAAGAATAGCCGTGCTGGTGGTTGATCAGCTGATTAAATTTATTGAAAATGATCCGTAAGCTCAAAGCTAAATTTTCCGTCGACACACGCTTTGTGGAACGCAATTCCTGTTCTGCCCCCTCTTTGGCGATGCAGGCGGCAGACAATAAATAATTTGAATGAAACGGTGCGTTCAAGACCGAGACAACCAGAGGTGAGAGCATGCAGAAATTGTTCAACATCCGGTTTCAGACAAAGCTTTTTGTCGTGTTCATTCTTTTGAGCAGCATTCCGGCACTGCTGATTGGGACGATGGCCTACCGTAAATCCTCCATGATGCTGCAGGCCCGGAATGAGCAGGATCTGAATGTGATTCTGGCCCAGCTGAATACATCGATTGAACGCCAGGTCAGGGATTTTGATCGGTTTACAATGATCCCGTATTATTTGCCGGATATTTTCAGCTTTTTAAATAAGCCTTATTTGGCCAAGGAGCAGTGGGGGACCGCGGAAATCCATGCACAGAGAACGATGGCCCGGCTCATGGGGGCCTATCCTTCCATTAACTCCTCAATCAAGGGACTGATGATCTACGGTATGAACGGAACCGTCAACGGCTACCGAATAAGCGGGAATACGGTAATTAATCCCAAAGAAAAGGTTTTGGATGAGGATTGGTACCAGCAAGCGCTAGCAGAGCGGGGCGGTTTTGTCATTACCGGGGTCAGAGAGATCAACCAGTTTAAAGACGGAGCCTTCCCTGCCCTGGTCGGCTCCCGTCTGCTGATGGACGAGGAATATCAACCGCTTGCTGTCATGGCTATCTTCATCAGTCCTGATTTTATCCCCAAATTTGTGGAGACGCTGGAGCTTCCGACCGTTAAGGTCACCGTCCTCGATCAGAACCGGAATGTCATTTACGCATCCGATCCTGCCCTTGCGGCCAGACAGCTGTCCATCGGTGCCAACGAGCAGCGGGGCAGATGGGAGGCTGACGTGTTGGCGGATCAGGGGCAGGAGGGATACAGCGGCGTCTTTCTTGAAAGCGGTTACTTGAAATGGAAGGTATACCTAGGAGTCAATCGTGAGGAGCTGCTGGCGGGCAGCCGTTCCATCAGCTATTTTACTTTCCTGGTGACGGTGGGCGCGGTGATTTGTTCAGCCGCCATTTCCTTGCTGCTTGCGAGAAGGCTGTCGAGGCCGATCAACCGCTTAATTCGCTCCATGCGTGAGGTCGAGCAGGGGAATTTCAAAGCACCTGCACCCGTAGGGGAAGACAACGAAATGAGACGGCTGGAAAGCAGCTATCACAGGATGGTCAGCCGTCTCGACATGCTGGTGCATTCCATTGAGGAGAAGGAACGCCAGAAGCGCAACGCCGAACTCTACGCATTGCGGGCACGCATACAGCCCCATTTTCTGTATAACACGCTGAATTCCATTCGCATGCTGGCCATACTGCAGCATTCGCCCCATATTGCCAAATTACTGCAATCGCTGGCCAAGCTGCTTCAGGCGAATATGAAGCTGGACAGCGAACTGGTATTGCTGGATGAGGAGATTCGGCTGCTGAAAGATTATGCCGCTTTGATGGATTTAAGATACACCGGTGTTTTTAGAGTGCATTGGGTTATTCCGAACGAGTGCTTGCACGTGCCCATTCCGCCCATGCTTTTGCAGCCACTGCTGGAAAACGCGATCTTCCACGGGGCCAAAGGGCTGGACAGAACTCTGCGCATTTTCATAACGGCCAGACAGGATGTGGAGAGCGGGACGCTTTTCATTGAAATTGCGGATGACGGCACAGGATTTACCGGCAAAGAGATTCTGCTGCGGGAAGAGAACGGGGAAAAGGAGGACAGAGATGGAGAAGAGAGCGCTGACCATATAGGTTTACGTAATGTGCACGAACGGATCCTTCTCAGATTTGGCGAGCCGTACGGATTGTCGTTAATTCGGACGGATGATCTCACGAAAGCTATTGTTAAAATACCACTGAAATTAGAAGCATCAGAGACAGGGGGGGACAGAGATGTGGAATCTGTTGGTCGTTGATGATGAATCCATTGTCAGAATGGGACTGCGTTATATGCTTGATTGGGAAGGTTTGGGGATATGCTGGAAGGCCGAGGCGGCCGACGGGGAAGAAGCACTGCGTATTTTGGAAGAAGAGAACATTCACTTTGTCATGACCGATATCCGGATGCCCGGTATGGACGGGATCGAGTTGGCGCAAAAAATCAGGCACAGGAACCCTGAGATCCAAATTATTTTCCTGAGCAGCTATGATACTTTTTCCTATGTGAGGGAGGCGCTTCGGCTGGGTGCAGCTGATTATCTGCATAAGCCTACCATGGATGAAGATGAAATTGCGGACACGATGCAAAAGGTCATCTCCCGTTTTAAATTGACTTCAAATGAGCTACCGCAGCGTACGGAAGAAGAAAGAAACGAGCTCTGTTTATCGCTGCTGGATCCTTTTACGTTTCCGGCGGAGCCTATGAAGCTCCTGCCCGAGCTCGCGGACGAATCTTATAAGGAAGGTTATGTACTTGCAATTATCCGTAAAAGATACGACGCGGTTCAGGAGAATGAAGATTCGGAACAACTGCGTTTTCTTTCCATTCTGCACCTTATCAGCAAGCTGGCGGCAAAGAACAGGGGAGGCTTGGTCTTCCACCGGAATTTCCGTGAAATGATTTGGATAGCTCCCGTCCGTTCTCTAACCGGGGATGGCGATATGCCAAGTTATTTGAACGGCTTGCGGCAAAAGGTGCTTGAGCTGTTGAACGTCCGGCTGATCTTTGCC
This sequence comes from Paenibacillus sp. LT-B23, assembly GCF_059417685.1. Taxonomy (NCBI): domain Bacteria; kingdom Bacillati; phylum Bacillota; class Bacilli; order Caryophanales; family Paenibacillaceae; genus Paenibacillus; species Paenibacillus sp. LT-B23. Next base: position 90,533 of record NZ_JBSQBM010000019.1, on the reverse strand, counting down.
TACGCTTCTTCTGCCTGCAGCGATATTTCCAGCCTGCCGGGCGCCTATATGTCCGCACTTTTGCGTTTTCCCCGCAACGAACAGAGCGACAGCTTTATTGTGCGCCGGGCTAAAGAATATGTGGACCGGCATTTGCTGGAGGATGTTACGCTGGCCAAGGTCGGGGAATCCATTCACGTTAGTCCGGGATACTTAAGCCGGATTTTTCTTAAGGAAATCGGTGAAAATTTCAGCGATTACATCATACGCAACAAAATGGAAATCGCCCAAAAAATGCTGCGCGAGACCAGCCGCAAGGTGTATGAGATCGCGGCCGATCTCGGGTACAGTAACCCCTATTACTTCAGCAAGCTGTTCAAGGACCGTACGGGACTCACCCCTCTTGAATACCGCAATCAATGATCCGGAGCCAGCAAGGATACCAGGTGCAAGTTAAAAAAACGTATGATTTCGCAAAAATCATCTATTGCCGGGACTGGAAGCAGCCGCAAGATCAACCGATACGTCAAAATCGCATATGAAAAAGCCGATTCGCCCGCTACTTCCGCCAAGAGTTAATGATTAAAATTATTGGTGTAGGAGGTTGAATGACCAGTAGAGAAAGGGGCGAATCAAGTGATGCAGGAATTAGCGAAAGCGCCGGAAATTGAACGCTGGGGGAGATTTGACTTGTTCCTTCCCGGCCCGGAGGACGGCAATCCCTTTACGGAGGTGGCATTTGGAGCACGCTTCCGTCAGGGACACCGGATCGTTGAGGTGGAAGGTTTCTATGACGGGGAAGGCTGTTACCGTGTACGCTTTATGCCGGATATTTTGGGGATATGGTCTTATGAGACGGTCAGCAATGTGCCTGAATTAAATTTGGTTCAGGGCATGTTCACATGTGTTGATCCTTCAGCAGGAAATCACGGACCCGTAGGAGTGGATCGTGAAGTCCATTTCGCCTATGCCGACGGCAAACCCTTCTTTTCCTTCGGAACTACAAGTTATGTATGGAATCACCAGGACTTAGAGTTGCAGGAGATTACCCTTCGCAGTCTGGGTGAAGCGGATGTTTTTAATAAAATTCGAATGTGCGTTTTTCCGAAACACTATGATTACAATTTGAACGAACCTGCATTGTACCCGTTTGTAGGGTCTCTGGAAGAGGGCTGGGATTTCACGGCATTCAATCCCGCATACTGGCGGCAGCTTGAACGCAGGATTGAGGATTTGCAAAAGCTTGGCATCGAGGCCGATCTCATCCTTTTTCATCCTTATGACCGGTGGGGATTTGCGGAGATGAGTCCCGAGACTGACGATTTTTATCTGCGTTATGCCGTCGCCCGTCTCTCGGCGTTTCGCAATATCTGGTGGTCGCTGGCCAATGAGTTCGATCTGATGAAGGCTAAAACGATGCGGGATTGGGATCGGTTCTTCAGAATCATTCAGGAGCGCGATGCTTACGGTCATCTCCGCTCCATTCACAACTGGCACCATCCGGGCATCCATTACCGCAGCAACCTGCATTGGTATAACCATGGCAAGCCGTGGGTTACACATGCGAGCATCCAGCACCATGATCTCCATTTTGTCAGCGAATGGCAGGAGACCTACCGGAAGCCCATTGTCGTGGACGAATGCCGCTATGAAGGAAATCTGAACCACGGATGGGGGAATATCACGGCGGAGCGGATGGTGGAATGCTTCTGGGAAGGCGTGCTGAACGGAGGTTATGTCACGCATGGGGAAACTTTTCTTCATGAAGACAATATCATCTGGTGGTCGCACGGAGGAACACTGCACGGAGAAAGCCCATCCAGAATCCAATTTCTCCGCTGTATTATCGAAGGCGGGCCGCAGCTCGGCCGCCTGAGCGCCGACTTTCAATGGGATACCGCGGCGGGCGGGGTGGACGGCGAATATTACCTCGTGTATTTCGGCTCAAGCCGCCCGGGATTCCGCATGTTGCCGCTGCCGGAGGGCATCACTTTTACCATTGAACTGATTGATACATGGAACATGACGATTACTCCACTGCCTGGGGCATATGAAGGAACATGCCGCGTGGAATTGCCGGGCAAGCCTTACCAAGCGCTGCGCATTCAAGCTACCAACCAATAAACGTAGGGGGACATACATGATGAAAAAATGGGTTGCATTGCTGGCTAGTGTTCTGCTTGTTGTTACGGGCGCGGTTGGGTGTTCATCGGATGCGCGGCAACAAAGCCAGGAGGGCTCATCCTCCGGTAGCCCCAAGGTCAGTATTTCCTTGTGGACTCTGAATACGGGATGGTCATGGCTGCAGTCGGCGGTTGATGATTTTGAAAGCGCTAACCCGGATATTAATGTGGAGCTTACTCAATATGAGGTAGATCCGTTCAAAGAAAATCTCAAGGTGGCGGCAAGCTCGAAGACGCTGCCGGATATGTGGTTTACATGGGGCGGATCGTTGGGATCCTTTTACCCGGAAAATGGCATGACCATGGATTTGACTCAGGTGGCTAAAGACCACAAATGGTCCGAAAAATACAATAAAACCGCTATTGATTTGTCCACTTTTGACGGGAAAATTTCCGGTATTCCGCTGCACTTGAATGTACTGGGCATGTGGTACCCGAAAGAGCTTTATCAAAAGCTAAATTTGAAAGCGCCTTCAACATTTGCCGAATTTGAGTCCCAACTGCAAACACTAAAAAAGAACGGGGTTACCCCGCTGGCTTTTGGCAGTAAAGGCGGATGGCACACGATGCGGCTGACGGAGCAGTTGCTTGAGCATTTTGCCGGCCCGGAACTGCATGACAAGCTGAACCATCTGGAGACGTCGTGGAACGATCCGGCGGTCGTTAAAACCTTTGAAAAGATTAAAGAATATACGGACAAGGGTTACTTCCCGATGGGTTATTCCTCATTGGATCCAAGCGAAGCCGAAATGCTGTTTTACCAGCAGTCGGGAGGCATCATTAACGAGGGAACCTGGTTTGACGGCAACATTACTGAAAATGGCTTTGATCCGGCACAATTTGACGTATTCAAGTTTCCGACGGAACAAACGCCGGCACGCGCTTCCGTGTTTGCGGAAATGCTGCAGATCAACGGCGCATCCGACCCTGCGAAGCAGGAAGCGACCATCAAGCTTGGCGAGTATTTGACAAGTGTTGAGGTGGTCAATAAATATATCAATGATTATGGTTCGCCAGCTACACTGGGCTTTACTGTCTCGGAAAAGACACCTCATATTCAGCCGCTGCTTGACAGTGCGAAGGATGGCGGTTTCCTGATTACTGACCAGGCTCTTTCGCAGGAGGTCGTGCAGAAGCTGTTCGAAGCACAGGATAAAGTGGCGCTGAACGAGTGGACACCGCAGCAGGCCGCCGAAAACATGGAGAACGCCGTGTCTGCGTACAAAAGCAAACAGAAATGATGATCAGGGCCTTACCGCCTGAACTGAACCGAGCAAGGCGTCAGCAGGAAATTTCTGCTGACGCGATTTATGTGGAAAGGGGAGAATGGCATGACATCAAGAATGCTTAAACCGTGGCTGTTCCTGCTGCCTGCTTTAATTATTTACTTAACGGTTATTTTTGTGCCGGCGGTATACACCTTTTTTCTCAGTTTTTTCAGCTGGAATGGAGTTGCTCCCCATAAGGAGTTTGTAGGCTTAGGCAATTATGCCGAACTGTTCACGCAGGATACCGTGTTCATGAGAGCGCTGAAAAACAATCTGTTCTGGATGATCGGTTCTCTGACACTGATTATGGGGGCAGGTCTGGGATTGGCGCTACTGCTGAACAAAAAGCTGAAGGGGCGGATCTTTTTCCGCGGTGTATTCTACTTTCCGTATGTATTGTCAGGTATTGTTGTGGCCACCGGATGGACCTGGCTCTACAATCCGACGCAGGGATTTGTCAATAAAATGCTGGCTTTGCTCGGGCTAGAAAGCTGGCAGCACGCCTGGTTGGCAGAGCCGGATATCGCGCTGTACGCGGTTTTTGCAGCGGCCATGTGGCAGGGCATCGGACAGCCCATGGTTCTTTTCCTGGCAGGGCTGCAGAGTATTCCGCAGGACCCGTATGAAGCGGCTTTAATCGACGGAGCGAAACCGTATCAGTCCTTTTTCTATATCACGCTGCCGCTGCTGCGCGAAACGTTTGTCATTGTAGTGGCTACGACGCTGATTGCTTCCATGAAAGTTTATGACATTATTTACGGGATGACCGGCGGCGGCCCTGCCGAAAGCACCCAGGTGCTCTCGTCATGGATGTACAGCCAGACCTTCAAGTTTGCAAATATCGGAATGGGTTCGGCAATCGCTTTCATTCTTGTATTGATTTCCATGACCATCATCATTCCTTACGTGTATTACACGACTAAGAAATCCTATGTATAACGTGCAGAAAGAGAGTGGTGCAGCATGGAGGAATTGAGAGTCCATCCGGCAGTAACGGTACTACGGTACGTATTCCTGATTATATTGGCGGCCATCTTTTTAATCCCGGTCCTGTTTATCGCCTTCACTGCGCTGAAATCGAGAGCGGATCTGATGACCAACCCGTTTTACGCGCTGCCTGAAAAATTTCAGTGGGATAACTTTCTGAAAGCGTGGGACCAGGGTAAAATGAGCATGTATATGAAAAATACGCTGTTCATCTGTCTCGTCAAGGTACCACTGGGCATTCTGATCGAAGCGTTCGCGGCATTTGCCTTGACCAGGCTGAATTTTAAATGGAGTAATTTGATGTTTGCCTTTTTCCTGATCGGCATGATGATCCCGATGCAGGCCACACTTGTGCCCTTGAATATACTTCTCAACAAAACGCATCTTGTCAGCACGTATCCCGGAATCTTTCTCGTGTATGTCGGATTCGGCATTCCGTTCGGCATTCTAATTTTGCGCGGCTTCTTCCGCACCATTCCGAAGGAAATCGACGAGTCTGCCTTGATTGACGGATGCGGAGACATGGGGAAATTTTTTCGGATTATATTACCCTTATCCATGCCGGCCATCGCCACGCTCGTCATCTTTGACTTTATGGCAACCTGGAATGAGTTTTTGCTGGCGCAGATTTTTATCACCAAGGATACGATGAAGACCATTACAACCGGACTGCTTGCCTTTAAAGGCGAGCATTCGACCGATTATACCCTGCTGAACGCCGGTGTGCTGATCTCCATTATTCCGACACTGTGTGTTTACCTGTTATTCCAGAAATACTTTGTTTCCGGCCTAGCAGGCTCGGTTAAGGGCTAATGTTCATATGTTGTCATATAACCGATAGAGTTCTCTCCTTCTATGAAAGGAAGAGAACTCTATGCTTTTCAAGTCCAATTTCTTATCCGTCTCCTTCTCAAAAAACTGATCCGCAGGGAATTTCAGATGCTTCCATCCGACCGTCGCGATAAACAGCAGGCCGATGACGATTAGGGCGTAAGGCCAAAAGGTCCAACCGGGGTGAAGCAGGGTATATTCATAGATCTCTCCCGGGTGAAGTGAGAGCAAGCATTTGCAACGCGCTATCACTTGAAGAACAATGATGTGCCTAGGTTGAGAAACCAATTATACACATTTATCAGATGAAGAGATGAAAAACGCCGTAAACAATATGGATAAATAACAGAACCATAAAACAATATATTTGTATAACTGACGCTTATTAGTAAATAAAAATGACACAAAGTTGCCTAAGAAAACAAATTCCTGCTCTAATAAATAGCTAAAGTAGGGAACTTTGTGTCAAAATAGTGTGAAATGGGGAATGAGAGGAGGAAATCATTCAATCACATCTGGCATGGAGGCCATAAGATGCGAAAAAACGATCTAAAGGTTCATGCCAATGGGTATATTCCTGTGAAAGATGGATTCGAAGTTTTTCTTTCGATATAAGGATGCTGCATGCTAGGCGTGTGTACTTTCTTAAATGTAACAAAAGGAAAGGCTGCTCGAATGAGCAGCCTTTCGCCTTAACCTATTTCTTCTATCTACCCCACACCATATTCCACATCCGTCTGCGGTGGCAAGGGTTCTGGGGATCTACGCCGCAGCCCATCAGCCATTGTGCCGCATTTTCTCTTTCAGCTGGTGACACCGGTACACCCATACATTCGGAGAGTCGATCAATCATACTGTAGCAGCCATGGTGGCATTTTAAATCCTCATATTTCTGGGCACGTAAAATGCCGCACACCTTGTGGAAACATCGTGGGTCCATCATTCTACGGCGGAATGTTCCCATTAAACAGGGATCAAGTTGGGACATGCTTGTTGTCTCCTTTCACATATGCTCCATTCTCGTCTGTAGCCGGAGTTATAGGTTAAAAACTACTTTTTATCGGCTTGAAGACGGTTAGTATAGCATATGCGGATCGAATAGAAAGTACAGGGTGTATACCTGTAATCCAGGAAAATGGGGCATTTTAGCAGTCTTTATACTTCTGTTCATAGTGACTGAGCGTGAGCAGGGGCCAGATCCGCGGATAACTGTGATACTGGATATAGAAATGCCCCGGAAGACCCGCTCCGGTCGGATATGTTACCCGCTTGCTACCTTCCTCTCGATTCCAGTCGATCAGCAGGGAGGTGGCTTCTTTGATTTCCTTCACAGGTGTATCATGAACCGCAATCAGCAGATCCAGCGCCCATGCGGTGTGAACGACCGTGGAGTAAGGAGCTGCAATGTAGGTTTTCGATACATCACTCTTGCAGGACTCCCCCCAGCCACCATCCGGCTGTCTCATGCGGAGCAGCCAGTCTGCTGCTTTTTGAATCGCGGGATGCTCCGCTGATAAACCTACCGCTCTTAGTCCTGTTACGGCAGCCCATGTCCCATACAGATACGATACTCCCCAGCGGCCATACCAGGATCCATCCCGCTGCTGCCGCTTCAGCAGCCAGCGCACTCCCGTCTGTACCCTTGGATGATTCGTTGTCAGCTTCACATGGCTCCCCAGAAACTCTAACGTCCTCCCCGTCACATCCGCCGCTGAAGGATCAAACGCCGTATCTTCGAAGTTCTCTACTGCAAACAGACGAGTCATGAAGGAAGTGCTGTTCCGCTCAAAAGCGGCCCAGCCACCGTCATCATTTTGCCTGCGGAATAAGTACTGTACTCCTTTTCTCCATGACTCAAGACTGTCTGCGTGATAAGACGTGTACCGCGTCAGCGCCCGCAGCACCGCCTGCGTATCATCCACATCTGGGTTTGCCTTGTTGCTTTCGGAGAATCCCCAGCCGCCTGTCATGTGCAGCAGAGAGCCTTCTGCCTGCTCCTTCTTCTCTGTATGCTGAAGCGACAACAAATACGCTGCTGCCCGCTGCACGGTATCATCCCCTGCTGAAAGCCCGGCCTCCTGCAGCGTGTAGGAAGCAAGCGCCGTATCCCATACGGTGGAAGGAGAGTTCTGAATATGCATCCCCCCGTCATCCGTCTTCGTTACAAAAGAGAGCAGCCCCTTCATCGCATGGGAGATCACAGGCGAGTCCGGCTGATAGCCGATCGCCAACAGCGCATAGATCATAAAAAAAGTGGCACTTGCATAGCTGTACAGCGTCCCGTCCCCTTCAATATGCGCCAGTATAAAACTCTCGACCTTTTGGATGGAATGGTTTGACCTTTTTCCTTGCAAACCGGAAGGGTTCCGGTTTCGTTTTTTCGCGGACCGTCTGCGGCCGTGGCTCTGATGATACAGCTTATTGTACTTCGGCGTCGTGTAGAGATGGGAGATGTCTGCACCAGAAGGATGCGGTAGAGTGAATTTGAGGTGCCCCAGAATGAGACTCGGGGCGAAATGAGTCCTGACGTATGAGCTCCAGCGGTAAAAGCTAAATGGAATCCATTTCGGGAGATGGATCAAAAATAGAGGCATCGGATAATACGCAGGCCACGGATACAGGTCGTTCAAGGCCAGCATAAACTTAGTGGAGACATGTGCCTTCTCGACTCCGCCGCTGCGGAGAATATAATCCTGGGCCCGTTTCATCGGCGGTGCATCCCGCTCCAGATAACCGGATAACAAAAGCGCGGTATACGCCTCTATTGTGGAGGATAGGTGGCCATCATCGTCATCGTACTGTTTCCATTCGCCTTCATCCGCCTGTTTATGCACCAAGCGCTGGGCCAGCTGCGAAAGGAGTTCTTGTTCTTCGGGATACAGGGAACTGATGAGAATCATCATACTGGCATCCGTCATCGGCCCTGTTTCAAAATCATATCTCCATGACCCATCTTCCTGCTGTTCCGACTGAATCCGGGTCATATAACGGTTGATCTCGGCTTGTACTTTCTCCAGCAATTCCATAAGCGTTTCACTCCCTACCTTGGTTTGTTGTATAAGGAATAACAGCATTGTTGTCCGTGATGCTCTTATCGTATGTAGGGGATTCGTTATTGGTGGAGGTGTATACCTAAAGAACTGTTTAAATTAAAAGGGAAAGTTCGATGCATAAGGAGGATATAGGGCTTGGAATGGGATGTGTGACGCATGAATAACCGTTGTTCAACATACAATTCCTGCTGGAGACTTCGCAAATGCTGGCATCCCTCCCCCCCCCCCGAAGACAAGCATACAATATGGAAGCAGGACTAGCTTGCCACTACATTATCTAAAGGATGGTATGGTGTGAAAATTCTGATGCTGCTCGGCCATAACAGACCTATGTTTTACCGTCGCCTTTGCAAGAAAATCTCCCTGACTACCGCCGGAGCCGTGATCCAGGGTTTTGCCATGGCTGTCTTTTTGTTTCCCCATGACATCCTTCCGGTGGCGGCTCAGGGATTGCGGTCCTTCTGAATCATGCGTTTGGCAGACCGATGAGTATCGGGTTCTGGTTTGCGAATTTCGTCTTACTGATCTTTACCGCCCACTATCTCGGAAGCTTCAACGCCATCAGGACGGTATTTGTCATTACGGTCACATCGGTGTCCGTTAATTTCTTCGGGGTGTGCGTTCATCCGCCGCTCCTGAATGTATGGCTCGATCTGATGATCGGCTAGATATCTCTGGGGACAGGCATCGCCACCCTGATGAAGCAACGGGTATCTAACGGGGTAATCGGATAAGCCGCTACCGACCGCTTTCGTGATAACAACGCCGGAATACAACACGTATCGGAACTCGAAAATTTCCCAACAGATAAGTTTGAGTTTATGCTAAAGATAATGCTAACAGCTCCTTTTATAGCGACGAAGCTGGTGTTTCCTCTAATGAAAAAACAAAATTTTGGTCGTATTACCAATATGGCTTCCATTAATGGCCTCATTGGTTTTGCAGGAAAAGCAGCTTATTGCAGTGCTAAACACGGCGTAATCGGTTTAACAAAAGTATCAGCTCTGGAAGGAGCTGAGTTTGGAATAACCGTTAATGCTTTGTGTCCTGGATATGTAGATACTTCATTAGTACAAAAACAGCTAAAAGGTATTGCCGAGGCAAGAAAAGTTCCTGTAGAAAAAGTGTTTAAGAAGTTATTTATCCCCTAGTGCCTCAGAAACGTTTGTTGTCGGTAAAGGAAATTGCTGATTATGCAATATTCCTTTCGAGTGATAAAGCAAAAGGCGTTACAGGACAAGCCATAGTAATGGATGGCGGTAACACAGCACAATGACCAGAAGGTTTACTAGGACATGTATGGAAACTATAACCCTATAAAATGGGCATATCATATATATGTTGAGACGATACGAAATTCGCGATGACCAATGGAAAAAGATTAAGGACATGCTGCCGCTGGAACGAAAACCATAAGGAGGGAGTCCCCCAAAAGACCATTGCCAGAACGCCATGTTATGGCTCGCGCGAACGGGTGGGCCTTGGAGAGATTTACCGGAATACTACAGCTTCTGGTTCATCGTCTACAGTCGGCTGGCATTTGGGACCGGATATTAGACCATGTCTCAATTGGCCCCAACTTTGAGAGTATCATGATTGACGCGACGATTGTCTGTGTCCATCAACATGAGGGGGGAAGGGGGGCTTTAAGCACAAGCTATTGGGTGGTCAGAGGCGGATTAATGACCAAAATCCACGCCGTTATAGACGCCTTTGGTCACCCGCTTTGCTTTTGCACTGGGGCAAAGAGGGGGGAACGCCATCTGATCATGCGCTTTTTCATTAAAATTAGCGACTTGGACGAATCAATAATAGAGTTCAAGTGTTTATGAGTGGCGCTTGGAAGTCCCAAAATACGGAGTATACTGAAACAACAAGGCATTCATGTCTCCGAAAAAACTGTTGTCCGCATCAAAAGGATCCACTCCTCCATCGGGTATTTTACGCCCAATCAATTCGAACGTACGCTTGCTCTACTAGGTAATTTTCGGTTTTTTGTGTCCAATCCATTGACAGAGGGCCATTGTCTGTTCTTATCCATTGAATTCAAGATTGAAACTATTTTAATTGTTTCGCAGTCTAACATACGTAACAGTCATAAACCGCAGAGGGGTGTTCAAACTGAGCAAAATGAATGCAGCATTCACCGAACAACAGTTTAGTGATCGGTTGATGGCTTGCAAAGAAAAGCTTTACCGATTTGCTTTCTCTTATGTGAAGAACGAACAAGATGCCATTGAAATCGTATCTGAGGCTTCGTATAAAGCTTTTCTTTCTTATAAAAAATTGAAAGATCCGGATTACTTTGAGACTTGGATAACCAGAATCGTTATCAACTCTGCTATTGACCACATTCAACGTAAAAAGAAATACACTTACATTGAGGATTGCGAGACACCATTTATGGTTAAAGAAAGTGGCATAACTTTGGAAGAACAATGGGATTTGTACGAAGCACTCGATTATTTATCCCCAAAAGACAAGACGTTTATCATTTTGAAATTTTTTGAGGGTCAGCGATTCAAAGATATGGCAGAGGTGCTATCTATTTCGGAGAACACAGTCAAGTCAAGGTTCTATCGAATTCTGGATAAGCTTAAAAGACAACTGACCACGGAAGAAGGTTGATTACTGATGAACGGTAAAGAACATTATGAGAATATCGAAATCCCCGCCCGTCTCTCGGAAGTGATTCAACACGCACGTCATCATGCAAAGCACCAGAAACGTAAAAAGATGTTTTGGCGAGGCTGTTCTCTTCTTGCTGTTTGTGCGGCAATGATGATTACAATTAATGTGCCTAGTATAGCTCAGGCCTTGTCCGATGTACCAGTGATAGGCCCTGTCGTTAAAATCCTTCAAGTGGGAAACGGTGGAAAGCCAAACGATGGTGTCTCGCTTGCAACATTAAAAGAAGCTGACACATTAAATATTTATTTTCAGCTTAAAGGCGAACACCTCGCGTATGCCCCAGCATACACGGTCGATCATCAAGTAGGTCCAAATCGTCTTATATTCACCTTTAATGGGGTTCGTGAATTAGATTTTGCCAAGCTGGAGAAGGACATCAAAGCACTCAAAAATGTAAAGGATGCATATCGGAACATTATTTTGGACGATTCTGCGATCCGCTTTGTAGTTGAGCTAAAAGATGATGTTGACTATTCAGTATCAGAGTACCGTCAACCAGGTTTCATCCAGCTAAAGCTTTTCTCTACCCCCAAAAATGTTCAAGCTCATAGGCTTTTCTTCGTACGAAGCCAGGAAATGGAGCAAGATGAAATGCTAGCTTTGCTTGCTGAACAGTATTTTTCAGATGGTAGCAGCATTGTCAAAACACAAAATGGAAAGTTTGCCATGGTGATAGGTGGCTTTGAGAGTCAGACAGAAGCCGAGGAACTGCTGCAGCAAATTGCCAGCCGGGAAGATCATGTTCAACAACTTTTTGTGGACAGCTGGATGAGTAATGAAAACCCTAAATAACGCCCTGCAAGCGTTTGTGTCAACTGCAGCATACCATAGAAAAGCCGGCGGTCCTGAGACCACCGGCTCTTGCTTCTAAACGGATAACGCTGTTTTCGTAAATATTTTCTTATCCAAAACTTTTCTTAGCTTGTTCGAGTAAATTGGATACGTAATCGGCTTTTTCGTCCGAATAAGAGAGCAGTGTGGTATATCCTTTATTGATAGCATTGAGTTTTTTTTCACAATATTGCTTGGCTACATGCGGGTTATCTCTTAAGTAATTTCTGATGAGAAGGTTATTTACCCATTGCTCGCCATTCCAAATGACGACGGCAAGATTATAGGCATGTTCTTGGCGTTTTCGAAAATATAATCTTCCCTTTACACCAGTTTCTCCAAACCCTTCATAACCAAGTTTTATTAGTTTGTTAGTTATGGAGTTGTTTAACTCAAGCGTTTTCACTCCGATCAAGACATCAATAATCGGTTTTGCAAACATCCCTTTTACCGAGGTACTGCCGAAATGCTGAATGTCGATAGCATTGTCTCCAAAAGCTTTAAAGAGATTTACTTTTTCATTTTGAAATAAAATAGGCCACTGTTCATCATAAGGAACCAGATTAATAATCTCATCAATTCCCATCTCCAATTTCACTCCCTTTATTTGGTGTATTGTATCGCACGAAGAGAATGAAAACAACCAAAATATCAGGCGCTTGTTCATAATGCCTTGAGAGGACATGGCGTCCTCCTGCTCTGCCCCGCAAAATGAACGAACAAAACGGTTTTTACAACAATTTTAAGGATGAGGGAAAATGGGGTATGATATAATACAACGTTGAATTCGAAAGGAAAAGGAGTGTAATGATTCCATAATGATAAAGCATCTGCTTCTCGCTGACGATAATGCAAATATCAGAAAGCTCGTTCGATATACTATGACAAAGGAAGGCTATCAGGTGCATGAAGCCCAGGATGGCCTGGAAGCGGTCAAATTGCTGGAACAAGAACCTATAGATCTGGCGGTTATTGATATTATGATGCCTGGATTGGATGGCTTCGATCTGTGCGATTATATTAGGACGAACTACGATATTCCTATCATCATGCTCACTGCATTGGATCAGCTATCGGACAAAAAACAGGGCTATTTGCGAGGAACGGACGATTATGTAACGAAACCGTTCGACCCGGAAGAACTGGTTTTTCGGGTTAAGGCGCTCTTTCGCCGCTATCATCGAACTTCCAGCGACATCATTCGGTTGAATCGAATCGTGATCGACCGGAAAAATGTAGAAGTAACGGATGGTCAATCCGTATTCATTATGCCTATGAAAGAATTCGAGCTGCTTTCACAGCTTGCGCAGTATCCGGGGCGGCTTTTCTCCCGCGATGAACTGATTCGCCTTGTCTGGGGAGCGGACTACGAAGGCGACGACAATACCGTTAGTGTCCATATTAAACGATTGCGCCAACGTTTTGCTGATTATACGGAGGATTTCACGATTCAGACGGTGCGAGGTATCGGTTACAAGATTGAAGTGAAAGCGCGGTGAGTTCGTTGTACTTAAGAGTCTTCTTAACTACGGTGGCCGTTATCCTTGCCAGCAGCATACTGGGATTTCTGTTATCGAATACCTACTATCATGTAGAATTGAAGCCCTACAATGACGAGAAGCTGGTAAACATTGTAAAACAAATGAAGCAATATGTTGAGAAAACACCTGACAGCATCGATTTCTATTTGCAAAATGCAGCGTCGCTTGGTTATGAAATTTATGTGACGGATGGCCAAGGCGATGATCGATTCTATGGACGTGAATTCCGGGTGCGGGATCTGGACGATCAAGCTATAGATTTAGTATTGGCAGGGAAGGTGTATCACGGTGTCGCCCAGTTCCCAAACAAATGGTTTATCACTGGCTTCTTCGATAATCGGTTGAGCAATACAGTCGGAATTCTTGTTCAGTTCAGCAATAAAAATTATGCCTTATTTATGCGCCCTGACGTGATTCTACAGTTTGGCGAACTGCGCATGTTCTTCGCATTGATTGGCCTTCTCACTGTCACAATAAGCATCTTACTGTTTTTAATCAGTACCAGATATTTGGTTAAGCCGCTTACACGTCTGTCTGATGCAACAAAACAAATTGCCCAAGGCAACTATAATCTTACATTGCCGACCAAAAGACGAGATGAAATCGGGCAATTGGCCGGACATTTCATGATCATGAGCCGTGAATTGGAGCGAGTCGACCAGTCACGCCAACAATTTGTGTCGAATGTATCGCATGAAATTCAATCTCCGCTCACTTCAATTCAAGGGTTTGCAAAAGTATTGGCTGAGCGTGATTTGCCCCAAAAAGATCGTGAACACTATTCATCCATTATCGAAGAAGAAAGCCGCCATCTCTCTTTGCTCAGCAAACAGCTTCTATTGCTCTCATCCCTGGAACAAGGAAAAGTAACTTTATCCAAAACGGCTTTCTCGCTGCGGAGTCAAATTCGCCAAGCGGTCCAAATACTGCAATGGCAACTGGACGAGAAGGAACTGTTGCTAAAAATGTCCGTGCCCGATTCAATTAAGATTTACGGGGACGAGGTATTTCTGATGCAAATATGGATGAACTTGCTTAGCAACGCAGTGAATCATATCCCCCCTGGAAGAACTATTGATATACGAGCAAAGCAAACAGGCTCTGAATATTTGATTTATATTCGGGATACAGGAAACGGAATTCCCCCGGAACATTTACCATTTATTTTTGATCGGTTCTACCGTGTGGATGCTGCACGAAAGCCTTCTTCCGGACGATCAGGACTTGGGCTGGCGATTGTGAAAAAAATTGTCCAAATCCACGGAGGCCGCATAGAAGTGGTCAGTTCGACTGATGGAACACTTTTTACTGTGGCATTGCCTCATTTGTAACATGCCGTTCATTTGTTGTTCATTTTCGCTTCCTATACTTTGGTCATAGACAAAGGAGGGAAGCAGAAATGTTTTTAGCTATTCGTGAAATGAGATTTGCTAGGGCTCGCTATTTGTTAATTGCTACAATTATGGTGCTTGTAGCATTTCTTGTTTTGTTCGTTACCGGCCTGGCACAGGGATTGGCGTATGATAACGCGGCTTCTGTTAAGAATATGGCTGCAACTCATTTTATCATGGAGCAGGATTCAGATCACCGATTTACCCGGTCTCAAATTGATCAGAGTCTGCTTGCAGAAGCCGGTTTAATCGTAGGCGCAGAGAATGCTGAGCCGCTCGGCGTGAAAATGACGACAGTCATTCCGGCGGGAGACACGCAAAAGATTGACATTACTTTGCTCGCCATTAACCCGGGAGGTTGGTTAGCGCCAAAAGTAACCGAAGGATCACCCCTTTCGGATGAGGCAAAAGGACGTGTTCTCGTTGATCAAACCATGGCTGACAATGGTGTGAAGATTGGGACAACCATTGAAGATCAAGCTTCGGGAACGAAATGGATTGTAAACGGATTTGTCAAAAATGAGTCTTTCAGCCATACGCCGGCTGTTTTCTTAAACAAGCAGGATTGGGGTGATCTGCAGGCGCAGGCGCAGGCCCGCCAAGGAGCCGATCCGGCAAGCAGCAAAGTATTCAATGCCATTGCAATCAAAGGTGAGCCGGAAAAAGTTAAGGATCTTCAGTCCGCGTTGCCTAATTCAGAAGTCATTACGAAATCCGAGGCAGTTTCGGCAATCCCCGGGTACAAAGAAGAGCAGGGCTCGCTAATGATGATGATTTCGTTCTTGTTTGTTATCTCTGCTTTTGTATTGGCCGTATTTTTTTATGTCATCACGATTCAGAAAACCAGTCAATTCGGGATATTGAAGGCTATTGGCACACGTACAGCTTATTTAGCCGGGAGTGTGGCATTGCAGGTGCTTGTTTTATCCGTCGGCAGTTTGTTTATAAGTGTCGTGTTGATCCAGCTTTTCAAGTCCATTTTGCCAAGCTCCATGCCTTTTCAATTAGAGTATTCCACAGTGCTGTTGACTTGTTTGATTTTTGTAGCAATGACTTTAGCCGGTTCTCTATTTTCGGTATGGAAAGTCACTAAAATCGATGCCTTGGATGCGATCGGGAGGACGGTAGCATGAGAAACAGACTTGAATTGCAGGAGATTACACGAACTTTTGAAGATGGCGGCACAGAAAGAATCATTCTGGATCAGTTAAGTCTTGAGGTGGCTGAAAGCGAGCTTGTCGCGGTTATGGGCCCGTCAGGATCAGGCAAAAGCACATTTTTGTCCACAGCCGGCGCACTGCTTGAACCAACGAGCGGGGATGTTCTGCTTGACGGTGAGTCCATTATTGGAAAAACGAAGCAGGATCTTTCTGAACTGCGGCTTCGTAAAATAGGATTTATATTTCAGAGCGCCAACTTGGTTCCCTATTTGAAGGTAGAAGAACAGTTGTTGCTGGTAGCCAAGCTATCCGGAATGAAGAAGGCACGGGCGGCTGAGCGGGCCAAAGAGTTGCTCGATAAAGTAGGATTGTCTCATCGACTAAATGCATATCCTGAGAAACTTTCAGGCGGTGAGCGGCAGCGGGTCGCTATTGCAAGAGCCTTAATGAATGACCCCGCCGTCCTTTTCGCGGATGAACCAACGGCAAGCTTAGATGCATCACGTGGGCTTGATATAGTAAGTATGATCGCAAAGCAAGTAAAACTTCAACAAAAGAGCGCGGTTATTGTTACACATGATGACCGAGTGCTGCCGCTTTGCGATCGCGTGCTTTTCCTTGAAGGGGGAAAGTTGGTCCAAAAGTAAAAAAGCCTCAGCTTATTTGATAATATCAAGATAGTTGGTTCAGTACTCCTCAAACAGGTCAACTTATGGTCTGCTACAACCATAGTTGACCTGTTTTTTTAGTTGATTCGCATAGGCGAACTGGAAACCAAGTTCGTTCGGAGTGACGTAAGAAGATGATTAGCGCGTGGCAGAAAAGGATTATGAGCGCACCTATAACCCGGTTCTTCGTGGGTCGTGTCTGCAAAAAGGAACGAAATGAATATCGACGGAAACGAAAGTCGCCATTACAATGTGAAATTACAGGATCGGATCACATAATGGTGGCTCGATGGGCATTGGCGGTGCGACAGTACGCAAATTTACTAAAGCCGAGGCCACGGTGGTCATAGCTGATATCGATGACACAAGAGGGAGTTTATTGAAAACAGAACTCCCTACAAAGGATCTGCGTCCTACAAATCTGTCGATGAAAAACGATATGACGTGGGGTATGGAACTTCGCTAAGGAGCTATTTCGGATTCTCCCTACAACTTTATACTTGGCCCGTTTACTTATTGGCTTAATGAATGGATGGCAAAATCCCCTTTGAGAAAATGAATGGCTGCGAAGACGGGTGCGCATGTACATCTGGAAGCAATGGAAGAGGCCGAGAACAAAGGTTCAGAACCTGCGGAAGCTGGGCGTGCCGGAATGGCAGGCCTATCCATGGGGAAACACCCGGCTGGGTTACTGGCGCATTGCCGGAAGCGCGGTATTACAACGCTCTGTTACAAACGAAAAGCTCGCACAGGCAGGATATTATGACCCTGCTCAGTACGAGCGTCTTCGCCAATTGCTCAAACGGTTGAACCGCCGTATACCGAACGGTATGTACGGTGGTGTGGAAGGTCGGCTATCCACTAGTGCCTCCTATCCGATTGAATTTGTTTCAATTATTGATAAAATGTGGCGTTCCTAAAAGCATGCTTTTAGGAACGGTTTTAAATTGTAATTTTTTCGCATTATTTATTGTGTTATGTATAGAGAAGACGACGATTGATAGATCTATGCTTCCCAGGTCGATGTAGGATTCACGAGATCCATTTTTTCAGTTTATTACACTTTATTTCTATCCCAGACGTTTTTTTAAAATAATTATCTGTGATCTTACCCAGGTCATAAACAAACAACATTAGACCGGAAAATGATTCAATTCGGAAAGTTGTTTATTTATATGAAATATTTTAGCATTCGCATGGTGTATGCCAAAGCTCGCCAGCCGTTTGGAATGCATATCCCAGTATTGCTGGGCAGTGCGTTCATCTTCAAAAAAATAAATGCCTCCGGCTTCACCATTCGCCTCATTTTCGGTCCAGACTTTCATTTTTAGGCCTTCTTCCTGATTAATACCTGCAGCCAGTTCCTGAAAATTGGAAGCCATTGCACTTCCGAACGGTCCTTCAAATTTAAAATCGACCTGCAGAATAATACTCATAACGTTCACCTTCCTGGATAAGATTAAATATACAATTCGTTAAAAATGCGTTTAACTTCATAGGTATCTTGGAGCAAGTTATTCGCTAGAAATGTTTCTACGTCCTGCGGGACCAAATCGTACATCACCTCAATTTCTCTGGCAAACAGATGCTGCTTCCCGTTATGAAGCTCGGTCAATTCCGGTAATTCCGCCGCTGTCAGTGGCTCACCGACAATTTTCTGTAATGCTTCCATATACGTTTGCAATGAGCGTGCTCCGACGATTTTGACGCCTTGTTTTTCTTCATTGACCATAATGATGGTAGGGAAGCCGCGTACACCCAAACTGGCAGCAAGAGCAAAATCTTCTTCCAGCCAGCCCTGTGCTGCGTCTTCACCTGCTTCAGTCACAAGGATGGCACCATCCAAACCGATCTGGTTCACAATATCCTTCAATACCTGATCTTCCGCAATATTGTGATTAAACACAAACACAGCTTCACGCAATTTTCGAAGCAGCAGTTCCGCATGGTCCGGATGTTTGCGCTGCACGACTTTGAATACACGGGACGGGGGATACGAGGACTGAATCGGGTTAGTTGTCCATACTGATCCATCAATAGGCATCCTCGAATGTTCGCCTACTTCCCGCCCATAATCGTCTGAATATTGAAATACTGACCGTATTGCTGAACAAAGCGATTCAGGATCGGCTCCAGTGCCCAGCAGTGGGAACAGATCGGATCAGTTGCGTAATACAACGTGATTTTTTTTGCTGGTGTATTAAAATCTACCAGTTGCACATCATCTTCTTCCACTTCGCCGCAGATACCGGTTTGCAGATCGCACATCATATTTTTGTCACTCATGATTTCAGCTCCTATGGTTGTACAGGCTGCATCAACGGAATGATCTGTTATGCAGTCTGTTTCACTTGCATGCCATTAATATATTTGAATTAACGAAGTTGTTTTAAAGCTGTAGACCAAGAAATCACTTGATCCAGCAGATTTTGAATGGTTGCTTCATGATGATCTTCCGGTGTGAATGTACTCATTTCCTGGAAGTCAGTAAACAGGTTGAAAGTCGGCTGTGTACTAACAACGGCAACTTGCGGTACGGAGAGGATCAGCCGCAACTGCTGAGCTGCCACGGTACCGCAAGTTGAACCATAGCTAACGATACCTGCAGCTTTGTTAACCCATTCCTGGTACAGATAATCGATGGCATTTTTTTGAGCGGAAGTAGCACCGCAGTTATATTCAGGAGTAATGAACACAAATCCATCCAATTCGTTGATTTTCTCTGACTATGCAATCGCTTCTGGGGTTTGATATTGATTAGAAAAAGCAGCAGGTACAGGCTCGTTATACAGCGGCAAGTTATAATCCAAAATATCTACAACTTCAAAAGATGCATCTGTTCTTTGCTGGGCAATAGATGCTATCCATTGTGCAACTTGCAAACTGACTCTGCCTGGACGAGTACTACCTGTTATGATACCGATTTTCACCATGTCAACCAAACTCTTTCTTTTATATAGTGAATTACTTATTTGCTTATAGTATGATTTTAATACGTATACTATTTATAACAAGTACGATTATTTTTTTTACTAAGTATTAAAAAAGATAGTAATGGAGGGATATAAATGAGTTATTCGTTGGAAATGAAAAAAATGTGCCCCGCTACATTCGCCTTTAATGTGATTAGTGGCAAATGGAATCTGCCTATTCTGGCAGAGCATGAGTGTATCCGCTATAATGAGCTGAAACGCCTGTTAAAAGGGATTACAGCCGCAACATTGACGAATTGTTTGAAAGAACTTGTAGAATATGGTATTATTCACCGCAAGCAATATATGGAAATACCACCACGCGTCGAATATTCGCTTACTGATGCAGGAAAAGAACTGGTGCCCTTGATTGAGTCCATCGTGGCCTGGGGTGCTAAAAACATTAATGCTATGATGAAAGTCTAAAAGCCAAAGCGCCGGGACATATTGATTTCCCGCCGCTTTATATTTTCTCATAGCGAATTACATAGATATGAAATGATAATAAACAACAATACTGAGTACGAATAGTACGAGGGATGGAATGGCTTTTACAAACGGATCTTTGGCAATGGCAATCAGCGTAAGCGCCGCAACCAGCATCGTTACGCCAAGTAGCAGACCGGCCAACAGGGCAACAAGAGGTAACCAGATGCCGATCAGCATTCCAAGTGCACCTATGATTTCAAACGCCCCTGTAAGAACATTGAAAAAAGCAGGGAATCCAAACCGCTGAAATTCAGCAGCCATTTTACCGGTAATGATTTTGGAACCAGTCATCAAAAAAAACGCACCCAGCATGACTTGAATAATAACGACTGCTATAAAAATAGGTATTCACTTCTCTCATCTAAAATAAAGGACAGTTATTAATTCATCTCCATACCACCGGATACAGGCACGTATGCGCCTGTAATAAAATCGCTGCCTTCACTGGCATACAGCAGTACTGCTTTAGCTATATCTTCAGGTTCGGCAATACGACCAAGCGGTGTAGACAGAGCTGATTTTTCTTTTTCCGAAGCTGGTGTATATAGGGTAGCATCAGTGGCAACCATACCTGGAGACAGCACGTTTGCCATAATACGATAAGGACCAATTTCCTGTGCGATATAACGTACCAGCGAATTGATTGCGCCTTTGGCCGTGCCATGTGCAACAAATCGTTGCCGAGACTACTGGAAATATAGATCAGTTTGCTGGCGTTTCCTCCGGGAGAGAAAATAGACTTAACGTGGCAATGGCACTGGTGCAGGTAAGGATTTTAAAGACATGACGAAGTTCTGGAAACACAATATCTTCCCAGCGGTGAATTTGATTAACGGCGCTGTTAAGCCGTTTGGCCACCGTGTCGCGATTAGCCATGAGAATCCGAAGTTCCTCGTAGACTTCCGCAATAAAGCGTTCAGGGGAATAGTATCCGTTTTTGACCATATCCGCGATGACAAGTGCAGTTGGATGGGGTATTATCTCGGTTTTCCTTGTTCTTTTTGACAAGATGAGGATTTACGAGAACAGCCTCAATTCCTTTGGCTGAAAGCCAACGAGCTAGGCTTAGCCAGTAGTCCGGTTGGTTCCATACCGACGATGATTTTGTTCAGCTTGTACAACTTAACTCGTACGATGGGGTTTGCGCACGAGGTCATGGCGCGCTCGTTTTTATGCAAAGAGCAAATTATTCGTTTTACAGGAATTCTAACGGGCAAGATAGATTCAATTGCCAGATCTAATAGCAGAAGTACAAACCAGAAACATTCACAGAGTCCTTGTAGCTAGAGGCGGTGGTGGCGGGACTATTGCACCCGCCTTCAAAAAATCTTCAATATCACAATAACGCCGATAAACGTTTAATAACGAAGTTTCAGAAGCATGTTTTTTATATCTTCATCTTCCATCACAATGTTATGATAGCGCTGCGTGATTTTAGTTAGAGCGACATCATGATAGAAAAAATCCGTAAAAAACTTTACAAGTGGCGGCGATTGTGTCCGAATGGCTTGCCAGCTTCCTTCTTCCATTCCCGCAAACAACAGTTCACGCTCATCAACGATGAATATTCTGCTTCGTTCCAACATATTGTGGTTTTGATTAGGCATCATTGTATAAACCATTGGAATAATAGTCTTGATTTCTCCAATTACGTGAATAACCACTTCCAAACCAGCCTGATACTTTTTTTCAAGCAAAGGCAAATAATCTTGTAAATCATCTGCCCATGCGGAAATGAAGATTGATTTTTTCGCTTCCTTTGACAATTCCTTTATTACAGAGATGATGGATTGATTCTCTTTTAATGTCCAAACTCGATCATCCACTTCTATTTTCATTACTTCTATTTTTTTTAGTTCTTCTATATTTGACTCAAAGTCTTTTTTTAATTGCTCAATCAACACCTTCATTGGCAATGCAGTGTACTGGCGTTTCTTCTCAACAGTCGCCTCTAACACAATCCCTTTTTTTACAAGCTTATTTAAAACCTCATAGACTTTTGAACGCGGCACGTTAGACCGTTTTACAATGGCTGTTGCATCAAGAGCTTGGTTAATGGTAATAAGCGATGTATACACTTGACTTTCATACTGTGTAAAACCAAATTGTTGAAGCATTGAATCTCCTCTTTTGTAGATAGTTTTAGTTCCTTCAACTAGCTTAAACCAATCTATAGGGTGATTTCCACTTGTTTTACTAAACTTTTAATGGTAGCCTTATAAAAAAGTTACTACTGTAGTGGTAACTATATTATAAAAAACGAGGTGCTTTATGAATAGGAAAGTGTACTTACTTACGATCGTTTCTTTTGTCGTTGGTTTAGTAGAACTAATTTTAGGGGGCATTCTTCACTTAGTCGCCCATGATCTCAATGTCTCACTTGGACAAGTCGGCTTGTTAATTTCAGTTTTTTCCTTTGTGTATGCCGTTTCTGGACCTATTTTTTTATCAATAACTGCTAAAATGGAAAGAAAAAAGCTCATACTGATAACTTTGATTGTATTCCTTCTTGCGAATGTTTTAGCTACGTTAAGTACAGGCTATACGATGCTTATGCTTGCCCGAGTGTTTTCGGGGATGAGCGCATCTTTACTCATTTCATTATGCGTCACCATTGCATCAAATATCACATCGGAAGCATATCGTGCTAGGGCAATAGCAGTCGTTTATATGGGTACAACCGCCTCATTAGTTCTTGGTGTTCCATTAGGATTAGTGCTTGGTAATGCCTTTGGTTGGCGTGCCCCATTCTTACTGATAGTAATCCTTACAGCTATATCCTTATTTTGCATGTATTTCTTCATGGGAAAAGTTGAGCCTAAAGCAGGTATTCCATTAAAAGAACAACTAAAAAAACAGTTACGGTCCTTGAAAAGCAGAAAAATTATATTGATACAGTTAACATCCCTTTTATTCTTATCGGGACATTTAACGCTATATGCTTATCTCACACCGTACTTAGAAACGACTTTGGGATTAGAAGGAAACTGGATTAGCATCATTTTATTGATTTTTGGAGTAGCAGCCATTATCGGCGGTGGCATTGGAGGAATCTTATCAGATCGCTTCGGCCCGCCAAAAACAATAATCGGCGTAATCATTGTTTTTGCAATATCGATTTTTTCTATTCCATTTTCGACAACGTTTTTCCCTGTATTTATCATCGTTATGATGCTGTGGAGTATGCTAAGTTGGGCAATCTCACCAGCTATACAAAGCTACCTAATCGTCTCTGCACCAGAGGCTTCTGATATTCAACAGAGCATAAATAACTCAGCCGCGCATTTTGGAATTGCATTGGGTTCTATGATTGGCGGAGCTGTTATCGAGCGTGCTAGTATCGAGATGAATCCGATAGTTGGTGGAGTATTAGCATTATTTTCCCTTTTTGTTGTGTCTTTATCCATGATTAAAAGCAAGGAATCTCAAAAAAATGATGGAAGTGCTAGTATCTGATGATATTAAGACAAATGGCAGCAGATAAAACATGCTATTGAAGCTCCTGTTCGTCATCCCAGCATCAAGTGATCAAGCCGGACTGTACCGGGCCAACAATGATTTAGCTGCTCCGAGCAGAGTAACCTAAATTAGCTTCCGGTTTGTTTGAGTTCGGCTGGAGGGGGAGAGTTGCAGGCTTGGAGACGGACCAAATCCGATTGGGCTGGGCAAGCTCGTGAGCTTCTTGAGGTGCTTTACCCAAAGGCGAGGCGCATTCGACTCATCATGGATAATTTGAACACAATCCTGACAGATGGCATTATCAAACACAGTTTCCTGGATAATTTTAAGCGAGCGCTTTAAACACTGCAAAGCAAAAAAAGCTTTCTATAATCACCCCAACGGGCGGCTATGGAAAGCTTTTTTGCTCAATAGATCATTTTATGTTTCAACCAGGGTCGTATTTAAGGGGTGGAACGGCACGCGAGCTCTGGCGACGTTAAAGCAATTCCCGCTGCCTGAGGACTTGAAAGGCTTGACCATCGAGCTCATGGACGGCTGGCGAAAAGCGGGCATGAAGCACGTCGGTGGATCCCAAGCTGTGAGCGAGCGGCGCTGCTCTTAGCCACCGCTGATCGTTCCGTAGGTCTGACGGACATCGGCCCGGAAATCAAACGGCTCATCGGACGATTGCTCAACAGGTATGAAGCGCTTCAATCTCAAATCCAAACCGTCTCGAAGGGATACCTTGCCCACCCAAGATTTGATTATACTCTCCAATGTTAACATTATGTTCCACATACTTAAATAACATTTGTTCAAATTTTAGTTTGTTGGTTTTCAAGCTTGCGAGACATCGGGAATAACTACAAGAGAAAGTAAAAACCCATCCCAAGGTTTCTGAGCCAAAGGTGTGTTTTTGATCTTCTGAACTTTAGAGGGGCTACGATCTACCTTCAATTGCAAACGAAAATTATTGTATTTTGAGACTGGTGATTAACAAGAAATATCATAACCGAAGATATAAATAATATCTACCTAAAATTAATAAAAATGGATATAACTTTGACTTTTGCTGAACTATCAGGCCGCTGATAGAATAATCTAATTGCAGCTATAAAATAAGCATCTGTTTAATAATAAATTTAACATAACTTTTACAAAGACTTGACAACAATCAGCAACTTATTAAGTTACAATACGAACTGAAGATTTGGATAAATACTTCGTAATAAAAAAAAAATGGAGATTAACTCCAAAATTTATTGTGTGGGGGGGGACAAAAAATTCTTTTAAGGGTTTTAAAATTGTTCATACCTATTAACCTTTTGTAATGTTTCATATTATGTAATTTTGATTAGGAGGAAAAATTTTGTTAGAAGCTGTAATTTTTGATATGGATGGAGTAATCGTAGATAGTGAACCAATACACATGAAAGCAGATAAATTACTATTAAATCATTATGAAATAAATGTTTCAGATGAATTTTTACTTGGATTTATCGGTGTGAAAAGTTCTGATTTTTTTAAGAGTATTGTTAAGGATTTTAATATCAAAGATGAATTAAAAAAAATAGTAGAAATTCATGGTGAAATTAGAAATGAGATTTTTTGTAACAGCAATTTGCAAGCTATTCCTGGGATTTTAGATTTATTAATGGAAATAAAAAACAATAATATTAAAGCAGCTATTGCATCGTCATCTCCGCGCAGTTTTATAAATTATATAGTTCATCGTTTAGAATTGGACAATTATTTTGATGTTTATGTTAGCGGCGAAGATGTTACTAAAGGAAAGCCAGAACCAGATATCTTTATTAAAACAGCAGACATATTAAATGTTAATGTTAAAAATTGTGTAGTTATAGAAGATTCTACACACGGTGCAAATGCGGCAGGGGCTGCAGGAATGAAATGCATCGGCTTCAATAACATTACATCATCTTATAAGCAGGATTTAAGTAACACCAGTGTCATAGTAGAAAGTATCACTTCTATAAATTACAAATTATTAAACAGTCTAATCTAGGTTTTATTGGACAACAGTAATGCCTGAAGAGAATAAAAAAATGGGAGGTTTAACTTGTGCGAAACAAATTTGTATTAGTGCTTACATTATGTATGATAATTGCTTCATTAACCGGCTGTAATGTGAGCCAGACAAAAACAAGTGATACATCTTCAACGACGGAAAGTCCTGGAAACTCGCCTGGTACATCAACTACAGAGACGCTTACAATGGATGAGCTTATTTCAAAAGCAAAAGCGGAAGGAACATTAGTAACATTAGGAATGCCTGATAATTATGCAAATTGGGGAGAGGTTTGGGCCGGATTTGAAGCGAAATATGGCATCAAACAGTATGATACAGACATGGATAGTGCATCAACAGTAGGGAAAATGGCAGCTGAAGGTGAAAATGCATCTGCTGATATGGGTGCAATTGGATTTGGATTTGGTTCAATTGCCCATGAAAAAGGTATTATGCAGCCGTATAAATCAAGCTATTGGAATGAGATTCCTGATTGGGCCAAAGATGATGATGGTTATAGGATAGTTTTTAACTCAGGAGTAATGTCATTTTTGACTAATAAAAATAAAGTTAAAAATCCTCCAAAGAGTTGGGCAGAATTATTGAATGGAGATTATAAAGTATCCATAGGCGATGTTACAAAAGGTGCTCAGGCACAGATGGCAGTTTTGGCTGCTGCGTATGCATTTGGAGGAGATGAAAATAATTTGGAACCAGGAATTAAGTTTTTTGAAACATTAGCCAAACAAGGAAGGTTATCTAAAGTAGATTTAAACTATCAGAATATAGAAAAAGGGGAAACAGAAGTTGCTTTATTATGGGATTATAATTCGATGTCCTATCGTGAAAAAATAAACCATGATCAATTTGATGTTAGCATACCAAGTGATGGCAGTGTTATTTCTGGCGATCTTCTGACAATTAACAAATACGCAAAACATCCTTACGCCGCTAAACTGGCAGTAGAATATATTTTAAGTGATGAAGGACAAACTGCATTCGCAAATGGTTATGTCAGACCAATCAGGTCAGTTGAAATGCCTAAAAATATATCAAATAAAATGCTCCAGGTAGATGCTGATCAAAAGTTATTGCAGGTTAAAGACCCTGATATATTGCAAAAAATAGCAGGAACGCTACCTTTAGTTTGGCAAGAAAGAGTACTTTTACATTTAAATTAACAGATTAATTGGAATAGTATTAGACGCTGGATAATCAATTGTTTGGATGATTATCCAGCAATGAAGACGAATTGGACTTGAGCAATTCCTGCGGCGCGTGTGAATGCACAAGCCAAGCTCAAATGGAGGATAAAGAATGAAAAGAAATCTTCATTTGTTATATACGATAATAGGATTAGTGCCAATAATGTTTATAATCATAGGTTTTCTTTTAATACCTTTTAGCTATATGTTTATTGATAGCTTTCATGCTGGAGGTACTGGAAGGTTAACTTTTGAGAACTATGTTTTTACAAATTCATTTTATTTGGTAGCAATGAAAAACAGCTTATTAATTTCATTACTTTCAAGTGTTATAGGAATCATTGCCGCTTTGTTTATATCATATGGGATCACACGGTTTGCTGATAAAACTAGGAATGTATTAATAATTATAACCAATATGACAGCAAATTTTTCCGGTGTTCCATTGGCCTTCTCATATATTGTTATGTTTGGATATAGTGGTGTCATAACTACAATGCTTAACCAAGTAGGTTTTAATAATTTTGATTTGTATTCATGGTCAGGTATAGTTTTGCTTTATGTATTTTTCCAAATACCAATAGGTGTGTTATTTCTATTTCCACTATTTAATGGAATTAGAGAAGATTGGGTTAAGGCATCATCTATTTTAGGAGCAAGTAGCTTTTCTTTCTGGAGATATATTGGTTTACCGGTAATTCTTCCGGGTATAATTGGAACCTTTAGTATTCTTTTTGCGAATGCAATGGGGTCGCAGGCGACTGCTTATGCTCTTGTTGGCGGCAATTACAATCTTTTGACTATCAGGATTTCTTCCTTAATATCTGGAGATATTACACTACAACCCGAAATGGGAAGCACTTTGTCTATTGTTTTATCATTGTTAATGATTATTACAGTATGGCTTAACCAGCTTTTACTGAAAAGAGTTAGGAGGGATATATGATGAACAAAAGTTTAAAACTACCTAAACTAATCATAATCATAACGATGATATATCTTCTAGCTCCTTTACTAGTTACATTTATTTATTCATTTGCAACAAAATGGGAAAGTTCAATACTGCCGCAAAATCTAACATTTAACTGGTTTAGTGAGTTGTTTCAGGACCCTCGTTTTTCAGCTGCACTTGGAAGGTCTGCATTTGTTTGTACAGTAAGTGTTTTAATGAGCTTGATTGTTGTATTAACAACTATTTTCACAATATTGTATTATTTCCCTAATGCTAGAAAAATTATGCGATTTATATCCATCATTCCCTTTGCTGTTCCGGGTGTAATTCTTGTAGCAGGATTAATACGTGCTTATGCGAGCATAGCTCCGTCCGTTACTGGAAAGATAGGGATATTAATCGGCGCTTATTGTATCCTTATATTACCATTTATGTATCAAAGCATTGATAATAGTATGCAAATTCTAAATGTAAAGCAATTGACATCCGCAGCTGAAATGCTTGGAGCATCAAAAATAAGAGCGTTTTTGAAGGTCGTATTTCCCAATATATTACCCGGTGTTGTTTCATCAATATTGCTGTCTCTTTCAGTATTATTAGGGGAATTTGTTATAGTGAATTTTTCACTTGGAACTCAATTTGAAACAATTCAAGTATATCTATATAACCGATTAAAAGAAAGCGGACATATTGCCAGTGCTGTAACCATTACGTATTTTTTTGCGGAGATGATATTGCTAGGATTGATACTATTTATTAGTAATCATTTATACGGGAGAAAAAAAATATGAGCTATGTAGTTGTTGATAATTTAACAAAAAAATATAACCAAGCTGAGGTTTTAAAAAATCTATCATTATCGATTAATAAAGGAGAATTAGTTACCCTGCTTGGACCCAGTGGTTGCGGAAAAAGTACACTGCTGCAATGTATTGCCGGACTAACTGATCATCAAGAAGGAAAAATTGTATTGGACAAAAAGGAGATTACAAACGTAATACCCAAAAATCGAGAAGTAGGCTTTATGTTTCAATCATATGCCCTTTTTCCCAATATGAATGTATTCAATAATATTGCTTTTGGCCTGATAATGAGAAAATTGGACAAAAAGACGATTAATACAAAGGTGAATGAAGTTCTGGAACTCGTTGAGTTAAAAGATCGAAGTGAAGCTTATCCAAATGAACTTTCAGGCGGGCAACAGCAAAGAGTGGCGTTGGCAAGGTCTCTTGTTATACAACCTAAGCTAATGTTAATGGATGAACCGTTCAGCGCACTAGACGCAAAAATTCGAAAAAATCTAAGATCTGAATTACGTAAAATACAAAAAGATGTGGGAATGACTACTATTTTTGTGACACACGATCAAGAAGAAGCATTAACAATATCTGATAGAGTATTTGTTATGCAAGAAGGAGAAATCGTACAAATTGGAACACCGCAAGAAATATATGAACGACCGAAAACGGAATTTGTTGCTGGCTTTATTGGTAATTTTAATATTTTGCCTACTGAAAAAGTAAAAAACTTGGGTCTAAATGTTAACAAATATAAAAAAATAGCGATCAGACCAGAAGCAATATGCTTATACCCAAAAGCTTCTACAACGAGTCATTCAGAAGAGGAAGGTATATGGTTAGAAGGCAGCATTTCGGATAAAACATTACTTGGAAATGTTTTGCGTTATAAGGTAAGCACAGATAGGTATATGTTGTATGTTGACACAATTAATGCACCATTTTTCTCTCAATACAATGAGGCAGAAGAAGTAAAAATGTTTATTCCAAAAAATAGTATTTGTTTTCTTAATTAAGCTTTATGGAGGGATTTAATTGTCAGGTGAAATATTTACTAATATTCAAAAATTGATTCCAGATTTAACGCATGCTGAAAAACGGATTGCGAAAGTTATTCTTGATGAGCCTGCTAATATACTACACTTGTCATTAACTGAATTAGGCAAGAAAGCAAACGTTGGAGATGCAACGATCATTCGATTTTGCCGAAAGCTAAAGACAAAAGGGTATCAAGATTTAAAACTTTCAATAGCACAGAATCTACCAAATGTTGATAATAATCAAGTTGATAAAAAACAGGGAGAAATAGAAGAAATAATGCATTCAGTGATGACTATAAATAAAAGAGGTATTGAAGATGCAACAGCAGCCATAGATATAGATCAAATTGATCATGCGGCAGAAAGCATTATAAATGCCAAAAAAATAGCTTTTTTTGGCATTGGAGGATCTGGATTATCTGCAATGGATGCCTATGAACGTTTCAGTATGATGGGATTAACTTGCTATAGTCAAAGCGATCCTTTTTTTCAAATGTTAGATGCCAAGCATCTAGATCCCAATGATGTTGCAATTGGAGTCTCTTACTCTGGAAGTAAAAAAATGTCTATTGATGCTATTAAAATTGCTAAAGAGCAAGGGGCCACAACAATTGGTTTAATTGGTAGAAAGAATTCACCAATGGCTGAGTACTGCGATATGGTTTTATGTACGGGAATAAGAGAGACACCCATGATAGGCGGAACTTTTATTACAAAAATTGCACAAGCACATGTGTTGGACTTATTATGCTCGGTTGTAATAGCCAAAATTGCAAAAAGAGAGGGTAAGTCTTTGGAAGATACCGTCAAACATTACGTTAAAATGTTCTATTGAGTTGAGCAATAAAGTCTAGTAAAAAACTAATGAGGTGAAATTTATGAAATTATTTAACGAAAGCAATCAATGGTATAAAGGCAACATTCATATGCATACCACCATTTCCGATGGGTTATTGGGCTACGACGAAAGTATTCATGTCTATAAAGAATTAGGTTATGATTTCATTTCAGTAACAGATCACAATATTTATAATCCTGACCATGATGAAAAAGATTTTCTGATACTGAGCGGTATCGAAATTGATTTTGATGAGAAGTATCCCAATAAAACATATCATATACTTGGCGTAGGCATGGACAATAATATCGACTTAAAAGATTGCGACACTCCACAAAATGCCATAAATCAAATTATCAATCAACAGGGTCTTGCTATAATTGCGCATCCCGTTACGTCATTAATGCAATACCAGGATTCTGTTGAATTAGAAGGTTATACAGGTATAGAAATTTGGAATTCAGAGTGTGAAATAAGAAATGCAAGAGGCGTTGCAGATTATTATATAGATATGGTTGCGATTAGTGGATTGACTCCCATGATTTTTGCCGTTGATGATACTCATTATTATGATGATGAAGTATCCTGCGGTTACATTATGGTGAATTCTGAATGCCTGAATAAAGAGCAAATATTAAAAAACATTAGAAGTGGGAACTTTTATTGTTCACAGGGGCCTCAAATAAAACAAATTACAATAAATAATGGAAGAATTATTGTGGAAACTTCTCCAGTAAAACAGGTTTCATTTATGAGTAATACCCTGTTTAGCGAAGATAGAGTGCAAAAGGCAAACCTTGAGGCTATAACTTGCTGTGAGTATGTTATAAAGCCGACAGATCTCTATGTACGTATAGAAGGTATTGATGAGAATGGCAAGAAGTGTTGGAGCCAAATAATACGTCTTAATGATTATGCGTAAATAATAACCAGATTTTCTATTCCCTTTCATGAATACGATAAGCGGCATCCGTTTATACGGGTGCCGTTTATTATTTTTATCGAATATTCAAAACTGAATTCTGGTTAATAGTCACAGAAGATGTAAAAGGAGACCCTAAATGAAACATTCTAAGCGGCTTTTGATTTTTTTATGCTACTATAATACCTTTACGTTAGGCATCTATCTTTCGACAATTCAGATTTCTCTTCTGCAGATAAAGGAGTACTTTTCTCTCAGTATCGTTATTGCCGGTTTGATTGTGGCCATACAATATCTTGGAATGTGTATCCCCTCTCTTTTTATTGGGACATTATCCGGAAGAATGGGGAAAAAGAAACTACTTTATATGGCATATGCTTTTCTTACTTGTGGAACTATTTTGATGTCTTCAACCTCCAGTTTCATCTTGTTTAGTATTGCTTTAATAATCACAGGCATGGGGTTTACCATGCTGGAGACCACTACCTCGGCTATTCTATCAGATGAATTCCCTTTAAATTCGAGATATCATATATGTATGTCACAGGCAATCGCGGGTATTGGCGCATTAATTGGGCCTTTTCTATCGGAAGCAATGTTTAAAACCGGATTTACATATACGGCTCTATTCCTATTAGTAAGCATGCTTTTTGGGATGGGAGGAATCGTCGGAATTTTCACTGAGCATGTTAAAACCTGGAAGGAAGGTTTGCATAACCAACCGCATCATACTTCTTTTCACTATTTTAAAACGCTTCCTATCATTCTTTTGGGGCTTTCGTTGTTCCTATATGGAGGAATTGAAGGGATCGCGGGATTCTATGCCGATAGTTATTTCAAACTTGTAGCACATGCTTCAAATAGCAGTGCTCTCGCGCTGTCGCTTTACTGGGGAGCAATGGTACCATCACGTTTCCTTAGCGGCATTATAAAACTGAACACCAAAACGATCCTTACGTCAAGTTCGATTCTTTTGGGATTATCTCTTGCCGGTGCGATGGTTATAACGAGTCCTTTTTGGAAAATTACGCTTTTTGCTTTAGCCGGATTCGCATCCGGACCAATCTGGCCTATGATTATTGATTCAGCAGCAAAGAAATATTCAGATTCGAAAGAGACAGTAATGACAATCATAATGGCCATGGGTTGTCTTGGGGGCGGTTTGATGCCTTTTCTTTCCGGCCTTCTCGTAAATATAACTGACTACAGTTTTGCTTATTATTTTGCGTCAGTAATTGCACTGGGCATCCTATTTGCGTATGTTGGTTTTGAAAGAAAAACATCTACGACAAGCAGAATATAATCGGGATCGGCCTTGATCACTTGTTCAATGGTCGCTTTGGTCGTACGAGTTAATCCAAGGCCGTCTGCGGCGTGTTCGGCTCCGGTATGACGCACCTGGTCATATGACATATTGGAGGAGCCGAGCAAATAAGGGCAGGTGCTTGGTCCAAGCGGCGAGACAACCAGCACGGAGGGTTTCTCTTTGTTGGCAATGGCGGATACGACTTTGTCCTGTCGGTCTTTCATCTCGGATACGATGGCGGCAGCCTGTTTTTCCTCTCCAATACAATCTTCACGCACAGCGGAGCCTACGGCCGCAAAAGCGTAACCTTTGCCGCTTCGTATCCGGGCAAAATCATTCCCTTAGATCTTCAGCAGCACGGCGGGAAAATCATCTGCCAGAAGGATTCCTTTCTCTGCGCAGCCAGAGGAGATTCGATCGGGATTGAATTCCAGCGCAAGCTGGGCGCGGGCTTCTTCTGCGGTGAAGGCTTCATTATACAAAAGTTTGAAGGAGATGGACTTTCCTTCGTCCACTCTGGCGGCTTGTCATGGAGTGTACACTGCAGCTTGGCGAGACGATTAAGCTCAATACCGGCTGTCTAGTTGCGCGGGCCGGTCAAGGTATGGGTGCAGTCGCTGCCGTTCAGCCGGATGGCAGACAGCATTCTGTCGGCTGCGGGTAATTCCGGACGCAAGGAAGAAGGCAGCATCCTTGGCGGTCTGGGCAATCTGCTGGACGGCAGATAAACGCTTTGTGCCGAGTGCGGCTCCCGGCCCGCACGGCTGGCGCTGTGCAGTAGGAGTCAAGCGAATGAAGCTGATGCTCACATCCGCTTCTAAGCTACTGCGGAGACGGAATAAAGACTATCGAAATGAAACAGTCGCCTCAACGGAGCAATCCTGTAGAGCGGCTGTTTCATTTCGCTATATAGGAATTGTGAGTATCACTAATCTGCTCGAAACCCCTGATCCAAGCGGCCTAAGTGGAAAAATGCCCTCCTGGGCGCATTCATAGACAAATTGGAGACGGTCCCGCTGAACTTGCTTGCGTGCACAGCATAAGCCATCACCAAAAGGGTAGGGGCTTTCATCTTAATTTCTACAGGGTAGCTTACACTCGTTGCCAACGCAAAAACACCTCCAAGGTTGTCTCCATATCTTACGACATGGTCGCATTCTCTTGTAGGTGTTTTAATTTGTCTCATGTTATGGGGGCAGTCCCAGTGTCGTTAACACTTAGCGAACAGTTTTTTGTTATTGTAGAGAAAATTGGAGAGGGGAATTGAATCGTGAACAATTATCCTTTAATTGCTTCTCTGACCCACGTGGAGCAGTTGGAATTTGCCTTGAACAGTGATGTGCAACGAGTGAATCTTATGGCAGGTAACATCGGCAGTCTCAAAAACCTTATTGATCAGTTGCATGACAGAGGAAAAATGGTCTATGTACATGTGGAAATGATTGCAGGATTAGGAAGAGATGCTACTGCCATCAGCTACTTGGCTAATGCTTTCAAGCCTGACGGCATAGTGACGACCAAGTCCAATATGGTAGCGGCCGCAAGGCAATCAGGGCTTCGGAGCATTCAACGAATATTCGCAATTGACACTGCGGCAATTAATACTGCAATTCGAATGATCAATTCTACTCGTCCCGATGAAGTGGAGCTGATGCCAGGGCTGATGCCGAGGGTTATCCGAGAGCTTAAGGAGAAAATTAATCAACCTCTAATTGTAGGAGGGCTCATCAGACATAACCAAGAGATTGTTGACGCACTGGCAAGCGGCGCTGATTACATTTCAAGCGGAGACCATCATATGTGGGGTATATGCATCGACGACGGCCACAAGCTTAAGTCTATTACAAAAACATAAACATTCAATAACACTGCGCAAACAATTTAACTCTATAATAGGCTCATACCAAGCAATTGATTTTGGGTTGAGACGATGAGAAAACCCTTGTTCAGGAATGCTGGATGTGACTAGGACCAACAAAATGGTCTTATTCACCATCCGACTCCTCGGACAAGGGCTATTTTGGTTGGAAAGGGGATAGCTAGTGGACTTACGAGAAAGCTTGGGAGAATTTTTTCCAAACGGACAGAAGCAAATGACGTCACGGAGCAACAGTAAGGTTGAGCTTATGAATTACGATAATTATTTGTTTGACCTAGATGGAACGATTTACGTCGGCAGCAAAGGGCTCGATGGAGCGGCAGAAGTTATTCAGCTTCTCCGGGCGCGTTCAAAAAAGATTCTGTTTGCCACAAACACAACCGTCTACACACGAGAGCAGGTCCGGGACAAGCTTAGGAAAATGGGCATTGCTTGCGGCATTAATGAGATTGTTACCGCGCTGACGGTAGCAGGCAAGTACTTTCAATCCTACGCGCCAGATGCAAGAATATACCCAATTGGCGGAGAAGCAATGCTTAAAGACCTTGCAAGCTTCGGAATCCGAACAGTTGGAGATGCCGCTGAAGCTTCGCATGTCTTAGTAGGACTCGACCATCAATTCAATTTTGAGAAGCTGACTCAGGGGATGATGGCTGTATGTAGCGGCGCAAAGCTGATTGCGGCGAACCCGGATCCTTATTGCCCGACTGAAGATGGAGTCATTCCAGATACTTGGTCGCTTGTTAAGGCAATTGAGACGGCCAGCATGCTTGATACGTTTGCAACGATCGGCAAGCCTTCATCTTATTACGCGGAGTATGTTATGCAACAACTGAACTGCTGTACTCCGCAGCAATGTCTCATGATCGGCGACAGGCTGGAGACGGATATTCTTCTTGGGAAAAGCAGTGGGATGCACACGGCATTTGTTTTGTCGGGAGTCGATTCGGAGGAATCGGTTGCCAGAACCGGTATTAAGCCGAACTATGTGTGGCCATCCGTGGCAGCGCTGTTGGATGCTGTTTAAGAAGTATGCGGGCATCACCCTTCATCTTCCAGATGAAGGAATCTAATAAATGGGTCAAATTATGGGAGGCGCATGTAACATGAGAAAACTAGGATTGATGATCATGACGGCATTACTGTTAATTATTACAGCCTGCGGGAGCAATGCGGGATCAAGCGGCAGCGAGTCGCAGCCTTCAACGGATACAAAGTCTGTAGTGCTGGATTTTTACTTTCCGGTAGCGGTTGGCGGACCAATTACGAGCTTAATTGATAAGCTGGTCAGCGACTTCCATGCAGAGAACCCGAACATTACAGTCAATCCGATTTATGCTGGTAGCTATCAGGATACGATGACGAAAGCTGTAACGGCGGCTCAAGGAGGCAACTCGCCGGATTTGGCGGTGCTGCTCTCTACAGAGCTGTACAGCCTGCTTGAAATGAATGCGATCGAAGAGCTTACCCCGCAATTCTCGAAGGATTATTTCGACGGTTTCTACGAAGCGTTCATGGGTAATACGAAATCCGGCGATCAAGTGTGGAGCGTACCGTTCCAGCGCAGCACGATTGCGTTGTATTACAACAAGGATATGTTCAAGAAAGCAGGGCTTGATCCGGAGAAGGCACCGGCGAACTGGGATGAGCTGCGCAGCTTCGCTAGCCAGCTGACCAAGAAGGACGGAGCGGGTAATGTTACGCAATGGGGCATCGAGATTCCGAGCACCGGCTATCAATACTGGATGCTGCAGGCGCTGTCGCTGCAGACGGGTGCGAATATCGTCTCCAAAGACGGCAAGGAAGTGTACTTCAACAAACCGGAAGTGAACGAAGCGCTTCAGTTCTACACCGATCTTGGCCGCAAAGATAAAGTTATGCCGGAGGGCGTATTGGAATGGGCGACGGTTCCGTCCGATTTCATTAGCGGTAAAACAGCGATGATGTTTCACACAACTGGCAACCTGACGAAAGTAAAAACCGATGCGCAATTTGACTTTGGCGTGGCATTCCTGCCTGCTAACAAAAGCTATGGCTCGCCTACAGGCGGAGGAAATCTGTATGTCTTCAAAGACATTTCCGAGGAAAATAAAGCAGCCGCCTACAAGTTTATATCTTTCCTGACTGAGCCGGAGCGCGTTGCACAATGGTCGATCGATACCGGTTATGTAGGGACAACGAAAGCCGCTTATGAGACTAACCTGCTGAAGCAATACGTAGCGGAGTTCCCGCAGGCAGCAGTAGCGCGCGATCAGATGAAATACGCGGATAGCGAGCTGTCCACTTATCAGAACGGACAAATCACAAAGCTGTTTAACGACAATATTCAAGCGGCGCTGCTTGGCAATATGACGCCTGAGGAAGCACTTGCGAAATCGCAGGAGCAGGCGGATGCTATTCTGAAGAAATACCGCAACTAAAGAAAGAGGGATAAACGGTGATTAATGGGGTAAGGCAACTATTTGGAGCGCGGTTATGGAAGGACTCAATTTTGGCATATGCCCTGCTGCTTCCATCGCTAATTGTTTTGGCCGTCTTTACGTTCTATCCGATCGGCAAGGCGCTGATTTGGAGCATGCATGAGACAACGATGTCGGTCAAGCATTTCGTTGGCTTGGAATTGTACGGGCAAGTGCTTAAGGACGAGGTATTCTTGAAGGTGCTTCGAAACAATCTGCTGTTGGCCGTTGTCACCGTCCCGGTCAGCACGATATTGGCACTCTATATGGCGATCTGGGTCAACAATAAGCTGCGGGGGACCCGTTTGCTCCGGGCAGCTTTCTTCTATCCGACCTTGATTCCAATGATCGCCATCGCGAATATATGGCTATTTATCTACACGCCGGATTACGGATTGCTCGATAAGTTTCTTGGCTTATTCGGCATTGATGGGCCGAACTGGCTGGGCGATCCTTCCTGGGCACTCGTCTCGATGATGATTATGCTGATCTGGAAGGAAGCCGGTTACTTCATGATCTTCTATCTTGCCGGACTGCAGGCACTCCCGCGCGAGGTATACGAAGCGGCAGAGCTTGACGGGGCGAGTCCATTCCGCAAGTTTAGAACCTTGACGTTTCCGCTAGTCATGCCAACTACGTTGTTCGTGCTAGTCATCGCTACAACCAATAGCTTCAAGGTTGTTGACCATCTGTACATTATGACCAAAGGCGGCCCGGACAACGCAAGCAATCTTCTGCTGTATCATCTGTATGAGACGGCGTTCAGCTTCTGGGATATGGGCAAAGCGTCCGTATTAACCGTGATTCTGCTTGTCATTCTGCTAGTCATTTCCACAATCTATTATACTTTTCTTGACAAGCGGATTCATTATTAGAGGAGGGACGCGCCATGTATTTCTTCATTAACCGGATTGCTGTTATCCTGCTTGCCTTGGTTTTCATTATTCCGCTCGTATGGGCGGCTGTCACTTCCATAACGCCATCGGATGAGATGCTGACTCGAACGAATCCATTTGCTGTAGGCAATCCTACCGTTGCGAATTATGTACATGCTTGGAACACCATCCCATTTCCAACTTATTATTGGAACACCCTATTTATTGTTGCAGGCATATTGGCTGTACAGCTGCTGAGCGTAACGCTTGCTGCCTATGCTTTTGCAAGGCTTCGGTTTATCGGATCGACACTGGTGTTCCTATTGTTTCTGGTACAGATTATGATTCCTCCGGACATTCTGATCTTTCCGAACTACACGATCATGAAAGAGCTGAATTTAATTGATACGAAGCTGGCGGTTATGCTGCCGTTCTGGGCATCGTCCTTTGGCGTGTTTCTGCTGCGGCAGACGTTCAAACAGATCCCTTACGAGCTTGATGAAGCGTCCAAAGTAGACGGTTGCAGATGGTGGCAGACGCTGTGGCATGTATATCTGCCGTCTGCACGTCCGACGTATGTTGCTTTTGCACTTACATCGATCAGCGCGCAGTGGAGCAATTTCATGTGGCCGCTAATTGTGACGGATTCCGTCAATAATCGCCCGCTTACGGTCGGGATCGCGATATTCGCACAATCGTTTGAGACGGGAGCCCAGTGGGGGGACGTAACAGCTGCCACTATACTGGTCATGGCTCCGCTCCTAATCGCATTCTTTTTATTTCAGAAGCAGTTTGTTGATAGCTTTATGCATGCCGGCATTAAGTAAAAACCTCAAAGGCACATGTAATGTATAGCAAAGGGTAGAGACCTAGAGAAAACCCTTTATGTATGTTCCTGCAGCGGGAATCCGCGTTTGTTTGGAATGGCATAAAGGTTTTTTTGATGCGCTGAAAAGGAATAAGAAGGGGATGTTACTGATGAAAAAAAGAACAGTTATAATGGATATTATTTCCTCATATGTTACTTCGTGGTACACATCTGCGATACGAGTTGCCCACTGTTGCTGAAGTTGTTCTTTCGGGGACATGAAAACAGCTTCCTCATCTAGGATGTCTTCATGTTCTCATGAAACGAAGTGATGGAATTCAATCTGTATTGCTGCGATAGTCTGCATATTTACATTTTTTTTGTATGATCTGACATTCCGAAAACAAAAGCTTGTTAAAGTAGGAATTGCGATGGATAACTGAAAAATCAAGGGTATGAGCCCAGGAGAAAACCCTATTCAGCAAATGAAATGTACGCCCATAAGGCGTGTATTTTCCGTTTGATGAATTAGTGGTTTTTTTGTGTTGATTGCAAGAGGTAGCGGGAAGGAGGGTTCGGCAGCAGTCGTAAAAATTTTTACTTTTCAAAGATAATCCGTGAAAGGAATGGAGACCAATATGAAAAAAATGTCTGCAAAGCTTATAAGTATTATAACGATAACCTGTTTGTTCAGTGGGCTCTTTCAGCCAAGCGCCTTGGTTTCTAAAGCTCACGGAGAGGAGTCAAGTAGTACGAATTCGATATTCTTTGAGGAGAATTTTGACAGTTACGAGACAGGAGATTTACCTCCTAATTGGATATCCGATGTCAACGTGGGAAGCCCCCCTTTTACTGTTGTGCAGAGTACTTATGGCGATGGGAGAATGACGTTCGAAGGAAATTCCTACGGCAAACAGAGCCGGATTCTGACGCCGATGCAGTGGGACAACTATGTCATTGAAGCTGATGTACGGTTCGACAGCTTCTTAAACTCGGGAAGTGGAGCCTCCATTATGTTCCGGGCGTCGTCAGATGGAAAGCCGCCTTACTCGCAAATGACGATTAAACAAAATGGTACGATTGAAACGGCTTATAAAAACACCGACGGTAATTGGTTATATCCCACGCCCATAAGTGCAACAGGATCTCCGTTGCTGGCGAATACGGATTACACAATGAAAGTCAGAGTTTTTGACCGTAACGTTAAGATGTACTTGAAAGCCAAGGATGACACGAACTTTACATTATACGGAGAAAAAAATCTAACTGTTGATGAGCTTTCGGAAAATGGAATGATCGGCTTCCAGGGGGATCAGAGCGAGGTGTCCTTCGACAATTTGAAGGTGACCCGGCTCACAGCAGACCAGCTCGATTTCACGGTACCCGGCACGCTGGAGGCATTGAGCGGCGCGACCAGCGTGACGAGCAGCGTCTATTTCTCGGATGGAATTATGGCGGAAGTACCTTCGGACCGAGTAATACTGCATTCCTCCGATGAGAGTATCATCAAAATCGACAATAACAAACTTTACCCCCTTAAGCCTGGGCAAGCAACCATTACGGCTGTCTATGACAATGCGCAGGCTGCAAAAGAAATTACCGTGACGCCTTCTTTGACGGGTATCAAGGTCGTTTCCTTAAAGGGTGAAAAAGAATATGTGCTCGCGAATGCTCAAACGGCATTAGATCTTAGCACGCTGCAGTTTCAAGCAGACTATAATGATCTTACTTCAGGCATTGTGAAAGGCAATGAGCTGACTTGGACATCGGACAATCCTGCTGTCGTATTTGAGAACGGTAGGCTAATCGCGCAGCAAAAAGGTGTCTACACGATTACAGGTACGAAAGATAGTGTATCTGTCAGTATGATGGTTCATGCCAAAAATGCAGAAGATACCGAATACGTCCTGTATGAGGAAAACTTTGACAATCTAACTGACGGTACGCTTCCTGAAGGCTGGACGATACCTCAGTCCACGAGTCCTGTTTATGCGGAACGGATCATTGACGATTTTGACGGCAATTCCGTACACAGCGGATGGCAGGATTCGGGAGCAGGAGTCTATACGTTTAACTTGGATAACCAGATAACCGATGACAGCAGCAACGCTTTACGTGTCGACTATGACAAGAAAACACAGTCCTGGGCCTTTATGAAGGCAAATGTTGATCCGAATTCGGCTTATTTCGGTGGGAATCAATTGAGTTTCAAGGTCAACGGCAACGTGAACCTGATCGTGAAATTCGAAGAAGTAAACGGGGCGCACGAGAAGAAATTCCAGGTTAACACGAATGGAAATTGGGAGACAGTCACCTGGGATACTTCAGGAATCAAAGACGACATAACCGATGCAAAACGAATTCTCATTTTTGCCGCCCCGGGTGAAGCCAATACATCCGGAACGTTTTACCTGGATGACATCAAGGTGTTCAATTCAGAGGAGGAAGCCGCTGACAATGCTGCGGTGAAGTCGAGAGCTTTTGAGCTCAATGGACTTGATGAGTCGGATAATCCGGCCCGGGTTATTTTGCCGTCGTATTTGAGTGCTTTTGGCAACTACAAAATTGAAGCCGATGTGACGCATTTGGAGGCGAACGATACCTCCAAATGGCATTCCATCATGTATCGCATTCAAAATCTTGATTACCCTTATTATCAAATGGCTGTACGGCAAGACGCTACCGCGGCCTACGGAGTTGAGTTTGCAGAGAGAACTCCCGCCAACGGCTGGAACGTCATCGACAGAGGCTCGAACAGCGAACCTATTGACGCCGGGAAAATGTATCATTACACGGTTAAGGCGCACGGAAACCGGGTTCAGCAATGGATCAATGACCAGATTATTGTGGATACCAATCTAGCTTCAGCCTACTCCAAAGGAGCGGTGGGTTTGCAAGCTAATGGGAGCAGAATGAAAGTTGACAATATTCGCGTGACGCTGCAAGAGGATGATCTGCCTATTATGTCGGAAGAACGGTTCGTTCAGGTGGCGGAGCCCGAAACGAGCATTGCGATGGCCCCTTCTGTAGTGAAGGAAATTCAAAACGCCAATGACTTGGCTGAGCTGAGCGGTTCTGCGCTTCCTGCAACCATTGTGCTGCATGTGGGACAAGGCTTGAAGGTTACCGATCCGGTAGGGAAGACGGCAGTCAGTACGGTCGAATCTGTTCTTGAAACGATCGGAAACAGCGTGATTCCGGCGTTTTATGTGAAGGACGAGGCTTCGGTAGACGAACTGACGGATTATTTGCAAACGAACGGATGGGAGGATGCCGCCATTATTTCCGATAACGGAGAGCTGGTCAAAAGAGCAAGAACCGCTTATCCGATGCTTCGCGGCATCGTGGACTTCAGTTCGGCAGGTAGCAACTTGACCGAGGAAGATCTGCTTGAAATTCGAAGAGAGACGACGACCAGCCTTGCCAAAACGGCTATATTGCCGATGAATGCTTCTTCGAAAGACAATGTGGAGTATCTCCAGAAACGGATGATTATGGTATGGGCAAAGGAAACAGCTAACAAGCCGAACCAAAACATAGCCATGCACCAGCTTATAACGGCAGGTGTGAATGGAATCGTTACGAATGCGCACGAAGCGGCGGTTGAGGCGTTGAAGGTATATTCCAACAACGTGACTTTGATTCGCAAGCCTTATATTATCGGACACAGAGGCGTGCCGTCGAAAGCTCCCGAGAACACCATCGAAGGCAACAGGATGTCACTGGAAAGCGGTGCGGATTTTATCGAAAACGATATGTACCTAAGCAAAGACGGACATTTGGTCATCATTCATGATTCGGTGCTGGAACACACGACGAACGGTACCGGAAATGTCGAGGATCATACGGTAGAGCAAATGAAGCAATTGAATGCGAACAAGCCGCACCCTGACGGGTTTCCCGATGTGAAAATTCCGACTCTGGAGGAGCAAATCGATCTTGCCAGGGAGAAGGACCGGATGGTTATGGCCGAGATCAAGACAGCCACGCCTGAGGCAGTGGACGCACTTGTTCGGACCATCAAGGAAAATAATGCCGAGGGCCTTGTCGATGTGATGTCCTTCGACAGCAGTCAATTGAAGCGGATGTCCAAGTTGATGCCGGAAATGCCGCTGGGCTTATTAACCGGTGGATATGCAAGTGAGACGAATGTCAATAAAGCGCTAAGAGATACGCTGAAGCTTGTCCAAGGACTGAACGTTACGTTCAATACAAGCTATGACAGTTTAGGCAAAAACTTTATGGAGGCTGCCAAGCATCGGGGCATCATCATTTCTCCGTGGACATTCAACAATAAAAATGATGTTATCCGGTTCATGAAGCTGGGAGTTTACGGCATTACGACCGACTACGCTTTCTGGGCGGAGGATTGGGCGGCTTCAATCAAGCCGGAGCAGGACAAGCATGAGCTGGCCAAGGGTGAGAGCACCTCATTGTCGGCAATCGTGGAGTCCTATAAAGGTACGAAGACAACCATCTCGCCGGAAGTCGTTCTGTTAGACGGACAAGATGTCGTGGAAGTGAGCGGCAGCAAAGTAACGGCCATAAAGCCGGGAACGGCGCATGTGCTCATGAGATATACAGCCTCCCTCGATGAGAACAACCAGTATGATATTTACACGCAGCCTGTCTCGATAAAAGTAAAGGGGCAGGATGGCAACGGAGGCAACAACGGTGGCAACAACGGTGGCAACAATGGAGGCAACAACAGTGGTAACAACGGTGGCAACAACAGTGGTAACAACGGCAGCAGCGGTACAAGCTCCGGCTCCTCCAGCGCTGGCGGCGTAAACCAGCCGGCCAATCCGGCCACACAGGCTGCCGATCTGATCATAGCCAAGGAAGGAAAAGTAGGAGCTGCCGAGCTAAAAGATTCACTTGCCGCTCACTCTAACGTAAAGGTTCAATCCGACGGAGATAAGCTGGAGCTCCCTGCAGCGGGCTTGCTAGACGCAAGCCGGGCGAACGGCAAGACACTGCTTGTTATTATAGACAACGTGACTTATACGCTACCGTTATCGCTGATCAAGCTCGACACACTGGCCCAGCAGCTCGGAGTAAGTGTTGACGACGTATC
Source organism: Paenibacillus sp. LT-B23 (assembly GCF_059417685.1). Lineage (NCBI taxonomy): Bacteria > Bacillati > Bacillota > Bacilli > Caryophanales > Paenibacillaceae > Paenibacillus > Paenibacillus sp. LT-B23. The sequence continues at coordinate 46,861 of NZ_JBSQBM010000019.1, read as the reverse complement.
GATCCGCTTCACGCTTGCAAAGCTAAATGCCGATAATGCCGCAGCGGTACAAAGCGCTGTTGCTGCAACGGGCGGCAATCTGGTGTCGGCTCCGGTGGAGTTTGAGGCCGAAGCGGTCAGCAAGACAGGGCAAACGATCCCGGTTTCGTTCGGTTCCGCGTATGGTTCCCTGGAAATCACCCTGAATAAGGCAGTAGATTCGAGCAAAGCGACCGGCGTACAATATGTGCCGGGAACGAAGCAGCTCCGTTTCGTACCGACTTTGTTCACGACTAAGGATGGCAAAACGACGGCTACGATAAAGCGCAACGGAAACAGCGTGTACACAGTCATCGAAAATAACAATAGCTTCGCGGACATGACAGGGCATTGGGCGAAGGCCGACGTAGAGCTTATGGCCAACAAGCTCATCGTAAACGGTGTAAGCGACAATCGCTTCGACGCGGAGCGCCATATCACCCGCGCTGAATTTGCAGCTATGCTCGTCCGCTCGCTTGGCTTGAACCCCACGCTGGCACAAGCAAGCTTCAGCGACGTATCCGCCGCCGACTGGTTTGGCGAAGAGGTAGCGACGGCGACCGAAGCAGGCATCCTTGGCGGGTATGAGGACGGCACGTTCCGTCCGAACAACAAGATTACGCGCGAAGAGCAGGCGGTCATGGTTGTCCGCGCAATGACCTACGCGGGCATCGACGCCAAAGTATCACAGGCGAAGCAGGATGAGATTTTGGCATCGTTCAAGGATGCCGGCCAGGTCGACTGGTCGAAGGCGGAGCTGGCTGCGGCCATTCAAGCCGGTCTGATAAAAGGAATGACAAGTGATACTTTGGAACCGGGCAGCTTTGGAACCCGTGCCCAGTCTGCAACTATGCTGAAGCGCTTCTTAATCAAAGCCAATTTCATCAACAATATAAGTTGAACTTACAAATTTCTTGGAATAGCTTTCTAGACCAGTACATCGAATGAGTATATCAAATCTCATTCGGGCGGGTGATGTATCTTGGAGAATAAAGACACAGCGCTACAAGCAGTTGAGGAGAGAGACCTAGACAAACAAAAGAACGTCGGATGTTTGAACGGTACCGTGGACTGACCCCCATAATGTGAGACAAATTAAAACACCTTCAAGAGAATGCAGCTATATCGTAAGATATGGAGACAACCTTGGAGGTGTTTTTGCGTTGGCAACAAGAGTAAGCTATCCTGTAGAAATTAAGATGAAAGCAATCTAATGGGTGGGTACCATCCCTGGTAAACGGGAATCCCGCAGGCTGGCTGGAACGTATAAGTTGACGGAGCAGGATATCGTGAACCAAACGGAGTTCCCCGACGCGGTTGCCTATGGGGGCTGGAGTCTGGACCATCATCCTCCGGCGGCTTCTGGGACAAGGAAAATGAGCCCTTCCACCACGTCCATCACAAAGGTCTGTACAACATTCCTCCCCGGTGTCTGTATGCCGTGAACGTGGACAATTTGTTCTTCGCAGGCCGGGACATCAGCGCTACGCATGTGGCCATGTGTTCCACCCGTGTCATGCTGACGGGCGCACAGATGGGGGAAGCCGTCGCCGCAGCCGTCGAGGAATGCTTGGCAAAGGAGTATTCCCGGCCGGTTTGACAGCGGATGCCATCGAGCGAATCCAGTAAAGCTTGCTGAAGGACGAACATTACATTGTTGGCGTACAGGGCAACGATTCGGAGGATCTGGCCCCCAAAGCCCGGTTGAGCCCATCCTCCGTACATACCAGCTGCGGAGCCGAGGTGTTGGAGACAGAGCGTGCCATACACCTGGATTTGAGAGGCGAGGGCAATGATATCATGTTCCCGGTGATGGACGGCCGCTTGGAAGAAGTGAGTCTGATGCTGGAGGGTCAGCGCATATTACGAAAACCGATAAGGGTAGACTGGCCAGACTTCGCGGAAATATAAAATGTCTCTTGAAGCCGAAGAACCGATTCATCTTGTCTCGGTTCTTCGCTTTCGTTTCGTTCAATTATACCCGCCAGGCAAAGCTGCAGTTGCGCCTAGATCGGCATTCCGCTGAACAAATTCCAGAAGAGCAAAGTTTGATCAGAAAATCGAAACGTTTCGATAATTCACTCGCCAAAATTCGCTAATTCCGCTGTTCGTTCGTACTTTACTAGAAAAAAATACTTATCAATTAATGATGTTTATGATATTATTTTGGTGAAACGTTTCAATTATTATTAAATTCGAGAGGAGAAAATTAATGAAAAAAGGAAGACTCATTAGTTTTATTTTGACCGTTGGCCTTTTAGCAAATTTTTTTGTAACTCCAATGGCTTCAGCCAGTAATGCCGGAACCCAAATTGCTTTTCGAGCTGAACTGAAAGCGATTTCAATTAAAACCTATAAGTATTTTCAGGACCATACGGATCCGAAAACAGGTATGACCTACGATGAAGTGCGCATTACGGAAGACGGAATAAAGGAAGCAAAGCGTACCTCGCCGACAAATATCAGCATGTATATGATGAGTACCGTTTCAGCACAGCAATTGGGCATTATTTCAAAAACGGAAGCGGTTAAGCGCATTCAAATCAGTTTAAATACGCTCGAAAAGATGGAAAAATGGAACGGCCTGTTCTATAACTGGTATAACACGGATGACGGTTCCGTGAAGAAAGATTGGGGACAGTTTATCTCTCAGGTGGATAACGGGTGGCTTTCCGCAGGTTTAATTGTCGTCGGGCAAGCCTATGAAGAGCTGCACGGACAAACAAGCAAGTTGGTTGAGAACATGAATTATACACCGTTGTATGATCCGGAAGTCGGCCAGTTCCGCGGCGGCTATGATGTCGCTCAAGGCAAACTGACCGATCATCATTACGGAGCGTTTTACACGGAACCGCGTGTTGCAAGCTATATTGCCATCGGGAAAGGCGACGTGCCTAAGGAGCATTGGTGGAAATTGTATCGTACAATGCCCAAAGAATGGGATTGGCAAGCTCAGATTCCGCAAGGACAAAACGCGCAGTACGATGGAGTGACCGTTTTCGAGGGGAGCTATGAATACAAAGGTGTAAAGTTTGTGCCTAGCTGGGGAGGAAGTATGTTTGAAGGGCTTATGCCTGGAATCGTTTTGAAAGAAAAAGAGCTTGGCACAAAAGCGTTGGGATTAAACAATAAACGTCATGTAGAGCTGCAAATCGCCTATGCCAAGGAAAAAGGCTATCCTGCATGGGGATTCTCTCCCTCTGCAACTCCGACCGGATACAGTGAGTTTGCGGCAACACCGTTGGGTACATCGGGCTATAAAGACGGAGCAACCGTAACTGCCCATGCTTCGTTTCTTGCTCTGGAATATGCACCTGAAGCTGTGCGGAAAAACATCAAAGCTTTAAAAGATTTCAATATGTACGGTAAATACGGGTTCTATGATTCTGTGAATGTAGAAACTGGAGAACTTGCTAAAGCTTATCTTGCACTTGATCAGGGGATGATTATGGTGTCTATCGCCAACTATGTAAAGGATGGGGTCATCCGTGATTATTTCCATAATGATCCGATCGGCCAAAAGCCAGAGGAATTATTGGAAAAAGAAGTATTCTCTATTCAATAAAAAATGGCATCAAATCTTTCGGGACTGACCCCATAACGTGAGACAAAATAAAACACCTTCAAGGGAATGCAGCTATATCGTAAGATATGGAGACAGCCTTGGAGGTGTTTTTACGTTTACAGTTACAGCGATCCTGGCCGAGAAAGGCTCGTGCCAAACACGCAGTATCGATGTGACTGCCCTGCAGCGCAGACTTGTCCGTCAAGGCGCATGGTTAGGAGATGCGATTAATGAGCGGTACCGGGAGGAAGGATAGACGGATCAGTGGTTCACGGCTCGACGCTTCCGGAGATGAAAGAAGGCTTAACCCGGTTGAGAGACTGGTACGAAAAGGGTTATATCTTGAAAGAAGCAGGCTTGCATGACGAAAACAAACTGGCTGAGTTAATCGGGCAGGGGCGGGTAGGCATTGTCGTAGCGCCTAACTGGATGGCTCGATGGCCGACTCCAGACCTGGAGAAGAATGTGCCCGGCGCGACAATGAATTATTATCTGCTGCCGACTTAAAATGTATATACTTATTTTTGTACTTCAAGCCGGCCGCTTTGGCCGGTTTTTTAACTATAGATCCCGTTTCATTGAGAAACTTCACACAATATTTGCATAATGAATTTATAAAATATAAATCACAATACTTCAACTTAATTAGAGTTTCTTAATAATTGAAGATACAATAAAGAATGATGTTTTGATATAAATAAGTACGGTATAGATAAGTCAAACGATAATTTACAAAAAGATGAGGGTGAAGAGATGAATATACAAAAGCTTACCATTGGACAAATGGCGGAACTTAATCATATTACACGGCAAACATTACGGCATTATGAGGCTGAAGGTTTACTAACTCCATATTATACAGACCCGGATAGCGGATATCGATACTATCATATCAACCAAAGTGCAAGGCTAGATATGATTCATCGTTTTAAAATTTGTGGAATGTCGCTCAAACAGATAAAACAGGAGTTTGAGACAGCAAATATAGAGGATATCCAAAGTTCTCTGAAGACACAACTGGATTTTATTGACGAATCTGTTCGTCGTCTTAATCAGAGCAGGTACATGATTTCAAGAACCTTAAATAATTATGCAAGATATAAGTCACTCCCACAAGGTCCCACAATATTCCATGAGCATCTTCCACCCAGAAAAATATATGTGCACACATCAAGTGTAAACTTCTTTGACCAGGAGGATTCAGGTTATGAAATTATGCTTTCGGAATTAAAAACAAGCTTAGTAGAGAAAAAACTACCTGCAAGCTATTTGTGTAATATAGGAACAATAATACGCAGACCATACATTGAAGAGTGTATGCTTTATTCAAATGAAGTTTTCGTGTTTGTGGAGGATGACTTTGAAATCCCAGCTAAAGTTGAGATTCTTCCTGGCGGGATGTATGTAAACATTTGCTCAGAGACCATTTTCAAGGAGTCCGAGTATGCCGAACAATTACTAAATTACATTACGGATGCTGGTTTCATCATTGCAGGGGATTACATTTGTGAAGTGATCGCCGAGTTCCCGATGTTTGATAACCTCTCACGCAGTATGCTTTATAAAATACAGATTCCAGTGATAACAAAGGAAGGATAGCATATAAAATATCATTTGACCTTATTGTAACAGTAAGGTTTATATTTGAGGTATAGTCTAAACAAATTTATATTTTTTACTAAGGAGGAAGGATTTATGGAACGTAGAGTAAGAGCAGCGCAGTACGGTTGCGGCAAGATGAGCGTGTACCTGATAAGATACTTGCTTGAAAAAGGTGCGGAAATCGTGGCGGCGTTTGATGTGAATCCCGCGGTCATCGGAAAGGACATCGGTGAAGTCATCGGTTACGGCAGAACACTTGGAGTTAAGGTTTCAAATATAAAGAATGCGGATCAGGTACTCTCGGAACTTAAACCGGATGTGTGTGTTATTGCGACATTAAGCACAATGGCTGATATCAAGACGGCACTTACTGTTTGTGCTAAAAATGGCATAAACGCGATTTCAACTGCTGAGGAATCACTTTATCCCTGGGTTTCTTCGCCTGCAGTCACAGAGGAGCTTGATGAATTAGCAAAAAATAATAATTGTACGCTTTCAGGCAGTGGTTATCCCGATATGTATTGGGGAGTATTGGTGGATACTCTTGCAGGCTCCTTGCATAAAATCACAAAAATCAAAGGAATCAGCAGTTATAATGTTGAGGACTACGGTATAGCTTTGGCCGAAGGGCATGGAGCTGGTCTTACTCCTACTGAATTCGCTGAGCAAATTGGTAAATTCAATGATTTGAACTCTAATGAAATAAGGGAAAAAATCGAAAATGGCGAAGTTACGCCAAGCTATATGTGGTACCAAAACGGCTGGTTGTGCAGTAGAATGGGGCTTACTCCTATATCACAAACTCAAAAGTGTATCCCTATGACACATGATAGGGATCTTGAATCCTCCACGCTTGGCATGACGATTAAAGCTGGCAACGCAACTGGCATGGCGGCTGTGGTTACAACCGAAACCGCAGAGGGGATTGTTATTGAGACCCAGTGTATAGGCAAAGTTTACGCACCTGAAGAGTTTGACAAGAACGAATGGTCTTTTTATGGTGAGCCCGAAGTAACAATTAACGTAGATCGTCCGGCAACAGTACAGTTAACCTGTGCAAACCTTGTGAATCGTATTCCAGCGCTGATTAATAGTGAGCCAGGATACGTGACCACAGATAAATTGCCGAACAATGCATATCTCGTAAAACCGTTGAATGAGTATATTAATTTTTGATAAAATGAGGAGATAGGAACTTGCTCACTCTGCTGCTGATAATTATTTATATCGCATTCATAGGTCTTGGACTGCCAGATGCTCTGCTTGGCAGTGCATGGTCAGTTATGAAATCTGATATTGGTGCAACAACAGAAATGGCCGGTTATATAGCATTTACGGTCTCGCTATGTACGGTGATATCCAGTCTTTTTGCAAGCAGACTATTACACAAATTTGGGACGGGTAAGGTAACTTTATTCAGTATATTATCGACAACACTTGCATTGCTTGGATTTTCGTTCTCCAATCATTTCGCTTTTCTAATACTTTTGGCGATTCCGTTAGGATTCGGAGCAGGCTCTGTAGATGCTGCATTAAGCAACTATATGGCCCTTCATTTTAAAGCAAAGCATATGAATTGGCTGCATTGTTTTTGGGGAATTGGAGCAATGACGGGCCCTATATTAATGTCATTTTGGCTGAATGAAGGGAATAACTGGCGTGCAGGTTATCTTACAGTAGGGACGATACTTGCTGTAATCGTTGTAGTATTGTTGTTTTCTCTTCCGCTATGGAGAATTTTTGAAAATGGCAGATCAGATGCAGGTGACGAAAAGAAACTGGTGAGTAATAGAGAAGCTTTGGGCATTAGAGGTGTCAAAATGTCTATGCTTGCAATGCTCTGTTATAATGGATCCGAAACAGCAGCGGGCTTATGGATGGCATCCTTTTTCATAGAAAGCAAGGGAGTATCTGCCGGTACAGCAGCAGCCTTCACATCCTGCTTTTTTATAGGGATTATAATTGGGCGTGTTTTTTCAGGGTTTCTTTCTACACAAGTATCCAGTAAAAATCTGATTCGATATGGGGGATTAATGGGTTGTTTGGGGCTTATCATCCTTGTTTTACCTGTATCATATTGGGTAGCCGCAGGCGCCCTGTTTATTGTGGGGTTAGGTGGAGCGCCAATCTATCCTAGCATTGTGCACGCAACACCGGTACGTTTTGGGGAAGAGGCTTCTTCCAGTGTAATTGGGCTGGAAATGGCAAGTGCTTATGCGGGTTCTACGCTGATTCCATTATTAATGGGATTGATTGCTAGTCAATTTGGCATGTTTATGGTGCCTATTATTTTGCTTCTGCTGTTTGGTATCATGTTTGCAGCATCAGAAATGGTTAATAGATCATACAAACCCAAAAGTGTGTAACTTCAAATCATTTTCTAAGCACAAACGTATGAAATACATTTGAGAGATAAATTCTGATAAAAAAGTCTAATCGAAAACAACAATTAAGAGATATTAAATTATGAAAACTGCTCGGTCGTCAATTGACGACCGAGCAGTTTTCATAATTTAGTAAGGCTACATCTCTTTTGCTCATGCTGCCGTTGTTCGCTTTCCCTTTGTCATCGTCGTTATCTTTCCTGCTTTTTTTCATGCGTTTAGCAAACCCTAATTCATTTTATATAAAAAGAGGACTCCGGTTAGGAGAGTCCTCAACTTGTATTCTTAAGCTTACTCCAGCTTCTTCAAATTAGCCGCAATTTGATTATTTCTCTCTTCTACCAATTTATCATAACCATTATCCTTGCGATATTGAATAAATTCAATGGCATACAGCCAATGAACCAGCTTAATTGCACATGCCACTAGAGCAACTATACAGCTAAACCTCGCTCAGGTGATATTTAGCTATGCAATTTCTAAATTTGATTCTCCAGTTAACTCAGGAACCTCTACAAATAAGAACTAATGTTTGGTTTTATGAATTCAAACATACGTTCGGGAGTGAGAGTCAAGACTCGAAAATTGCCTTTGTACAAGTGTGCGAACTGCGAACACCAAACGACCGTGATCGCCGGAACCATCTTCGAAAAAACAAGAACGGATTTACCTAAGTGGTTTTGGGCCATATATTTGATCGCCCACGACAAGCGCGGCGTTTCGGCAATACAATCTGAAGAACTGGAGATTTCTTATCAAACAGCCTGGACGATCGAGCACAAGATTCGTAAGGCGATGGGTGAATGCGATTCTTCCTACACGCTTGCTGGCATTGTCGAATTAGAGGAAGGTTTTTTCGGAGCGCCCACGGAAGGCGGGAAACGCGGGCGCGGAACGGAACAAACTCCCGTTCTTGTAGGCCTTGTCGCTAGACAAGAAGAGCTGCCCGAAATACCTGAAAATGCAGGTCATACCTGATGCCAAAGGTACGACGCTCGTTAATTTTGCTCAAAAATACATTGAAAAAGGTTCCACAATAATCGCCAGCGATCGCTACCGTTCTTATAAAGCCTTGGAAAAGGAAGGCTTTCAGCATGTAGCCAAGAAGTATGACTTAGCTGAAAATCCAGATCACCTAAAGTGGGCTTCACACCGTCATCTCCAATGCGAAAGCTTTTATTGGAGGAACCTTCCACGGTTTAGATTCCAAGCATCTACAAGCCTATCTTGACGAATTCTGTTATCGATTTAACCGTCGCGAAGTGAAAAGCGAATTGTTCAACCGGCTCGTACAATGCTGTATCTCATCTACTACAATTACCTAACCTGAGCTAGTTGGATAATTAAATTCCTAAATTAAGCGGCAGTGTCAAAATCCAGATTTGATATTATTTTTCTGTTGAAAACGCTATCTCCATCCTATATAATAACTATATAATTAATATTAGGGTTGTTACTGCAATGCAGGCAAAGCCTAAACCAATCCGTACTAAATTATGTTTAGTTTTGGATTAGTTTAGGTTTTTTTGTTAGTAAAAAATATAAAGTGGGCGAACTCATGAGGATTAAAAAAGTATTCAACAATAATGTTGCATTGGTTGAAGGACCAAATCGATCCGAGATCATTGTTATAGGAAAGGGACTAGCCTATCAGAAAAATCCAGGTGAAAATATAGATCCATCCGGAATTGAGAAGACTTTCGTGATGGAGACTAAAGAATTATCTGAGCGGCTATCTACATTACTGAGTGAAATTCCTACAAAGCATCTAGAATTGACAGATCAAATTATCCGTTATGCAGTAAAGGATCTCAACACTTCCTTTAGCAATAATATTTACCTGGCTCTTACAGATCATATTAGTTATGCAATTACGCGTGCTGCACAGGGATTGAGTCTCAAGAATGCGCTGCTCTGGGAGATACAGAAGTTTTATCCGAAAGAATATCACACGGCAATGCACGCATTACACTTAATTGAAAAGGAAACAGGAATTAAATTACCTGTAGATGAAGCTGGCTTTATTGCAATGCATTTTGTGAATGGCCAGCAGGATGGTCAGGAAATGGAACAGACCTTAATGGTAACCCAGATGGTTCAAGAAATTCTTAATATAGTAACACTTCATTATGGGATTGAGCTGGATGAGGAATCACTCAATTATAGCCGCTTTGTGACTCACTTAAAATATTTTTCTTATCGCACCATGCGTCATGAATCGATTCCTTCTGAGGATGATGAGCTGTACGAACAAGTCGTTGTTAAGTATCCTGAAGCTTTTGCCTGCAGTGAGAAGGTAAGAGCATATTTACGGGAAGAGTATCAAGTTGAGACAACCGAAGGTGAAATGGTCTATTTCATGCTCCATATTAGGCGTGTGACCAGCAGAGATTAGCCTATTACAATAAATAGCAGGGTTGTTACCATTAGTTGGGCAAAGCCTGAATAAGTGATGAGTGTACTGGTTTTCAGTGTGCTTTATCACCTGTTCAGGTTTTTTTGTTCATATAAACAAGAATGAGGTCTAAAGGAGCGAGAACAAATGAAGTACGAAAGATTAGCAAAAGATATCATGCAGAACATTGGGGGAGAGGAAAATGTCACGAATCTTGTCCATTGTGCAACCCGGTTGAGATTTAATTTAAAAGACAATCATGTACCCGATAAAGAGAAGCTGACAAGCTTAGAAGGAGTGCTGACTGTCGTAGAAAGTGGTGGTCAATTCCAAGTGGTTATCGGAAATGACGTTGCACACGTGTATCAAGAGATTATGAAAACCAGCAAACTAGGGGCAGGCAATACTGCATCTGAGGATGGAGATAAACCTAAGGAGAAGATCATGTCCAGAATTTTTGCAGTGATTTCTGGAAGTCTATCTCCCCTGTTGCCTGCTATGGCGGGGGCGGGGATACTTAAAGCTTTCTTAACCCTGTTCACAACCTTTGGCTGGGTATCTGCGGAGAGTGGAACTTACCTAATCCTGGCTGCAGCAGCTAATGCCGTCTTCTATTTCCTGCCTATATTCCTGGGCGTCTCTGCAGCGATCAAATTCGGCGCCAATCCTTATGTAGGTGGAGTTATCGGTGCAGCATTAATGGAGCCGAATTTTACGGGGTTATTGGCCAATGGAGATACTTCTTCATTTCTAGGCATTCCTGTAGTGCTAATGGATTATTCGTCAACCGTCTTTCCGGTGTTCGTAGCTATTTGGATATTCTCTTATGTGGAGAAATATCTAAAGAAAATCATCCATAAAGAACTGCAGACGTTTTTGGTTCCGTTATTGTCCTTAGCCATCATTGTACCGCTCACTGCTATGATCTTTGGCCCATTTGGAGTATATATCGGAAACGCGATAGCAGATGCCATTAATTATCTCATGGAAGTAAGCGGGCTGTTGACAGGAGCTGTCATTGGCGGGTTAATCTTTTTCCTTGTTGTTTTTGGCCTTCATTGGGGCATTATTCCGATCGTTCTGGCAAATCTTACGAATGGAACCGATCCAATCCTTGCGATGTGGGCAGCCTCTAACTTTGCAATGGCCGGGGTGGCACTGGCCGTTTTCATTAAATCCAAAGAAAAGTCTTTGAAATCAATTGCTGGTTCCTCTACGTTAAGTCTGTTGTTAGCAGGTGTCTCTGAGCCGACTGTCTACGGGATATTGCTACGTTACAAGCGCACGATTCCCTATGTTATTATTGCCGGAGCTATCGGAGGGGCAATAAATGGTGGTTTCCATACGTATGCTACAGCATTTGTCTTCCAAAATATTTTTTCAATCGGTGCATTTGAACCTGTCGGGTATTATTTAATAGGGATTGCCGCCGCCATGGGGATTGGTTTGATTCTGACGATTCTTTTCGGATACCAAGACAAAAAAACTATTGCAGTGACTGAGTCAAGTGACGCAACTCCTACTGTAGAAGTAAAGGCTGTTCAACCGGAAGCAAGTGTCAACCTTACTGGTGTTTCGCCGATCTTGAAGAAAGAGGTACTCGTCAGCCCATTAACAGGAGATGTGAAATCCTTGACTGAAGTTCCCGATCCTGCTTTTGCAGAAGGTGCTATGGGGAAAGGGATTGCAATTATTCCGAGTGTCGGCCAAGCCGTATCTCCAGTGAACGGTACGATTGGTACAATCCTCAAGTCAGGTCATGCTGTAATTATTTTGTCTAAGAGTGGTGCGGAAATATTGATTCACATTGGAATCAACACCGTTCAATTAAAAGGGCAATATTTCACCCCTCGGGTTAAGGCAGGAGATCAGGTCCGTAAAGGGGATCTATTGATTGATTTTGATCTTGAGAAGATTAAGGAAGCCGGATATAATCCGATCACTCCAGTTATAATCTCGAATACCGGCGATTATTTGGATGTTATTGAAACAACAAACTCATCAGTTTTGGCACAAGATAAGTTGCTGACGCTTGTTGTCTAAGCAGAACTAGTCAGAAAGGAGACTCACCTTTGCAATCCAACACATACAGTTTTCCGGAAACTCCTTATGGGGCGGCGATGTAGCCGCCAACCAGGCTCATTATGAAATGCCTTTAGGACTGGCCACCTCAAACGGGTCTGATTTAGACTAAAATATTGTAGATATAAAAGCCTTCCTTTCATTAAGGACGGCTTTTATGTCGAGAATAATTATATTTAATCATCGTGTGTATCACGTACTAGGGCGTGTCTTCAAACTCACGCAAGCCACACCATAATGGATGCTAAGGCCCAAAATGCCTTAAACACACACGTTAATTTATCATAGCGAGTCGCCAGACGACGATAGTTCTTTACTTTATTAAAGAAATATTCCACCAAATGACGTTCTTTGTAAATATCCCGATCATATTTCTGGATCACTCGGCGGTTTTCTTGCCTGGAATCACCGGTATGGGCTTGCCGCTCTTCCAAAAGCGTTCGGATCGTATTCGTATCATACGCTCGGTCGGCCAAGACTTTCTTCATCGACAATTTCATGACCTTTAGCAGGTCACACCCCGAACAGAGTCGTGAGCCTCACCTCCAGTCAATTCAAAACGAAGTGGATTCCATAATGCATTGACCACGGCATGGATTTTGGTGCTTAATCTGCCTCGGGAACGTCCGATCGTTTGCTCACTTCGCTCCCTTTTGGGCCCGATCCATGCTGGTGAACGCGTACAGTCGTGGCACTTTCCTCGTCAGCATCCACAGAAACATGCTTTAGTACCTCATCCCAAATCCCCGCTTTCTGCAAGCCCCGAAAGCGAGTGTAAACAGATTTCCAATTGGGGAAAGTGTTGTCATGCCACGGGGCACCTGAACGGGACACCCATAGCATGGCATTAAGCATCAGTCGATTGTCTACTGCAGATGTCCTCCTTGTGGTTTTCGTTCAGGTGGAAAAAGACCTTGAATCTGCCGCCATTGTCGATCTTGAATTTCGTATCGTGTATTCATTAAATATATTTAACCCATGTATTACCAGCTAAACGGTTTGAAGACACACCCTAAGTTATGAAATAATGGAGCAGCAACGATATTGCGACCCAATGGCCCTAAAGGTGCGATGGGAGGTAATTAAAGTAGACAATTATTAAGTAATGACCTCCAAAAAGGACTGCTGATTTTAGATCTGTTGCGGGCTAAGCACTCATTGACAGTGAGTAACATGATGCGAGAGTTATCACTGAATAAAACAACTGCTTACAGAATGCTATACATACTCGAGAAGATGAACTATGTAGTCAAACACAAAAATTCTATCATCTGAATCCACGTGTTTTTCGCGATGGACGGATTGATTGGCATAAAGATGTTCAGGGGACATCGCTCGAAGCTCCATATCATCTCGCCGTGATGTTAGTGAAGCGGTATATATCCAAGACCAGCTTGAGTTTGTCATGAAAAATGTGATAAACAAACTCAGTACCGACGCGGTACGGGGTTACTTTTTACAGAAACTGTATTAGTTTTGCAGGGCTCTCTTAGTTGGGGCTTCCTTTGGTTTAGGCTACAGTGTGTGTGCCGAAAAGTCTTGCAGATTTAATTGCTTGAACATCAAGCTCTTTTGTCGGAACGATGGTCGTGATGCAGATTGGATAAGTCTGGAGGACAAGTTTTAAAGAAATCGGGTAGTATGTTGATGTCGGAGGACAAACATAGTTGGATAAGAGGTCCCCAATTTAAGGGACCGCCCGAGACTGTCCAATGACACAAAGTTAGTCAACCTAATCCTTAATATACTCCGAAAAGTTTTCCTTTAAATACTGGGAGTTAATATCTTCCCTCAAATGATGCTGAATCAAATCGTCGAGTTTATCCATTTCTTTATGGAGCACAAGATTTAGAATCAATTGATGCTCTCTGTGTATTTCCGCCAGTTTCTCCTTTTTTAACATGTGCAGCCTGCGGTATCTTGCATAATGGACATTGAACTGCTGAATCAAGTTCCACTGAAATTCCCGGCCTGCCAGCCGAAACAGGGAATGGTGAAAAGCATCATCTAGGTTTAGAAAACATTCGGAAGCGTCGTCTTTATTAATGACGGCCTGCTGCTTGTCCAGAATCTCCTTAAGCTCATGCACACCTTTAAGCAGGAGGTGAGAGGACAGATATTTGATGATCTCTTTCTCCAGAACACTTCTTAAATAAATAATTTGTTCGACGGACTCCAAATCGATAAAGGAAACGACATTGCCTTTTTTGGGATAGACATCAATATATGATTCCAGGCTGAGCTGCTTTAGCACATCTCGAAGAGGAGTTCTTGAGATTTGATAGTGCTCGGACAAGGCGACCTCGCTAAGAATAGTTCCTGGCTTCAATTTCAACGTAAGTATTTCATTTTTTAGTGAATTCATAATCTCGTTTTTAATCGACATTTTAACTCCTGCTTAAATTTGATTTTAATCTAGTATACATCAATTCAGATGTGAAAAAAAGCGGTTCTAAGATAGAATGTGGAATAGAATCTTTGATTTTTAAAACAATTTTATGTTAATCATAAAGTTTTATTGACAACTTGAAGGTGAGTATTTTATGATCAGATAAATCTTGTATACAAGATTATATAACAGAAGAGGAGGAGTCATGGATGAATATGACATGGAGATGGTATGGGGAAGGTAATGATAACATTACTCTTGATCATATCCAGCAAATTCCAGGAGTTATGGGAATTGTCTGGTCTTTGCATGACAAAGTGGCCGGGGAAGTATGGGAAATGGAACGAATTCAGGAAGTAGCCGATCAGATCATCGGCAAAGGTTTCAGCACAGCGGTGGTAGAAAGCGTCAACGTTCATGATGATATCAAAATCGGACTGCCGAGCCGTGATAAATATATCGATATTTATATCGATACTATTCGCAAGCTGGCCAGGGTTGGTGTTAAAGTCATTTGTTATAATTTCATGCCGGTCTTTGACTGGACACGTACTGAGTTATACAAGAAACTGCCCGATGGCTCGAACGCTCTCTTTTATGAAAAGGCTGCCATTACAGACAATCCACGCGAAATGGTGGACCGGATTCTGAATGGTGCCGGTAAATATACGATGCCAGGCTGGGAACCGGAACGGCTGGTCAAGCTCGATCAACTGTTCGCTGCCTACGCGAACGTAACGGAAGACATGCTGTTCGAGAACCTAAAGTACTTTTTGGAGCGCATTATTCCGGTATGTGAAGAAGTGGACATCAAAATGGCAATTCATCCCGACGATCCGGCCTGGCCGATCTTTGGACTGCCGCGCATCATTCGTAGCCGTGATACTATCCGTCGCTTCCTAGACATGGTGGACAGCCCTTATAGTGGTCTAACTTTCTGTACAGGTTCCCTTGGAACGAATCCGGACAATGATCTGCCAGGGATGATTCGCGAGTTTGCTGACAGGATTTATTTTGCTCATATTCGCAATGTAAAAGTATTTGATAACGGAGACTTTATCGAAGTGTCTCACCGTGGGCGAGATGGCAGCGTAGACGTGGCTGAGGTTGTGAAAGCATATCATGAAAACGGATACAAAGGTTATGTGCGTCCGGACCATGGCCGCCATTTATGGGGGGAAGAGAAAAACTGTCGTCCAGGCTACGGCTTATACGACAGAGCGTTGGGCGTTATGTATTTACTCGGTGTATGGGACAGCCTGGAAAATGGCGGGAAGGTGATATAAATGCTTAATCTATCCTTAAGCAGTATTTCTGACGAACTGGCCTGGAGGGCTGCGGGAGTCGAGCTTCCGAAGTTTGATATCAGACAGGTAGCAAAGAACACATGGGTGAAGCCGGAATGGGTTCATTTCGGTGCAGGCAACATCTTCCGAGGCTTCGTGGCAAATAGCCATCAGAAGCTGCTGGACAACGGCAAAGCAGATACAGGAATTATAGCTGCTGAATCGTTTGATTTCGAGATGATCGACAATGTCTACAAGCCTTATGACAACCTGACCCTGCTGGTGCTAATGAATGCACGTGGCGAATTTCAAAAGAAAGTAGTCGCAAGCGTTGTCGAGGCCATCACGACGGACAAGAACCGCAAGCCGGACTACTACCGCCTAATTGGGATTTTTGAGAATCCGAGCCTGCAAATGGCCAGCTTCACGATTACGGAGAAGGGATATTCCCTGACAGGTCCAAGCGGCCAGTACCTAGGCATAGTTGAGAAAGACATTGAGAACGGTCCGGAACAGCCGATTCATATGATGAGCATTGTTGCATCGCTGGCCTACCGCCGTTATTTGAAAGGACAATATCCGATGACCTTCGTCAGCATGGATAACTGTTCCAATAACGGGGACATGCTCAAGGACGGAATTGTTACGGTTGCGAAGGAATGGGCGAAGAAAGGGATGGTTGAGAATGGATTCGTAGCCTATCTTGAAGATGAGAGCAAAATTTCGTTCCCGCTGTCCATGATCGATAAAATCACGCCGCGTCCGTCGGAGACGGTGCAGGCGGCGTTGTTGGAGCAGGGCATAGGCGAAATGGACGTGATCGTCACCTCCAAGAATACGTATTCCGCGCCTTTCGTGAACACGGAGATCAGCGAATATCTGGTTATCGAAGACAAGTTCACTAACGGC
The DNA here is from genome assembly GCF_059417685.1 of Paenibacillus sp. LT-B23. Classification (NCBI taxonomy): domain Bacteria; kingdom Bacillati; phylum Bacillota; class Bacilli; order Caryophanales; family Paenibacillaceae; genus Paenibacillus; species Paenibacillus sp. LT-B23. The sequence continues at coordinate 30,231 of NZ_JBSQBM010000019.1, read as the reverse complement.
CGACCAGCACTTGAGGAAGCAGGTATTATATTCACGGACAGAGACACGGTTAACAAGGTGGAAACGATGAAGGTCACCACCTGTCTAAATCCGCTGCATACAGCGCTTGCCGTCTCAGGTTGCCTTCTCGGCTATACTCTGATTGCAGATGAAATGAAGGACGACACGTTGCGCAGGTTCGTAGAAATCATCGGATACATCGAAGGACTGCCGGTAGTCGTGGACCCAGGTATTCTTAGTCCAAAGCAGTTTCTGGACGAAGTTCTGCAGGAGCGTTTCTCCAATCCGTTTATACCCGACACGCCGCAGCGGATTGCTACCGACACTTCTCAGAAGGTGGGTATCCGGTTTGGTGAAACAATCAAATCGTATATCCGCAGTGATGATCTTGATCCAGTAGAACTTACGGCGATCCCGCTGGCCATTGCTCTCTGGTGTCGCTATCTGCTAGGAGTGGATGATAAAGGGAGATCGTTCACGTTAAGCTCGGATCCGCTTCTGGAAGATTTACAGGGGCATCTGTCCGGAGTTACCTTGGGCGATAAGTCATCTAATGTGAGTGCAATCCTAGAAGATGAGAATATCTTTGGCGTCGAGCTGTATGCGATTGGTTTGGGAGAAAAGATCGAAGGCATGTTCCATGAAATGCTGGCAGGTCCGGGTGCCGTCCGGAGAACACTGGATAAGTATCTGATCTGAATGCGTCGCAGAGTGATGAATTGGCAGCTATGATGATATTTCTGCGGAGTTCTGTGCTCTCATTGGGAGTTGGTTCGTAAGCGGGTTTTCCGAAAGATATTCCTTTCTTGGAAGTATAGTTTGGTTCATCTGTTTCAACAATTCCAACAGCTATTTCAATTTAAATTTGACTAGGTTTGATTCAAGATTGGGATTATAAAATTCTCAGAAAGTTGAATACAAAACCACCTTGCATAGCAAGGTTTTTTTATTTGCTAATGGAAATGCTACCGCCAACTATTTTGTCTCGTTTTAATGGGAATTTTGAGATAACTTAATTAAGCTCTTGCTCGATTTTGTAGCGGCTTCTTCCTGCATAATTGGAAGCAAATGAGCGCACCGCTCATAAAACATTTGAGTTGCATTCCCTGACGTTCGGCTGCTGCTTTTGAGATTTATTTCAAGATCTGTCCTTTGTTTTAGGTCAATTAAAATTTTAGATTAAACATAGGAAATGATCATAATACGGGCTGAGATGAATATACCTTTTTTCTTTGGTGATTTTCGTCTAGATTATAAAAAAAGGCATTAAGTCCGGCATTTCTTAATTATTGCTATCCGGGTTATTATATATGTAGTTCAGATAGATAAAATTTCATCAATAAATCCAAATGTGAAGTTGCTATTATACTAGGCTATTATCTCTAAATTGGTAGGTGGTGCGTAAAATTACGTGCTTGATGCTCACAAGAGAGAGCTTTACTTTCTATCCGCACATGCATTGATCACTCAAATCGAAGGATATATTTATCATTTGTTTACTTAAACAGGAATAATTCGCAACAAAGTGAAATGATGGAATTTATGAAGGGTAAATAGATACCTTCATTATGCCGAAGCAATGTCAGGATTCTGTTTGACCATACTATCATTTGTGGTATGGGGAATAGTCCGTTTGTGAGATAAACACGTTAAGGCTTAATTCCATATCAAATCGCAAAAATGCCTGAATTTATTAAAATATCATGAGATTCATGATGTTTTAGTAAACTCGGGCTTTTTTGGTCATTATTCGTAGTAAGGGTGATAGAAGATGATAATCGAAAGATATTTACAATAAGCTAAAATTTGCTGATAGCAGGCTCGCCGATTTTCTAAGTGAGATTCCAGCCGAACAACTGGAGCTTTCAAAGGATATTATCGAGCACATGCTAGTTATATTTTGGGTGCAGACCTCAGTGAAAATGTTTATTTGGCCTTGACAGACCATCTCCATTTTGCACTTGAGCGCCATAAGAAAGGCTTCGGTATGATCAAGTGATAAATATGGATTGATCCATCACACCTACCGCATTAATTACTTACGCCAACATTTTGAGAAGCAATTGCTGACCGGCGGAACGGGCTACACAAGCTGAAGTCATATTGATTGATCAGTATGTCAACGTCCGAGATTTCTAAACACTAAGTTCATTTATGTTAGTGTTCAACTTATCATGGGACCATCTTATTGTTAGTGCCGAGTGTCTTTGCTACCGTTTTTATTCCATTTTTTCGTTGATGTACTTTTTTCACTGCTTATATGAAGTCCACGTCGTACGTCTTCTCCATTTTCCCCACGAAAGAATAGCTCCCAAAACAAGAAAAGCCCTGATTATAGTTTGGAACAAAGGTGTTTGTTTGTAATCCTGCACCCCGAATTTTCATCCGGGGTGCTTCTCAGTGTAAATGCAAAATTCATCTACTATTCTAAAAGATCTTTGATATTTAAAGTGATTCCGTTATAGGTAGCATAACCATAGCTTTTTGGTTTGCCGTCTACATCTGTATCAAACAACAGGCTAGCAGGCGTAGGTCCCGTCATGGGGGAGAAGGTTGCCCTAAAATTCATTTCACCTTGTTTGTCACCTGTTAATTGAACATTAGCTTCATAACGGCTTTCACTGGCAAAACTAGAGTTTGTCTTCTCATATCCATTGTAGAAATTCACGCCATCATCGCTAAAGTTTACGTACTGAACTTCCGATTGGCCTGAGAACAATGATGAACCTGTTCTTTTGTAATAAAGGTATCCAGAATTTTTTCCAGCAATTTTCCCATCTACATTCCCATACACAGAGTCCAATACGCTTAAATCTTTAATACCGTACGGAATATTATCCGTGGTTGGTTTAATCGGTACAGTTTTTTTAGGCTTATAATCAAGTAATTTTGCTTTCTGAACCCGCATTTGAGAACCATTGCTGCCTCTTAACACCTCAAGCCACATAGCACGTTTACCATCGGGGTGCCAGGACATAGGGGAGTAATAAACCCAATTCTCATCCGTTGTGAGTTGTACGCCTTGATATCCTTCCTGGTGAATAGAGCGGTTAATGTCGATCAAAGCCGGGCCAACGTTGCCCTCTCTGAAATTGCGTACCCCGGTTACGGCATAGGTGTACAGCAAATACATCATATCCGTTGAGGTATATATACCGTAGGGTCTAGGCATGAGTCCAAAAATGGCAGGATCCGTATCTTCCGAGAATCTTGTAGTCATTGTCATTCCCAATCGTTCATCAGGGGAAAAGATCGTTGTTTCATTATATCCGGGAGTATAAGTGATCTGCGTAACACTTGCAGAATCTAAATCCTGTACTATGGAATCCGGTGTACTGTAATACATTCCCCCGACAATGGATATGGCATTCCCCCCTTTGACAAATTGCTTCACTTCTCCGCCCCGCAAGGGCTTGGGAGTGAAAAAGCCTGGGTTATTCGGGTCGTTTTCAAGGGAGTGTATTGTACTAATAAGCTGCACATTTTCGAGAACATAGTTATCCGTATGACGCTCCAAGACACCAATCGCTGCCGCAGCACCAATATCCGAGCGGAGCATAGTCCAGCTCATATGCTTATTGTCAGGCGCTATGATGATTTCAGACCAATGTTTGAACGTATCTGGATCATTTACTAATATCGACGGAAATTCGACGGGAACTAAAGTTGTACTTAAGGAATTGTCGATGTTAGGCGAACATTCAAGGACATAATCCCCCAGCAATACCCGCTTATTATCCTGGAATGGCATAATCCGGACCCCGGGCGACTTTGGTTTTGTCGGGATGACTCCAGAGTAGATGACCTTGAAATTCGTTCCATTATCGTTGAGAACACCTATGTTCCAAAAATCGGCTGTATGGATATCGTTCTCTGTTTTATAAATAATAAGGACCTTCCCTGAGTACGTGTAAGTACTGCTTTCCAGCACCTTCACATCATCCGGTAATGGAATAGTGCTTATTTCCACTCTTCCGATCCCATTGTTTCTGGCTTCCGAACTGTTGTTGTCTGAAGAGCTGATGGAAGCAGCCTGAGTTGGTATTCCCATTGATAATAATAAACTAAGCACCGTGAAGACTAAAAAGTAGCTTTTTTTCATCCATTTCGCCTCCAAATAACCAGTATTTTGTTATCGCTTGCTACAATCATCAAAATGGTTCGATCCTACCGACATCTGTTTTAAAATGATCAAGTACATTGGTACTTATTCTCACCTCCCTTGCAAAAATTGTAGAATTATAAAAAAAGATATAGAAAGGATAATATATCACCTTTCGTAAAATATAAGCAATGGAAAACAAATGATCAACATGTTATTTTTAAGCTAAACACAGTCATTTTTATGATTATTAAGGAGATTAGTGCAAATGGAGGTTGCAGCGTGTACAATGGGACAAAGGACGCTTAGCAGAGGAAGGATCAAAGATGATGCATGATAAGTCGTTCCACGGAGCAGTGACGAAGCTAAGGAACATGAGGCTTCAAAATAAACTGTTGATGGGATATCTAGTGGCTTGTGTCATTCCATTCTTAATTGTAAGCGCATTCATATATCATCAAGCGGCTGCAGAATTGGAGGATTCCTCTCAAGAATTTGCTGCCTTATACACCTCGCAGCTTGAGACCACCTTGAATCAGTTCATGGAAGAATATGATAGGGTAACCAAGTCGGTCCTTGTTGATAACGACATCATTAACAAACTGGGTGACACACGGAGCCAGCCTATAGACCAACAGGCCCTCCAGCGATTGACCATACAGCGGCTGCTTATGAGGGTAGCCATACTGAGACCGGAGATAGGTAATCTGATGCTAATCGGCGAAGACAACAGTGTCTACCAGTATTCCAATACCACCAGCATGGTAAACGAAACTTCACTATTGTCGCAAGAATGGTACAAGCGGCTGCGCGGCTCGAACGAAAAACTTTTTATTACAGGATTGCACGACCGCTCTTATTATGAGGATCGGGGGGACGGCGCTCTAATCACTGTCGGCAGAGTGCTGCTCGGCTCAGACGGAGCGTTCAGGGGAGTAATCCTTATCGATCTTGATCCGTTTAACCTCCTGGAATTAAACCAAGACTTTGTGTCGGCCCGGGATAAATACGGTATGAGTGTTACCATCAGCAATGCATTGGGAGAAACCATTTATCATTCCGATGCGGCCAGCGGCCGGGTTACCTGGAAGCAAGTGCTGGAGTCGGACATCGATTATACCAAGGATACGAGCAGCAAAGACCTGATTATTCTCTCCGGAAGCACCCGAATAGGACAACTGGTTATCAAGACACAGATACCGCGCGAGAAGTTGCTATTGAAGATCAGTAAAGTCAAAGAAGTGACGATTATAGCGATCTCTGCGGGATGGCTGGTGATGACTGCGATTTCGATGGGAGCCAGCTATCATATTACAAAACCGATCAAAGCACTTCGCAGAAGCATGAAGCAGGCGGAGAACGGGCAATATGTGCCGATCGAGAGCAGCCAGCAAGCCAATGACGAGATTGGAAATCTGGTGCATACCTATAACAGCATGATCGTGACCATCCGAACCTTGATCGAAGATGTGTATATAGCCGAAATCAAGCATCGAAAAGCCAAGTTCATGGCACTTCAAAATCAGATCAATCCGCATATGCTGTATAACACATTAGAATCCATTCGAATGAAGGCATTATTGAAGGATGAGAATGAAATCGCAAGCATGATCAAGATCTTGGCGCGGATGTTTCGTTTGGTGCTTGGGAAGGAAGGCAAACAGCATTCGATTATGCACGAGCTGGAGTATACAGAGAATTATCTGCAGCTTCAGAATATCCGCTTCGATAACAGCTTCAAGCTGGACGTACGCATTCCAGAGGCCATGCAGCAATGTAGCATTATTCCGCTCGTTTTTCAGCCAATCGTTGAGAATAGCATTAACCATGGTTTTCAGGGCTACAGCAAAACAATGCAAATCCTTATCGAAGGTACATGGACCGAGGAAGGAGGGATTAAGATCCGGATCACGGACGACGGATGCGGAATCTCACCATCAAAGCAGGCGGAATTACGGGCTATATTGGATGAGGCTGACTTTGACAAATACAAGTTAGAGCATGGGAAGGAATTGGCAGGCAAAGGCCTCGGTTTGAAGAATATTGCGGAGCGAATCAAGCTGCACTATGGTGACTCGTATTATCTGTCGCTTCTTTCTAGTGATGGTAACGGTACAACGGTAGAAATACATATTCCCATGATACAGTCGTTGTGAACAGTAGAGCAACAAGGGAGGTATCAGTATGAAGGTATTTCTGGTGGATGATGAGAAAGGGATTGTCACTGGTCTTAAAACCATCATCGAGCGTTTTATCCCTGAATGCGAAGTGGTTGGTGTAGCATACAACGGCCTGGAAGGTTATCAATTGATTCGTAAAAAGCAACCGGACATTGTCATTACTGATATTCGTATGCCTCAGGCTGATGGCCTGGTTATGATTCGTATGCTCAAGGAAGAGGATTGCCGAGCGGAATTCATTTTGTTAAGCGGTTATGCGGAATTTGAATACGCCCGCAAAGGCTTGCAGTTGGGAGCCCGATTTTATATCAACAAGCCGGTTGAGGAAGAGGAGCTGCGCAGCTGCGTTTGCCAGGTCATGGAGCTGGTCCGTGCGGACAGGGCTAAACTGCAGGAAGTAGACGAGTTGAAGCAGGAGGTGTATAACCGTATCCAGGAAGATGTATTGCGGGACATCCTGGATACTAGCAGTGATCAATCAGACCTTATGGGAGAGTTGCTTCGAATCGCTCAATTTCCAATGGAGGCAGTCAGGTTTGTGTCCATCATGCTTGAATTCGATGGCAGTACGGATCTCCTGAAGGAACTTGGTTTTCAGCCAGTATTCCGACAGATAGACATAGCTCTGGGACAGTACCGGAAAGTGTATCGGTTTCGATATTCGGTAGCCCAGATTGCTGTAGTGATTGCCCATGGCAGTATCATTGATTATGACGCATTGGTCCGTACCATGAATCGTCTGAAGGAGACGATCTATCGGGAATTGAAGCTGTCTATTACTGTTGGAGTCGGCACGGTGCAGGAGCAGGCAATGGGAATTAGCCAATCTTTTGAGGAAGGAAGAAATGCGCTAAGTTACAAAGTCATCAAGGGAGCACACGCTGTAATCCCATTTTCCGATATCATGAATATGACTAGAAGGGGTCACACCGTACCTGAAGAGGTCATAGCCAAATTGGAAGCAGCTCTTGAGAACATGGACGAGATAGGATGCGTGAATGTCATCTGCGAGATTTTTCGAGGGATGGAAGCCGAACCAAGCATGAGCCCGGCAGATCTCCAGTTGAAATGCTTACACATTCTTTTATCAAGCATCCGAAAGATGTCTTTTCAGCAACTGCAGCAGAACGAATTCCTGGGCCGGAACATCTTGTCTTTAGAGGGCATTTCAAGGTTTCAAACGCTGGAATACCTGGAGGAATGGATGATTCAAGTCATTCGAGGGATTCTTGTATTCAAGCTGGAGCATAATATTCCCAAAAAGAAGGATATGATCACAGAGATCAAGGAATACGTACAGATGCATTACAATGAACCCATTAGCCTAGCAGATCTGGCTGCCCGATTTTATATAAGCCCTTTTTATTTGAGCCAGGTTTTCAAACAAAAGACGGGGGAAACCTATTTGAATTACTTAATACAGATCCGAATCGATAAAGCGAAAACTCTGCTGGAGAGGACCGATTTGAAAATATATGAAATCTGCCAGCAGGTAGGGTACTCGGATCCACAGCATTTTACGCGGATGTTCGAAAAGCTGACAGGGTGCAGACCCAGAGAATACCGGAAGAATCTACCGAGCGTGTAAAGATGCTTACTCAGCCACTCCACAAAGGAGTGGTTTTTAATTATACCTTAGACTTAAAAATGGCTTTGTTATCCTTAAAAATGCCTGATTGAGCGTAGAGTATCCTGGCTATATATTATAAATGTAAGCGGATTCAATAAACATGCACTGGGGGGAACAACATTGAAAGCTATTGCATTTCACCGCATGAGGGTGCACTGGCCACTGTACGTGATGGCGATTCCGGGAATCGTTTTTCTCATCGTATTTAAATACATTCCGCTGGCTGGTGCTGTAATCGCCTTCAAGGATTATTCTGTGTTCCAGGGGTTCGCTGATAGTCCCTGGGTAGGCCTCAAGCATTTTAAGTCCTTGATTGATCATCCTGACTTCGCTCGAGTGTTCGGCAACACCCTGATGCTGGGAGCTCTCAAGCTCGTACTGATCTTCCCGGTACCGGTACTGCTGGCGCTGATGATCAACGAGATTCGAAAATCGGCGCTGAAGAAAGGAATCCAGACCGCTCTGTACATTCCGCATTTTTTGTCTTGGGTAATCGTTGGAGGTATTCTCTTCGATTTCTTTTCATTAAGCGGATTGTTCAACATTATTATCAGGTGGTTCGGAGACGAGTCGGTGCTAGCCATGCAAGAAAGCGCATACTTCCGGCCGATTTACGTGCTTGCTTCGATATGGAGGGATGCCGGATGGGGCACCGTGGTGTATATGGCTGCCATAAGTGCGATTGATCCTCAGCTCTATGAATCAGCAATGATCGACGGCGCATCGAGATTTAGGCAAATTCGCCACATCACGTTCCCGATTCTCTTACCTACCGTGATGGTACTGTTCTTGCTGGAAATAGGAAATTTCTTGGATCTCGGCTTTGATCAGGTGTACAATCTGCTCACTCCGATGACATACAACGTAGGAGATATCCTGGATACGTACGTGTTCCGAACTGGCATTCAGCAGGCGCAGTATAGTTTTGCTACGGCGGTAGGGCTGTTTCAATCGGTGATTGGATTTATTATGGTATACACGTTCAATAGGCTGTCGAAGAAAGTATCCGATGATGGGGGGCTCTGGTAGATATGCCTGAATCGAGAGGGGAAAAAGTATTCGTTACGGGAATTACAGTCTTTCTCATCCTGTTTTCCATAATAGCGATCATACCGCTCCTGTCCGTGATCGCGACCTCGTTCAGCTCCAAAAGTGCTGTCGATATGAACCTGGTCACATTATGGCCGAAGCAATTTACGCTGGATTCATGGATGTATATCATCGATCGTCCCGACTTATGGAAATCATTTTTCCTGACGCTGGGCTCCACGGTGATCGGCACGGTATTGGCGCTTCTGATGACCGCCTTGTTCGCGTACCCACTGTCGAAGCCCGAGTTCCGCTGGGGTTCCGTCATTATGGTGGGGGTTGTGATCGCTATGATCTTCAAGGCGCCTATTGTGCCTTATTTCCTGACGGTTCGCAGTATCGGCCTTTATGATAATCCACTGGTTCTGATCGTGCCGCATATTCTGAATCCGTTCAATCTAATCATCATGAGAACCTTCTTCAAGCAATTTTCCAAGGATTTGGAGGAAGCCGCCCTTCTTGAGGGTTGCGGGTATTTCCGAATGCTATTCCAATTCGTGCTTCCGTTATCCAAGGCTGTACTGGCAACACTTGCTTTATTCTACGGTGTGGTGCTCTGGAATCAGTTCCAGCATCCTCTCTTTTTCCTGCAGGATACGAACTGGTTCCCGCTGCAGATCAAGATTAGACAGTTCATCACCGACGATAACGTAATTATGGCGGGGGCCGCATCAACGGCTAATCTCAACTATAATGAGCGGACCTTGAGAGCAGCAACCGTTATTTTCGCAATTCTACCAATCATTTTGGTATATCCTTTCTTGCAGAAATATTTCGTCAAAGGAGCCATGATCGGCTCCGTAAAAGGATGAAGTTTACCGGTTTTTTATTAAACCGTTCTAAACTTAAATACGTTCAAGGGGGAAAAGTATGAAACTTAAAAAGACTGGCTTGCTCCTGGCCGCAATTATTCTTGCAGCTACTGCAGCAACGGGATGCAGCGGAAACAAAAACACTTCCGAAGGTCCAGCGGATACGAACCAGAATCAGACCTCTAGCGGAGATAATGTTGTCGATATTGAAGTGTGGGGAACGAACATCGGTTATAAACCAGTCGAGAAAGGCAGCAAGCTGTATGAATTATACAAGGAAAAGCTTGGCGTAGGTGTCATCAATCCTTATGTGGAATGGAATGGAGGCACCAACTACCTGAATCAGTTGAACCTGAAGATCGCTGCTAACGAAATGCCGGATCTATTCATACCCCAGCAGGGCATTGAGGACAGTCTGGCTAAAACCGGTGCGATTGCCGATCTGACTGAGCTGTTGCCTAAATATGCACCGAATGTATGGGAAGCCTTTCCACAGGATATGTGGAATGTGGTCAAGGCGAACGACCCTACCGGCCAAGGGAAGATCTATTATATTCCGGGTATGGTGGACTACGGAAGATACGCCGGCATGATCCGCCAGGATTGGCTCGATAAGCTGGGGCTGTCAATGCCGAAGACCCAAGACGAATATGTACAGGTGCTGAAGGCATTCCGGGACAAAGATCCTAATGGCAATGGTCTAAAGGATGAGATTCCGACAGGCGGTCGTGAGCAGGCCCGCTGGATGGATCATTTGTTCGCCATGTACGGGGTAGCCATGTTCGAAGGCTATCCGGAATGGGATATTTACGACGGGCAGCTGACTTATTCTGCGGTAACTCCGAATATGAAAGCAGCTTTGGAGTTTTTGGCTGAGTTGTACAAGGAAGGATTAATAGATAAGGAGTCGCTGTTAAACACAAAGGATAAGTGGGATGGCAAAATTCAGTCTGATAAAGTAGGGAACTATTTTCATTGGATCGAGCATGGGAATTTGATTTTAGAAAACTTAAATAAAAACACGGGCGTGAAGGCTGAATTTTCCGTTCTCCCCGTACCACAAGTAGAAGGCTATAAGGGCTTCTACACCTGGAAGAGATTTGCCCCCCCTCAATGGGTCGTCAAGAACAATAAAGATCAAGAGAAGTTAATGGCCACTCTGAAGCTGCTGAACAACATGTACGATAAAAAGAATTGGAAAGATTTGTTCCTCGGCGTGGAAGGAATGCACTATACGATGAAGGACGGTAAAGCTGTCAAACTACCTGATGACAAGAGCACTCAGGAAAATATGATTCTTAATACATCCTCGAGTGTAGCGACACTTGATTTTACTACCGAGCTCTTCGAGAGCACTGCATCAGAAGGCAATAAGTGGGCCATTGATCAGGTCACCCGAAATATGAAGGAAGCCCAACAGTATGCCAAGATCATTGCTGGCGACGGTATGCCGGCGAGTGTGTATGACGGCTACCCGGATATTAACAATCGTACGCTGTATGTGGAATACGCCACCAAGATTATTCTTGGGCAATACCCGATCAGTAAGTTTGATGAATTCGTCGAGAAGTGGAACCAATACGGTGGTGAAGAGGTTACGAATCGTGCCAGAGATTGGTATTCAAAAGTGAAGAAATAAGTTATTACCATGATGACCCGTCCGGCATCCGTTTGAAGCCGGGCGGATATTTCTATCTAAACCGCGACATCTGATGCTTGAGACTAAGCTGAAACAGGGGGCAATTATGAGAAATCGATTAATGGAAGTATTGGAGGGCCAGGAACATAATTATATCCTTCCTTTTCTCTGGCAGCATGGCGAGGAAGAACAGGTGATTCGGGAAGAGGTGGCTCGTGTTCATGAAGCCGGAATCGGGGCTATTTGTGTGGAATCTCGGCCACATCCGGATTTTCTTGGACCAAAATGGTGGAAGGATATGGACATTATTATGGAGGAAGCCCGAAACCGAGGCATGAAGGTATGGATTCTTGATGACGATCATTTTCCAACGGGACATGCGGGAGGAAAAGTAAAGGAGGCTCCGGCAGAGCTTCATCGCATGTTTTTGGGGGAACGTTATATCGATACGATCGGTCCTGCCCAAGGAACATCTCTGTTGCTGGATACCTTACTGATGTGCGGGCTTCGGCCAACGATCTCGCAGTCCCAACACGCGAGCAGTAAAAATAAGCTGGTTTCTGTTACCGCGGTCCGCCGCAATCCAACTGATGGAACATTGCTTGATGACTGTGTCGATATAACTGACCTTGTGCATGACGGTATCCTCTATTGGGATATCCCTGAAGGGTATTGGCGAGTATTTATTATTTCAGAAAATAAGGATGGCGGCAGTAAAGAGCAGAAAGATCATTTGAACCCGCTTGACCGGGATTCGGTTCGTATTTTGCTCGATACGGTATACGAGGCTTTTTACGAACGGTACAAAGCGGATTTCGGACAGACATTTATCGGCTTTTTTTCAGATGAGCCTGGATTTTACAATGATGAGAAAACCTTTGACTTCAATTCTCGACCGGGAAAACAGGGAGTGCCGCTTCCCTGGAGCCGAGAGATGCCGGCTTTACTTGAACAGTCGTTAGGAATGGAATTTCGTAAGCTCCTATATCTTCTTTGGCAGGATGCGGGAGAACAGTCGAAGATCGCACGGTTTACCTATATGAATATCATTAGCAAGCTCTATGCGGACAATTTCTGCGGCCAAATCGGAGCTTGGTGCAGAGCTCGCGGGGTAGAATACATCGGGCATGTTCTTGAAGACAACAATGTTCATGCCAGGCTTGGTCCCGGTGCCGGACACTTCTTCCGCTCGCTCTGGGGGCAAGACATGTCGGGCCTTGATGTCGTGCTATGGCAGATCGTTCCCGGCTTCGATGAATTGTCTTTCCGCCAGCCAACGGGGGGAGAGACAGATAGTGAATTCTTCCACTATGGCCTCGCCAAACTCGGTGTGTCGCTCGGGCACATCGATCCGAAGAAACAAGGTCGGACGATGTGCGAAGTATATGGGGCGTATGGCTGGACGGAAGGGCTAAAACTGATGAAGTGGGTCACAGACCATATGCTCGTTCGCGGCGTTAACTATTTTGTTCCGCATGCCTTTACCCAAAAAGCATTTCCGGACCCGGATTGTCCGCCGCACATGTATGCGGGTGGGAAAAATCCGCAGTATCGCTACTATAAGCAGTTAAATCGATATATGAATCGGATCAGTCATCTGATTTCGGAAGGAAGGCATGTGGCAACCGCGGCCGTGGTGTATCACGCTGAAGCCGAATGGTCAGGAGAAGCGATGTATTTCCATAAGCCGGTGAAGGAATTGATGCAGCATCAGATCGACTGCGACGTTCTGCCCATCGATGCTCTATTGGAAGCGGCCACCGTTAAGGGCGGGAAACTGCATGTCCACCGCGAAGATTATGAGTGCTTGATCGTGCCCAATGCGGAAGCGCTTCCCGCGGCGATGGTTCAGCGCTTGGTCCAGTGTGCCGAACTAGGATTGCCTGTTCGCTTTGTTGAAGGGCTGCCGGTACGATCAAGCGAGGGCATTGACGTGTCTGTTGAACTGTCAAGGCTTGCTGAGCATCGGAATGTGAAGGTGATCGCTTTAGATAAGCTGGCGCAGGAGCTTATTGGGGACGGACATTTCGATATTAGAAGCGGCAAATACGCACAGTATCTTCGGAATTATCACTACAGCCATGACGATTTGGATGTGTTCATGTTCTTTAACGAAAGCCCGCATCAAGTGATTCGTACGAAGATTGTTTTGCCTGTCCAGGGCGATGTATATGCCTATGACGCCTTCCTGAATCGCTTGACCCGTCTGGATGCAAATGAGGAGGACGGTGCGAAAGCGGTGCAGCTCGTTCTTCATCCGTATGAATCCATCGTGTTGCTGCATGGAGCTGTACCTGAAGGTTATGCGGTCCCGCTGCCTCAACATGCGATGGGTTCGGAATATGAGCTAAAAGGTGAATGGACCGTATCCATCGCTGAAGCCGAGCAATATCCTCATTTTCAGGAGTGGGGAAGACTGTCGGCTTTAACGAATATGAGCGGACCTGATGGCTTGCCTCGATTTGTGGGCACCTTCCGATATGAAACGGAATTTGCGTGGAACGAATCCACGAACGGGGCTCTGCTGGAATTGGGCGAGGTGTATGAAACGGCAGAAGTATGGCTAAACGGCGAGCAAGCGGGGGTACGCATCTGTCCGCCTTACCGCTTCGAGATCTACAACCTGATCAAGCAGGGTACAAATAAACTTGTCATTGAAGTTACGAATACGTTGGTGAAAGAACAGCGCGACTTCTTGTCGTCCTTTGCGCAGCAGGAGCCAAGCGGGCTTATTGGGCCCGTTCAGGTGAAAAGTATTTCCATGTCCGAGAATCGAAGATAAATGATGCTTAAAAAATATCATAAAGGGGCCGAATGGATGTTATACCCTATTATAACGGAAACACGTGTAATGCTGGAGTTGAATAGTATTTGGAATTTTAAACTTGACTCTGGAAACGGCTTTGCTGATGAGTGGTACTCAAGGAAACTGACTGACACCATACCGATGGCGGTGCCTTCCTCTTATAACGATATAGGCGTCACATCTGATATCCGGAACCATATTGGCTGGGTTTGGTATGAAAGGAAATTTGTAGTTCCCAGTCTGCTTCGATCCCAGCGACTTGTCTTGCGGCTCGGCTCAGCTACGCATGAAGCAAAAGTTTATGTGAACGGGGAACTGGTTATGGAGCACAAAGGTGGGTTCACCCCGTTCGAAGCCGAAATCAATCGGGTTTTACAAAATGGACATAACCGGTTGACAGTAGCGGTGAACAATATTGTAAACCATTCCACCATACCTGTTGGACACTATACCGAAAAGGAAATCGATGGGCATGGGAAAATTATTCAAAACACCCCGCATTTCGATTTTTTTAACTATTCGGGAATCCATCGGCCAGTCAAGATTTATGCCACTCCGCAAACGTATGTAAACGATATCACAATCGTTACTGACTATGCGAACTTTTCTGGGATTGTAACATACAAGTTGGATATTGTCGGTGATGCCCAAGCGAGAGTAAGTATTATCGACGAATCCGATTCTGTTGTGGCACAAGAAGCTGGCTTGGAAGGTACGTTGAGCGTCCAGAACGTAAAGTTGTGGGAACCGTTGAATGCTTTTCTTTACACTTTAAAAGTAGAACTATTGAAGGGCGAAGAAGTCGTCGATGTGTATGAACAGCCTTTCGGTGTAAGAACTGTAGAAACCAAAGACGGCAAATTCTTGATCAATAATAAGCCATTTTATTTTAAAGGATTCGGAAAACACGAGGATTCCCCCATTAACGGAAGAGGGTTCAACGAATCGGTAAATGTTATGGACCTTCTTTTAATGAAGTGGATGGGTGCCAACTCTTTTCGGACATCACATTATCCATACTCCGAGGAACTCATGCGTCTGGCTGATCGTGAAGGTTTTGTCGTTATCGATGAAGCACCGGCCGTTGGCTTAAACTTAAACTTCAATGCATTCACGGGTACAAACAGTGGGAATAGCAGCACAACTTGGGAGAGAATCAAGACACATGAGGCTCATCATGAGGTCATTCGAGAGCTGGTGGCACGGGATAAGAATCATGCGTGTGTAGTTATGTGGTGTGTGGCAAACGAACCAGGGGCGGAGGAGGAAGGAGCATACGAATACTTCAAGCCGCTGGTGGAGTTGGCCAAAGACTGTGATCCCCAAAAAAGACCGGTTACCATCGCGACGATGATAAAATCCACCCCTAAAAGTTGCAAAATTGCAGATCTAGTGGACGTTCTGGCTCTGAACCGATATTACGGATGGTATTACGATGTTGGTGAGTTAGAAATTGCAAAAATTCATCTTCGAGAGGAATTAGAAGGCTGGAATAAGCGATGTCCGGGAAAGCCAATCATAATGGCGGAATTTGGTGCTGATACCATTGCCGGCTTCCATGAAGTTGATCCTGTTATGTTCACTGAAGAGTTTCAGGTGGAGTACTTGCGTATCAATCATGAGGTTTTTGATGAATTCGACAATTTTATAGGAGAACATGTTTGGGCCTTTGCTGATTTTAATACAAGCCAGAGTGTCAGACGGGTGCAAGGAAACAAGAAAGGGATTTTCACTCGTGAAAGAAAGCCCGAATTCGCAGCTCATGAACTGCGAAAGAGATGGAATACCATTTCTGACTTTGGGTACAAAAGATAAAAAAAACGGAAAAAGGAGTGTTGATATGATTCGTACTTCCTTTAACGAAAATTGGACGGTTGGCTCGAAGACCGGCTTTTTTTCAGAAAAAGCAACTGCAAAGATTCCGTCGAAGACTGTTACCTTGCCTCATGATGCAATGATCGAAAGGAACCGCAAGAAACCTATAGAAGGAGACAGCGGTCAGAACAATTTCAATATCGGCTTTTACCCAGAAGGGGAATATGAGTATAAAAAGATGTTCTTTGTGCCGGCAGAGTACAAAGATAAAAGAGTAACCATTGAGTTTGAAGGCGTATATATGAATGCTATGGTGTATTTGAATGGATCTTTTGCCGGACAACAACCGAATGGATATTCGAATTTCTATATAAAAGCAGACCGCTTTCTGAAATACGGGGAAGAGAATGAAATTAAAGTGATTTCAATGAATTACAAAGATTCCCGTTGGTACTCTGGTGCAGGGATTTATCGCAATACCAAACTTCTCATAAGTAATTTGGTCCATATCGCTCTTGATGGCGTCAAAATTTCCACCCCTGATATCGATGCCGATCGCGCTGTAGTCCATGTAGCGACCGTCTTGGAGAACGAAGGACTTCACACTCGTACGGTCAATGTTCGTACGGAAATCGTCGACACCGACGGTAACATCATTGGCAGCGATTCCACAACGTTGACCACTTTTGCAGGGGAGAGGGCTGCATTGCGTCAGCGCATTTACGTTCAGAAGCCCAAGCTTTGGAGCGTGGAACAGCCCCATTTATATACATGCCGAACTCGCGTAATGAAGGAGGATGAACAACTGGACGAAGAGACGAATTCCTTCGGGATACGTTCGCTTACACTTGATCCAGACAGAGGACTCTGCATCAATGGCGAAGTAGTGAAGCTGCGCGGCGCCTGCATTCATCACGACAATGGCGTGCTCGGAGCAGCCACAATCGATCGAGCCGAAGAACGGCGTATTGAGATTCTGAAGCAGGCAGGCTTTAATGCATTGCGCAGTGCGCACCATCCGATGGGCAAGTCGCTTCTGGACGCTTGCGATCGCCTCGGCATGCTCGTAATGGACGAAAGCTTTGATATGTGGACCTCAACCAAAGTCGATCATGATTATGCGCTTCATTTTCCAGTCTGGTGGGAGAAAGATATCCAAGCGATGATAGACAAGGATTACAATCACCCTTGTGTCATTATGTATAGTATCGGAAATGAAATTCCGGAAGCGGGGAGGCCGGTTGCTTCCGTATGGGGTCATAAGTTGGCGGAGAAGATCCGGTCCCTTGATAGTACCCGTTTTGTGACGAACTCAATTAACTTTATCATATCCGTCTGGGATGAACTCGTAAAGATAAGAAGCGCGAACCAGGCAGCTAATAATGAAGGCATCAATACGATGATGAATAACATGGGTCAGGAAGAGGCAGCGATTATAAAATCCGATCTCGCCACGCATCGAACGGCAGAATCGTTTGGTTACGTTGACATCGCAGGTTATAACTATGCAGAAGCACGTTATCAGATGGACAGGGAGCTGTTTCCGAATCGGGTGATCGTTGGAAGCGAGACTTTTCCTTCAATGATCGACAAAAATTGGAAGCAGGTGTTGGTGAACAGCCACATCATTGGTGATTTCACCTGGACGGGCTGGGACTATCTAGGTGAAGTGGGAATCGGAAGGGTCAAGTATGATCCTGATGAAGTGAGCTTTTTAGGATCATACCCCTGGCTTACGGCTTGGTGCGGCGATATCGATATTATCGGCAACCGGCGCCCGGTATCTTACTATCGCGAAATCGTGTTTGGCCTTCGTAAGGATCCGTACATCGCGGTTCAACGCCCCAAGCATTACGGCAAACAGCCCATTCCTACCAAGTGGAGTTGGAGCGATTCCGTATCCAGTTGGTCTTGGAACGGGTACGAAGGAAGACCGATACGGGTGGAAGTATATGCCGATGCGGATGAAGTAGAGCTGTTGGTGAACGGCAAATCGGTAGGCAAAGCTCCTGCAGGCGAGGATCACCGATATAAAGCAGAATTCGATGTAGTCTACGAGTCAGGGGAAATCGCAGCCGTAGCCTATACGGAGGGTCAAGCAACCAGACGAATGACGCTTCATTCGGCAACGGGTGACGTCCAGTTGAAAGTAGAGGCGGACCGGATGGAAATCGCCGCGTCCGATAGAGATCTGTCGTTTGTGATGATCAGTTTGGTGGACGGAAGAGGGAATCTATATAACACCGCCGACCGTAAAGTTGCTGTCCAGGTGAAGGGTTCAGGCGTATTACAAGGATTCGGAAGTGCTGACCCGAAGTCTTCGGAAAACTTCTTTGATACCGAACGTACAACCTTCGACGGGAAAGCTTTGGCGGTTGTAAGGCCCAAGGATGTCGGCATAATTACCGTGACAGTCACCGCAGAAGGATGCGGCCAAAAAATCATACAAATCAACGCTATAGCAAATACGGAAAGCCGATACACCGCAAAACACAACGGTCTGATGCCTGAAAAAAGGAAATCGAACATGACACATCGTGATTGATGAAGTAAAATGAAACGATTTAGGAGGACTCCGATGAGCTACATTGTAAATCCCATACTACGGGGGTTTAACCCTGATCCGTCGATTGTTCACGTTGGGGACGATTATTATATCGCCACATCGACATTTGAATGGTTTCCCGGGATACAAATTCATCATTCCAAGGATTTGATCCACTGGAGAGTCCTGACCCATCCGTTGCATCAGACATCACAGCTTGATATGCGGGGCAACGTAGATTCCGGGGGAATCTGGGCGCCTTGTTTGAGCTACGATAAGGGTGTCTTTTACTTGATTTATACGGATGTCAAGTCTTGAAAAGGAGCCTTTAAGGATACTCACAACTATTTGGTGACTTCAACCGATATTATGGGACTGTGGTCGGACCCTGTCTATTTAAACAGCAGCGCAGCGGCTTCGATCCCTCCATGTATCATGATGATGATGGTCGCAAATGGCTGCTCAACATGTTATGGGACTTCCGCAAGGGGAAAAACAAGTTTGGCGGCATTGTCATACAGGAGTATTCACCGACAGAAAACAGACTTGTTGGTCCAATAACGAATATTTTTAAAGGGACTGAAATTGGATATACGGAAGGTCCGCATCTGTATAAGCGTAATGGATACTACTATTTGGTCACAGCGGAAGGCGGGACAAGGTACCAGCACGCCGTAACCATAGCGCGCTCTCCCACTCTTCTTGGACCTTACGAAGTAGATCCAATGAATCCTATACTGACTCTAATTTAAAATTAGCTATTCGTCTTGGATCACATGGCGGCACTATTCCTGAACTTGTAATGTATTGTGGGGAAAACGATTTCTTAATCGAAGGTAACCGAACATTTGATGCATTTTTAACCAAACATGGTATTGATCATAGTTACATCGAAACAGAGAAAGATGGACATACTCATCGTTTTGTCAATCGAGTACTGCTAGATATTCTGCAGGCAATAAAGAAGAAGATTATATCTTAAGGCAAGCTATATTGGTGCTTATATTTAGCAAAGGTCCGCCTTTGTCTGATAACATTAAACTCCGAACTCAAAAAACTTCACAACTCTGATTATAGTCGCGTTTGTGAACAATTCGAGGCATCCTGCATGGTCCAGATGCAAGTGGGAGGCAACGACATACTTGATTTCCTCTGGTCTAACTTTAAGCTGCTCCAGCCGGTTGTGCAGGTAACATTCCTCGCTTGCCACCCATGGAGACGACAGTTGGGTCGATTGTGCCCAACGCCCTTGAGTTCCCATTGAGTTTGGGTTGCAGGCTGTATCAAACAAGATTTTCCCCTCAGGATGATCAATCAATACCGTATAAATTGGAAATTCTACAAATTGTGTCTGGGCATTTGGATTATTAATTGATGCTGGATTATGCATGGAGATGATCCAATTTTTATCCATGCTCATTCGACCGTTATCCAATACGTATAGCTTGGGATGCATTTTAATAATATTTGTCATGTTTATTTACCTACCCATCGAAGTAATCCAGTACAAGGTGCCCCCTTTCGGAAGCGCATCTTCCTGTTCACGAGCTGTCATACGGGCCGAAGATTACCCTGTAGACGAATACTGTCGAGGGCCAATAGCATGGTCCTATTGAAAGTCGCTATTTAGCGGCTTTTTTATTTTCGGTACAAGTTGCTCCAAGCTAAGGACAAGAACTTGTACCGATAGCCGATTAGATAAACAAATGAAATTTGGAAACCTTGCCTTCAACATTCAAAATGCTCCTAAAAATTCATAAGGAAGCTCTCGGAAGGCGGCAAATCATACGCTTACTGTGTCTATACCGAGGGTGTGAGGCACTCCCATTTGCTCCAGTTTCGAGTCAATCAGTTCCTTAAATTCTTGTTAGATTCTGTGTCGGGACAACCACTCCGACTGGAGAACGGCATACTGATACTCATCCACCCACTTTCCTTTTGACATGTAATTCTGCAATAAGTGTCCTTCACGTCTCATGCCTATACGTTCTAGAACTCGGATGGATTTTTCGTTTCGCACATCCGTAAAAGCAACGGTCTTGTGTTTACCCAGCCTTCGAAAAATATAATTGAGTATGGCCCCGAGCGCCTCATGAATGTATCCATTCCCTTGACAATCCGGTGCGAGAGTGAAGCCGATTTCCACAATTCTGGGTTCATCAAGCAATGTATGAAGAGCACAATCCCCAATCAATTGATCCGAATCAGCCAAGGCAATGGCGAATTGAAACCAGGTGCCTGGTTGGTCGGGCGTGTGATCCATTTGCTTGCCAACAAACGATTCCGCGTCTTCGTAAGTGTAATTCTCCCAGGATTGAAACCGAGAAACGGCAGGATTCGCTCGGTATTTATAAAAAGATTCCGTATCTTGCAAGCCAAATTGTCGGATAACGAGACGATCTGTAACCATATATACATGACTGGATTTTTCCATGTTTTTTACCTCTTTTTGAAATGTACTGCAAAGTCCCTTCAGACTGTTCTTGATTGAAAAAAATCAATTAGCCCTTCTGATAACTTCTGTTGAGCCTTGCTGATAAATCGGTCTGCATAGTACGTTAGTTCCAGGTGACGAATGGGCGCAGGCTCAGAGATTGGGATGGATATGATATTTGACCATTCCAAATGTTGTTTTAGCAAGTCTCTCGGTTGTATTATGACACCAACACCAGCGGAAACTAATTGCAGCAATGAGGACGCTGAGTCGACCTCCATTACAGTCGGTAATATCGCACTTAGCTTGGATTGCATTTGTTCGAAACAGGCATCATCAAACAAACGCAACCATACGTCAGAGACTCCCGATTGCTAATAAAAAAGCGATTCAGTTCACCATTTTTTTCGGTTTAATGGCCAGCATGTTTTACTCGATTACAGCATGGATTTCGCCAATCGCCCTCAGTTTCGGATACAGCCCAGAAAGTTCGGCTATGTTTCTTACTATTTTTACCTTGATTCAAATTCCCATTGCATTTCTTGTTCCTGGTATCGTTAAACGTTCCGGAAAACCAAAGTTGTTGCTTGTCTTATGCAGCTTGTCAGAGCTTATAGGCGTTGGCTTGTTGTTATTTCAGTTTCCCATGCTTTTGGCGGTACTTTTTCTCGGGATTGGTGCAGGTGGATTATTCCCTCTGGCGCTGATGCTTCCGATTAGCGAGACCAAGACTGCAGAGGAAGCTGGAACTTGGTCGGCAATGTCGCAAATGGGTGGTTATGTCATGAGTGCTTTCGGTCCGCTTTTAATAGGCTGGATCTTTGATCAGAGTGGAAATTTCAATTCTTCCATTTTTGCTATGCTCATGATAGTCATGGTTATGATCGGAGTGCAGGTGTCTATGACCATGGGCAACAAAGATACAGAAGGACAGGAGCATCGGTGAAGTCATAATAATGCCACCTTTATCGCTTTATTGTCATTTGGATTAAAAGATCCTCTCCAAACAATTTTTGAGAGAGACGTGTCAAGGAAGGTGTCATATTTCGGTTGTAATGATTTCCTAGATTGCTTTCGAATACCGGCCAAGCTGGAGGGCATGGTATTATCCACTAGAATCCCGATAATGGAAGCTAAACTTTGATTTTTCGTTGCCCCAATTGACCGTGAATGAAGTTGCCCCGTGTAACCTCCGAAATAAAATATGATGAATATAGTATATTGTTTTCATCATATTCTAAGAACGCTAATAGTACTTGTTGTTTATAGCTACAACAATTCGCATGTACTCAAGCAAATTGACACCCAATAATATGATGTCTATAATATTTTTGAATGGATGTTAGTGTGAAGGAGTTGAAGAGGGATGCCTTACCCAGAAGGTCATAAATTAAAAGTCAGAAAACTTATCATTACAAGTGCCGCAAAAGCATTCCGAACCAATGGAGTTCGTAACATCAGCCTGCCATACATCATGAAAGGTGCAGGACTAACACATGGGGGATTTTACTCCCATTTTGAGAACAAAGAGCAGTTGGTTATTGAGGCTTGTCATTTTGCCATTAGCGATACGATAGAAATTTTGCAAAAGGTAGCTGACAAGAACGAAGAGCAACCTCAAATTCAGACCGTCATTGAATTTTATTTAAGCTCTGTTCATCGGGATCAGACGGAAATCGGCTGTATACTACCTACGCTGTCAGGGGAGGTTTCCCAATTATCGGAAGAAGTTCGACAAGCCTACACCCATGAGTTGCAGCGATTTATGAAGTTTATGAGTGATATGGCAGGAGTCGATGCCTCTACCGGTTATGCGCTGGTAAGCAGTATGGTCGGCACACTCGCTCTGGCAGGCAAAGCACAGGCCAAACGAATCATAGAGGCTGCCTTTTATTCAAGTTAAACATAGGGGGTTAATCAGATGATAATCAGAGAAGCGAGTAGCGAAGACTATACACAATTGAGAAGAATTTATCTTGAATCCCGTCGTGAGAGCTTTCACTGGGCCAATTCAGATGAGATGACGCTTGATGATTTTGACCAGGATACGTCGGAAGAGCAAATTCTTTTGGCTGAGGAGAACGCCGAAGTCCTTGGATTCGCCTCACTATATGTACCTAATCGCTTTATTCATAATCTGTTTGTACACCCGGCTGCTGCTGGCAAAGGTGTTGGCGATCTGCTACTCAAACGCGCTGTGGCAGAACTGGGGACACCAGTCACGTTAAAGTGTGTCTCCGAGAATCATAAAGCGTTGAGTTTCTATAAGAAGCGGGGTTGGAAAGCCGTTGTCGAGGAAGGAGAGCCTGGGGCGAGATATTGGGTTCTTGTTTATGAATGAATCGAATCATGACGAATAGAGTACTATTTTATAATTATAAGATTGAAATGAGGAAAAAGAAGATGATAAACATTAGCGGTGTTTTTTCTTTTACCCTCATACGACAAAATATGAGCCATTATTAGCGTTTTTCCTCCAATGGTTTTCATTATTACAGACAAAGCCTCAATATAGGTGTTGGTGATTATGGTATTCTATAGAAAAGAATTTCACACGGAGGTTTGTAGATGCTAAAAAAGCTGAAATAGAGGAGTTATATAAGGATCACACAATGGATGATCAAAGAAATTTACAACTAAGCAAATGCATTAGTTACGGTGAATTAGTTATACAAGAGATTATCAATCAAAAAAAGAAAATTACAAATTCCGATTTAATAGTTTTAGTAATATATAGAAATATTTTGTAATTACTTGACGGTTTATTTTTATTGGCTGATCATCAGTCGTATAGTAGCTCAGTAATAGTTTTGAGATCACTATAAGCTTGTATTTTTGAAAATATGGTTGATGAAGAGATGCGTGCGTAATGCAGTAAATAACTGTCGCCGATAGTCCGTTTGCTGATTCATTAACAGCAGCAAAGGAAACTTATGATTTAAATAAAAGAGATACCATTCCTAATTTTTTAAGTGAAACATATAAGGTTGTATAATATTAAAGCTTACATTAGACGTTAGTAAATAAATGCTTCTCAACATGAGGGCAATTTCTGTGGGGTACCCCAGGTTTGCGGTCGCTTCATAAACATGCTTTTTTATTCTCTACTTGACGGGGCTATGAAGTCATAACACTTAATTACAAACAAAGTATTATAGTTCTGAGAAAAATGTTATAAAAGTATGGAATCTAATGTTATTAGGCATTAGCGTACCTACAGATCAGTAATAATAGATTTTTCAAATACATATTCACAAAACTCGTATTTTGTACATATGTATATGTATGAGTATATAAGAAAACTCCCTCTTGAAAAATGTCCAGTTGTCGGAGGACAAAAACTTGTACCGTTAAAGGACAAGAACTTGTACCCATTAACGATTGACGTTGTTTGTTCTTCTCTTCATTTATCATTTAAATAAAAAAACCGTTAATTTTCAAATGATGAAAACTTAACGGGTTTAAAAACTTAATCTTTTCACATATTTATCTACTGACTTTTGTAGCTTTAAGTTCTCCTCATTAGGGTTACTCATAACGAGCATTGCGATTTTCTGAGGTGTAAAAGATTTCATGGATTTAATCTCTTCTTTGTTACGCTCATCCTGATGCGGACATTTCCATTTAGATCCCGATTGAATTTCATCTAGATGATAAAACTCAATTGAGCTTGATGAAGAATTTTCACATTTAATATATTTTATTGCTATGTTTGGGAAACTGTTATCTCTTATTTGTTTAATTTCGTTCCATTGAGGCACACTGGCTTCCACACTTCTTTCGCCTGCAACTTTCAACCAATCAATAAAAAAGTTTGCACTAAATTGAGTTATTATCTTTTCTAATACCCAGAATAATACGTTCTGATTAATTCCCCCTACACTTCTCATTTGATAACTAATGATTTGGTCCGCAAAGTATTCTAAGTGATCTCTTATGATCAATGGTCCTCTATAGAAAGAATCATTATCTACTGTTCTACACAAGGTATCACAGTAAAAATATTCTTTGTTCAGCAGAGATTTTCTCCAAAATACATAGGCATATGCATATGGACATATAGTGGGGAAATCAGCTAATTCATCTGTTTTTTTGAGTTCCATTAGTTGAGAAATACAATGTCTATGTTCCTCCAATACAGTTGTTAGTAGTTCTTCTTCTACTCTCTGGAATGCAGCAGAACAAACACGCAGTAATTCATTTTGGAATGGGCTGGAGAAATATTGATTCTGCTGAATAGGATTAGAATCGTCAAATTCAACAGTTTCCTCTGGAGAAGCTTTGATTAACGATTTTAAGTTGCAGTGCTGTGCATGAATGATCCATTTGAGCTGAATTTTATTATCATCTGAGTTTTGAAGCCATTGGAGTATAGTTTGGTCTAAATGGTTCGGTCCCCTCCATTCATTTCAACTAGATGAATGCAACTGAGCGAGAGAATGCCCACACTTACACATAAATGCATTATCCAATTGTTTGTTTGTTAATAAGAATGGTATTTTTCCTCTACATTTAGGGCATGAGTTAATCAACTTACTCTTATGAAATACACATTCGTCAAAGAGTTTAAACTGATGAAACCAAGAATGATATCCCCCGCTTAAACAACGTTCACACCAATGCAGGTCTTTGTAAAACCAATGCTCCCAGGAACTATACAAACCATGAAAAGGCTTAATCAAGGATTGAATGATATGATTATTGTGTTCCTTTAGATTAATTTTTAAAGTTTGATATAGGAATTCTTCATTGAAACTTTTCAATTCAATAAGCTCTCTCTTTTTATCTCCAACGTCATGCTTTACGTTTTTTATATTTTCATTTCCAAAATAACGAAGTAATTCGTTTCGATCAGCTAAGTTAACTAGAGTTAATTTCTCGAATACAGACCAGGGTGACTCATATTCATAAAGCCATTCTTTTCTCCAAATGACGTTCATTTAGTTAGCTCCCTTGTGTGCTAAAGCCATATAAATCTCAGATTCAATGTAACCAGAAAGCTTAATTGCTTCCAACCAATGTTGTGAAGTTATCCAATCTAATTGTTCGCCATGTGCTCCATATATTTTCAACGCATTTTCAATGGCATAAGTAAAATATTCCATCGGAATCTCTAAATCAGAGGATACTCCATGTTCTCTTCGAAGTGACATAAATTGTTGATAAATTGTATCAGCATCCATCTCAAGTCGATAGCCCTTTTGAAATCCCTCAGGAAAAAAGTAACGTGTGTAGCTCCATCCACTATTCTCTGGATAGCAAGATATGTCTGGTTCATCATAGCATCGCAGAACACGCTTTATTTCCTCCACGGAAGTAAGACCAAAAAAACGATGTTCATGAGTCATAAAGCGACCAATAATCTGTGACTTTTTTTGTTCGAGAAAGAATGTTCGTCTTCCCAACAGTTCCTCTTGTCCAACAGATATCACTGACATACTTATCTTCTCACGATCCAACTGATTATAGATATCCATTAACCAGTTATAATGGTACTCTGTTAGCCGGTGCGCTTCGTCCATGATAAGTATAATTCTTCTTAAACGGGACTTTTCAGCTTTTTCCATTAGCAGATTGACAATTTGGTTTCGCAAATCGGATGGTTTTCTTCTATTTATAAAAGGAAACTTAAAATCATTTAACATGTCAACAAAAAACTTTTCTTCGCTAGGAACTTTATAGGAATTGGTATTAGCAATCAAGATTGGTAATGGAGCTTCGATGTATGTGGGGAAATTTTCAATTGCGAATTTTATAGCAAATGTTTTCCCTATTCTGGGGCGTCCATATACAATCATTCCAGGTAAGCGATTCATAACAATTTTTTTTAAACTTTCAATTAGTCGAAGAACTTCTTTAGTTGGCAGCAGATAGTGACCAATTTCAATCGGATGTGTTCCGATACGAACCGTAGGCTTGTTCATGTGAAAATATCTCCTTCATTAAAATGATTTTGTTTTGAATTGTTTCAATAGTTGATCGTATATATCCATTTCATTTAATTTCTCTTTTTTGAGTTGCTCTTCTCTTACGTTATCTAATAACTCGTTTTGTCGATGGGCTTCTTCCAACACTTTAATTTGTTCTTTGGGCGAATTAGAAGGTTCATATTTACTTACTTCATGAACTTGTGTAATTTTATTTGTCATATTCCTTGATTTTTTTGTACGCATGAGATAGTCAGTGTAAACGAAAATAGGATCATCCCAAGTAGTGTAGTGGAGTAGTTTTCTTTGAACTAGAGAGTTAATGGCCTTTCTAGTTTGTAGAGAATGAGCTGTAAGTGACCATCGGCCGGCTACTGTTAAATAACCAAATTCGCTTCCATCTGGAAGAAAAGCCTTTAACGTTCGAATGTCATCCACGTTTACATGTAGCACAAGTTCTGTGTTTAACAAGTAAGCTGAGTTAGCAAGCCTTTCACTTCGATACTCAGCGCCCTCAAACTGGATGTACGGCTTCTTACCGGATTTCAAAGAGCCTCTTACAGTTCGTTTTTGAGTAGTCTGCATAAAAAGCAACTCCGATCGTTTGGCTTCTTCAAGACGTCTCGGCATTATTCCAGTTGTAGTCATTCTTTTTTCCAAAAGTTCGAGAGGTGTTTGGTGATAAATTCCACCATGAGGAGTGCCATTGTAGTTAGAAATCAGTACATCAAT
Organism: Paenibacillus sp. LT-B23; assembly: GCF_059417685.1. NCBI lineage: Bacteria > Bacillati > Bacillota > Bacilli > Caryophanales > Paenibacillaceae > Paenibacillus > Paenibacillus sp. LT-B23. The sequence goes on along the minus strand of NZ_JBSQBM010000019.1, from coordinate 2,520 downwards.
CAGTTGTTTTAAATGATCATAGGTAACGTTTAGGCGAAGAGCCTTCTCTTCAGGATTGTTTCTTCGTGGATCATTTGGCCCGCTACCCGTAGTATTTGGTAGACGATGAAATCCGTTTTCCTCCAGTGTTTTGAAGAATCTTTCAATGATGCCCCTTCTCATTGGTAGTGCTACAGGCCCTAAATTCATAGAACAACCAATTAAGTTGTCCAGTCGATCTTTTACCATTTTGGCATAATGTGATTTAGCATTATCTAAACAAATCACATCCCAAACTGCCCAGGTTAGTTCAGGAAACTTTTCTGATGGGAATCCACCAACAGATTGATACGATAAACCAGGTATTGTCAGCTCTAATTGCTTATGTGGCATAACTGAATTACGAACGCAGTGCATGACATCACTGGCGCTATATTCTTTACTCAAACTTATGGAGTATCCCAGAATGTTACGAGTAGCCACGTCAATAATTGTTAGAATCCAAAAACGCTCCAGAAGCTTAGTTACCAGATCTCCATCAGGTGTAGTCAAATCTACTGCAAAAAAACCATCGATACGATGAGCATCAAACTGAACCTCTTGGAATGGGAATAACTTTGAAATGTGGTTTTGTGTTTCCTCTCCCACATGTCTTGCTTTTTGCATTGCATCATTGCCATGTCGAGCGACGGATTTCCTGAAATTCTGTAGAGCTAATTGCTTAAGGTAACGTTGTACTGCTTTATATCCCATCCATTCTGTATTAAGGGGATAATCTGAGTAAGTTACTCCTTTTGACCGACATTCTTCTATAAATCGTTTGTGGACGTGCTTTACTTTCATTACTGGCTCCAAGGAGCGATTCTTTCTTCCCAGATATAAATCTTCGATTAGTTCCTTAATATCAGGATGCATATCAAGAAATCGATTAAATTCACCTGTTTTTCTATCGTTATTTTGATTTTTATTAAATACGTTAAGTTGGTACACTTTTACGTTTTTCTGAGGAATTAATCCCCGAAAACCTAAAACTACACCATCTTGATCATATTGCATACATCGTTGAACTAACCTTCGCAAGTTTCGAGGAGAAACTCCAGTCACTTCTTGGATTTCTTCTAATCTATCTCTACTAAAGTACATATAAACGGCTTTTTTACGCTGAATGAAATTTGTACGCATAGGCTCCTTTATTGAACTTTCATCTACTCTTGGCCAATGTACAGGATTAATCTGTTCCTGCTCTAATCCACTCTGTTCATAGATACGTGCTCTACTCATTTTTTAAATACCTCCAATTGGTTTCCCCAGATTTGATTTTCAATGTCTCCTGAGAGATAGCCCGTGTAATATAACCACTTCAGTGCCAAATTTACATCTTCTTTCGGAAAATGAGATATCTCTTTAATGATTTCTTGAATCTTTTTGTCACAAACCGCTATAGAAGCCATTACAACTGAGATACAAGCGGGCCTTTCACTATTCAGAACTGCTGTGACAATGGATTTCCTGTTTTCTATTGAATGCCGCCCCCTTCTAATGGTTTTCTCAGTACGAACTTCATAGGCTTTGTGATTTAATCTGCACCATTCTTGTTGTGCCTCAATCTGACGTTTGGTTCGATCGTATTTAGGATGATTTGATGTGAGTTCTTTCTCATATTTGACTTCCACAAAGGTTTCCTTACCATCCTGATTCAAAGTCCACATATCGAATATGCTTGTACGTAATTGCCCCTTTAAAACATATGATATTTTCAAAGGTTGCTCACAATACGTTAGAACCTCCGGATTTGATTCCACAGTAAGCCAGTGATCAAACTCCAAATCACTGTACAGATCAATATTGCGTTTATTTACTTTGTTTCCACGTGAAGTCCAATAATTATTTCCATATTTCTTACTTCGTAATATCTTGAGAGGATGATACTTAATGTCTTGATTTTTCTCCACAAAGAACATCCCTTTCATAATTTGTTTAAGTTATGAACAAAGAAACGCTTTTTTATACTCTCTATGTATAACTAGTGCCTATCTATGAACATACTAAGAAGTAATAGAATTATAGACGGAGGGGTTCAAATGTCAGAAGAACAGTTCTATAAGTGGCTAGGAGAATGTCTACGAGACCTTCGGAAATCAAAAAAGCAAACACAAGAAGAGATTTGTCAGAGTTACCCTCTTGCCCGCTCTTCCCTAGCCAACATTGAGCGAGGTAGGCATATGATCAGTGCATATAACTTATATTTGCTACTTCATATTCTAGAAATTCCTCTGGAATCTTTATTTAATAACCTATCGTATGAAGGAAGAAATAAATCATAAATGTATAAATCAAGGGCAAAATGGGAACACAGCCAGAAAAAGAATTAAGGATGTGTTTCAGGTTATGAAGGTACAAGAATATCGTGATTTAGAAAAACTATCAGACATAGCAAATGAGCTGCCTCAGGTAGTTACTAACTTTATTGAGCAGAAGCTAGATGAGAACGTCTCGCCTTCAAGTCTATTAGAATACTCAAGGGATTTTCGTATATTCTTT
>NZ_JBSQBM010000018.1:0-133695 GCF_059417685.1 Paenibacillus sp. LT-B23 | reverse complement strand
TTTTTCCACCACTGTCAACAAATCTGTATTGCCTATTGTCTGTGCGCTATTGTCTGCAAACGACCTTAGCGTCACCACAACATGATCCAAGAGGCGTTCGGCGGTGTCCTGTCGGAACAAGACACTGTTATACTCCAAATTCAGATGAAGGTAACTACCTGTTTCTTCAGCACTCAAGGTTAAATCGAATCGGGAAACGCCCGGATTGAACGGAAACGGTTTGAATTCCAACCCACTAGATTGTAGCGGCTGTCCTTTTGTATTTTGCATGACAAACATAGTGTCGAAGAGTGGACTCCGGCTCACATCCCTGCGGAGCGCCAGTTTTTCGACCAATTGTTCAAAGGGATATTCCTGATGTTCAAATGCAGATAAAACCGTTTCCTTAACTTCGTTCAGAAAAGCTGTGAAGCTCTTCTCTGATGAGGGGTTAGTCCGCAATGCCAACGTATTTACAAACATACCGACGATCTGTTCTGTATCCGGATGTCTCCTCCCAGCAACCGGCGAACCGATGATAATATCTTCCTGACGCGCATGCTTGGACAAAACAACGTTATAAACAGCCAATAAGATCATAAACAGTGTACTTTGGGTTTCGGCCGCAAGTTTGCGGAGTGGCTCCATTATTTCATCGCCCAGAATTCGGGATACGGTGTTACCTTCAAAGCTTTGAATAGAGGGCCTTGGAAAATCCGTTGGCAGCTCCAGCACGGGGAGCTCATCCTTAAATATGTCCAGCCAGTAGGGTTCCTGTTCTTTAATAAATCCATGATTTATTTGCTCATTTTGCCAACTTGCATAATCTTTATACTGAATCGATAGAGGAGGAAGCACCTGCCCATCATATATTTTCACAAATTCATCCATAATAACTGACATAGAAACCCCATCCGAAATAATATGATGTAAATCGACCAGCAGCATGTTTTTGTTCTCTGCCAATGGGATCAGTTCGCCCCTTAATAAAGGGGCACAGCTTAGGTCAAATGGTTGAACGAATTCACTTAGCGCCGCTTCCATTTGTTGTTCCTCTGAACCATCGTTGCTTGTCAGACTATGAATTTTTAACTGAAATTCTACTTCGTCATGTACATTTTGAATCGGCTCCCCGTCGATCCAGGAAAAAGAAGTCCGCAATGCTTCATGCCTGTGGATCAGATTGTTGAACGCAGTCTTCAACCGCTCCCGATCCAGATGACCTTGAACGAGCATGACAGAAGGCATATTGTAAACCAGTTCCGCTCCTTCAAGTTGATGCAGTATCATCTGACGTCTTTGCGAGGAGGAGACAGGATAATAGGTTTGGCCTGAAAGTAGAGTAATCTCAGAAAATGTACCTGCCCCTCTCCCGATTGTCCGCTCAATGAGCTTGCCCATGTTTTCCACAGTCGGATACTCAAAAATATCGCGCATAGGTAACTCGACTTGGAATTCCCGAATAATTTTCCCAATTAGTATCGTAGCCTTCAACGAATGTCCACCCAGTTCGAAAAAATGGCTATATACACCTATTGGGCTCACATGCAGAATATCTTCCCACAAGCGTACTAGACGAGTTTCTGTATCTGTACGAGGCGTTACAAACCCCTGCTCCCGAATAAAACCATGTGGCTCAGGGAGCGCTCCTCGGTTCACTTTTCCATTAGGCGTAAGAGGTATTGTAGCAATCTGTATCAGGTGAGCAGGTACCATATACAAGGGCAGAGACGCCTTCAAATAGGATCTTATTTCCTGTGTCATGAGTTCACGGTCAGACACAATATAAGCGCATAAATACGTTTCGCCCTCCCGGTCTTTTCTAGACAGAACAATGGCCTCTCTTATTTCATTATGAGAGAGAAGTACTTTTTCAATTTCTCCGGTCTCAATACGATATCCTCGGATTTTCACCTGATGGTCAATTCTTCCAAGATACTCCACATTGCCATCGGGAAGCCATTTCGCTAAATCCCCTGTCTTATACATGCGCTCTCCGGAAACGAATGGATTATCCATGAACTTTTCGTCAGTCAGATCAGATTGATTGACGTAGCCTAGGGCTACCCCGGCACCAGCAATATGGAGTTCGCCCGGAATACCAATAGGAAGCAGTCTCCCTTCCTGATCCAAAATGAACAACCGGGTATTGTCAATGGGTTTACCGATCGGAATAACCTGCAAATCGTCTGCATCTGGGCAATCAAACCATGAAGCATCAACCGTTGCCTCCGTTGGTCCATACAAATTGTGCAGTCTCGTACCATTCGGCTTGCGGAGCAAGCTATTAAAACGACCGGCATGGACTACTGTCAAAGCCTCCCCGCTGGCAAAAATCCTTTTTATACTGCAAAGTTTCCCCGCTGCCTTATGCTGCTCAACGTAATCCAGAAACACAGACAGCATCGATGGCACAAAATGAAGGGTTGTGATTCGCTGTTCTGCCACCGTGTCCACCAATAGCTTCGGGTCCTTCTCAGCATCAGGTGGGAGAAAGTAAACAGAAGCACCGGCTATTGCCCACCAAAACAACTCCCAGACAGAAACATCAAAGGTATACGGTGTTTTCTGCAAAATGATGTCGTCTGCACCTAACGGATATCTCTTTTGCATCCAATGAAGGCGATTTATTACTGAAGTATGGCGAATCATAACTCCCTTCGGCCTACCTGTAGAACCGGAAGTATAGATTACGTAAGCCAAATCCTCAGGCCCGCTGTAAGGTTCCAGATTGGTTCCTTCAACTGACAGGTCTGTCCCAATCATAAGCACGTTGATATCTTGTGAGATATTCTCCAGCTTGGACAGGGTTTGCTGATGCACCAGCAGGATGGATACCCCGCTGTTAGCAGCTATAAACCGAATTCGTTCCAGCGGATCCTCCGGATTGATTGGCAAGTAGGCACCACCTGCCTTAAGGATAGCCATGATTCCAACCAGCATCTCCGGTGACCGATAAGTTGCGATTCCAACAATCTGGCCGGTTCTAACCCCTTTCTCTCTTAAGACGCGAGCCAGGCGGTTTGCCTTTTCGTTCAGTTCCCGATAGGTTAATTGCTGATTTGCAAATGCAGCAGCCAAGCGATCCGGCGTCCGCGCCACCTGCTCTTCGAATAATTGTTGAATCGTTTGGCTTTGAGGATAAGGAGCACTCGTGTCATTAAATTCTTGCAAAATTCTTTGTCTTTCCTCGTTAGAGAGCAGCTCAATATCGTCCACATTCGCATGCGGATCAAAGGCCACCTGTTCAGCAATTTGTTTCAGGTGTAGCTCAAGTCTTTGAATATCCAAGGGTTGATAAACTATACCGTTATAGCCAAACTTAATTTTCAATTCCTTACCGGGGATCACTCCAATGTTAAAATTATAATTGGTTTGCTCAAAACCATCGGTTTCCATAATTGAAACAAGCTGTTCCCCTTCACCTCCAGAAAGCTCTGCGGTGATCGGATAGTTTTCAAACGCTACGATATGGTGTATCAGGCTCTTTCCTAGTGGGGTTAACATCTGAATATCAGCCAAGGATAGAAAATGATACTTTCCGGATTCCATCATGTTTTGCTGGAATTGCTTAATTAACTGGGAAAAGGTTTGCTGGCCCTCATGACAAATGCGTACGGGAATCGTATTTATGAACAGCCCAACCATCTGTTCCGAGCCCTCCAGCTCAGCTGGACGGCCGGAGACGACGGAGCCAAATACTATATCCTTGGTATTGTTACATCTTTGCAGCAATACGCCCCATATACCGTGAAACACAGAGCTTAGCGTCACCTGATTTTGTTGAGCTACCATTTCCAAACGGCGTGTTAATTGCTCATCCAAGGTGAACACATGGTTTTCCAGCTTATATTTTCCATCTTCAGTGGGCCTGCTGCTAATAGGTAACTCGCTTTGCTCTTCCACGTCTGCTAATTGCTTTTCCCAATAGGCAAGAGCAGTCTTCTTATTTTGTTGTTCCAACCAGCTAATATATCGACTATATGGAAATACTGCGTCCAACTCTGGCATTTTATTGACGGAGTAGGCCCTGTAAATTTGAAACAGGTCCTTTGCAATCGTACCAATACACCAGCCATCCATGATGATGTGATGAAAGCTCAGAATCATCTTGCAGCTCGTATCACTTAACAGGAGAACACTTATTCGAATAAGGAGATCCTTTTCCAGATCAAAACGCTTTTTTCTATCATTAACTGTAAAATGTTCAACGTATGAATGTTGTTCTGCTTCAGACAAATCCGTAATATCTACGACATCAAGAGTGGCCTGCTTTTTAGCCAATACAACTTGCAACGGTCGTTCTGTTTCTTTATAAACGAACACGGTCCGCAATACATCATAACGATTGATTAGCGTTTGAAAGCTTTTTTCCAGCGTTTCTGCATTCAACCGTTCATTTAAGGTAATGACAGTTTGATCAAAATACGCTTCTGAACGCTCGTCCAAAATTGAGTGATACAGAAGCCCCTCCTGCATCGGTGTCAATGGATAAATGTTTTGAATGAGTGCGTTTCTCATACGGATCACCACTTTGCTACAAGTTTAGTTTGTTACTTAAAAGTTGGGACAGGTTCTGAAACTCATCAATTGACATCTTGTCATAGAGGAAATCAGTTGGACTTTGTTCCGTTACTTGCTTGCTGCAGCAATGATCGATCAGATCCGTCAAATGTTGCTGAATTTGAAGTAATAGTTTTTCAACCGTTTGTTGCTGATACTCTTGTTTGTTGTAGTTACAGGTAATGATTAATTGTCCACTTTCATTAATAATGCAGTTGATATCTAAAGATACCGATCTTTCCATTAATGGACTTGCCTCTGCTCCAGAAGAAAATTTTGAAAGTGTAAATACATCTGTATTCAGTTCAGTATCAAAACGGCCCATATAATTAAAGGCGATTTCCGGAACAGCCTGAAATGTAGTCAGACCAGATTTGTTCACCCTCACATAATTTAACGCCCCATACCCGAAACCTTTGTTTGGTATTCGTCTAAGACGGTCTTTAGTATTCTTAATCTGATACGACAGATCATGAGCGTGATCCGTTTCCAATAAAAAAGGGTACACTGTTGTGAACCAGCCTACGGTTCTGGAAATGTTCATTTCCTGAAATATCTCTTCGCGCCCATGACCTTCAAGATAGATCAACACACGAGACTGCTGTGTCCATTCCTTGATACTCAACCCAAGTGCTGTCAGCAAAATATCATTAATTTCAGTATTGTATGCCTGGTGCACTTGTCTCAATAATTTACCGGTATTCTTCTCATCAAGTGATACACTTATATTTTCACTATCACTCAACGTATTGGTTACATAAGAGCTGTCTTTCGGTAATGGCTCAGACTTGATCTGCTCAAGCTCTGTCCAATATCCTAGTTCCTGCTCCAACAATTCGGGACTCGCTGCATATCGGGTCACTTCTTGTGCCCACGAGCGGTACGAATCCGTTTTGTCCGGCAACAATAGCGTTTCATCATGCTGATATTGCTGATAAAGTGATGTAAAATCTTGTAAAATGATCCTCCATGAAACCCCATCAACTACCAGATGATGAACCGCAATGAGCAGATGGTCTCCCTCAGTAGTCCGGAATAATCCAAGCTTCAGCAAAGGTCCGGTTGTGAGATTGAAACTGCTTTGAATGGCTGTGGCTTCTTGTTCAACCCATGGTTCTGCTGATAGACCGTCAGGAAGGGATTTTACCGTCAACGGTATATGTTGATTTTTTAGCCCCTCATTATATTGAATAATCCTATTTTTTTTCATTTTAAACGTCATTCTTAAAGCATCATGATGTTTAAAGATGTATCCAAAGGCAGCAAGGATTCCCTGCTCCTGAAAACCGTGTTCAGAAAATAGCATGACAGACTGGTTAAAATGCTGAGGATGTGCCCTCTGTAAATGGAAAAATCGCTGTTGTATTGGCGTTAAAGGCAGCTCTCCCTCAATAACTTCCTGACTAATTTTCCGATGTATCACCTTTACAAAAGGGCTTAATTGTCTAATTTTAGGGTACAAAAACAACTCCTTGATACTAAGCTTGTAGCCATGCGTATTCAAACGCGAAATGATTTGCAGACCCTTAATAGAGTCTCCTCCCAAATCAAAGAAATTGTGATTTGCACTCACGCGTGTTACTGCAAGCACTTCCTCCCATATTTCCGCCAGCAATTTTTCTGTCTCACCCGTGGGCTCCACATACTCCACTTCTAACGCACCGCTCCAGTCAGGTTCCGGCAACGCTTTACGATTAATCTTGCCACCTGGAGTAATAGGTATCATGTCAAGTGGAAAGTACACCGATGGTATCATGTAATCCGGAATTTCCTTGGCCAATTGAGCTTTGATTGTATCGGTATCCAGCGGATTGGCTGATACCACATACGCGCATAAATAAGAGCTCCCCTTATTTTCTTTGACCATGACAACAGATTCCTGAACATCATCTATTCCTAGCAGATGATATTCAATTTCACTGAGTTCAATCCTGTATCCTCGAATTTTGACCTGAAAATCTGATCTACCAAGGAAAGCAATATTTCCATCAGGCAAATATTTCGCCAAATCTCCCGTTTTGTAGAGTTTTTCATAGCCAGGCTCCGAATAAGGATTATCAATAAAGCTGGCCTTCGTTTTAATAGGATCATTCAAATAACCAATTCCAAGTGGCGTACCTGCAATATACATTTCCCCTACGATCCCCACCGGAACCCGCTTTAGTCCTGGGTCCAAAATATAAATTTTGGTGTTAGCGATCGGCCTTCCGATTGGAATTCTATCTTCCTCTCCTGTCACTTGATACGCGACGCAGCCTATGCTCGCCTCCGTTGGGCCGTACAAGTTCGTAATTCGAACATGAGGAAAAATAGTCAAGAAAGTACAGACTGTCGATGGCGTAATTTCTTCACCACCAAGAATAACTTGTTGAAGAGAGCTCAATTGCTTATTTCGATATGAATTTTGGTCCAACTGGTTGACAATGGCGTTAAATACCGACGGAACGAAGTCCGTAAACGAAATGCGCTCTTGCTCAATGATGTTCGCCATGTACGTAGCGTCTACTGTCATTCCCGTTTCGGGTAAAATGGTTGTGCCACCGTTCATTAAAGGCCAAAACAATTGCCATACGGCACTGTCATACACGTGATGAGTGGTTTGGAGAACGCTTTGAGCCGCCTCTGTTCCAAAATAGTCGTTCATCCATAGAAAACGGTTGGTTATTCCTTTATGGGCAGCAATAACACCTTTCGGTTTACCGGTCGAACCAGAAGTGAAGATGACATAGATTGGTGATTCCATATCCACATCTACAATTGGGTTACTACCAGCGCCGCTCATCTTTCTAACTACCGAGGAATCTATGATTAGATGCTCGCCAGCGTTAATTTCTGAACTTATAGGTGCACTTGGATTGACCAGTATGACAGAGCTGCCCAAATCCTGTAAGGCACTTTGTAAGCGATCCGTAGGCCATTCTGTATCAAGAGGTGAAAATGCAGCTCCTGTTTTCATGACAGCCAGAATGGACACTACCAGTTCCAGACTCCGTTCCATGAGTATAGGTACATAGCTTCCGATTCCAATCCCTCTAGCCAACAAATCGCTTGCTATCACATTGGCCTGTTCATTTAATTCCCTGTAGGTCAGCTTACGGCCTTGAAAAATAACGGCATTAGCATCCGGTGTTCTATCAACCTGCTCCTCAATATATTGATGTATCGGCCTCGGCTGTGGATAAGTGATGTATGTGTTGTTATATCGCTCCTCCATAGCTACTTCTTCGGTCCGGCTCAGTAAACGGATATCAGCCAGAGCACTATCAGGATTTTGTACTATTTCCTCCAATACATTCAAATAATGATCGACAAGCAGCTCAATTGTATCTTTTTTATATAGTCTGGTACTATATTCGACTTCCAGGTGAAGCCTTCCGGCCTTTTGCTCCGCATTCAGTACAAGGTCAAATTTGGAGACGCCCGTTTTGAATGGGTATAGCTCAAAATTAAGATTATCGGCTCGCCATTGCTGCGCATCCGTATTCATAAAGGAGAACATAGTGTCAAATAATGGATTTCGGCTCAAATCCCGTTTTATAGACAGCTTGTCGACAAGTTCGGCAAATGAATACGATTCGTTTTGTAGGGCCTGCAGCGTATTTCCTTTTACTTCGTTCAAAAAGGATTTGAAGCTCTTATTTCCAGCCGGATTATTGCGTATGGCCAGCGTATTTACGAATAATCCTACGATCCCCTGTGTATCAACATGTGTTCGGCCAGACGTAGGAATACCGATCACTACATCCTCCTGTCCAGCATATTTCGCTAGCAGCACATTATAGGCTGCGAACAGAAGCATGAAGAGCGTGCTATCCGTTTGGGTACAGATGGACTCCAACTGATCTAAGAGCTTTGCCGACAGTTCGACTTCCACTACATCACCGAGAAAGCTCTGTAACTGCGGCCGCTGATAATCTGTAGGTAAATCCAGAACGGGAATTTCTCCGGTATACTGTTCAAGCCAATATTGTTGCTGCTTAGCCTGATTCGTCGTATTCGACTTCAACCAAGAAGAATAATCCTTGTATTGAAGCGGTAAAACAGGCAGTTCTTCTCCTTTGTACAGCTTGTTCCACTCATCAATTATCGTGTCAATAGAAGTTCCATCGGCAATCAAGTGATGCATATCGATGAGAAGCATGTACTTGTTATCATCCAGTTGAAGAAGCTCAGCCCGGAATAAAGGTGCTTTACTAACATCAAAAGGGCGTATGAAGTTACGAATCAACGTGTTGGCACCGTTTGCCGCAGCATCCGCAGTAGCTTCGGTATAGCCAAGTTGAAAATCCACATGCGGATGAACGAATTGCACAGCTCTATCATCCACATATCCGAAAGAGGTCCGGAATGCTTCATGCCGAGCCAATAATTGATCGAAGGTACGCTCCAACTTTCCTCGATCTACATTACCTTCAATCATCAACGCTGCTGACATGTTATAAGCCACACCAGTCTCATCCAAAGGAAGAACGGCTAACAATCTGGATTGTGCTGGGGAAACCTCATAATAAGCTTCTTCAGCCACTGCCTCAATTCGCCGATACTCTGTTGGATTGGCAGCAAATACAATCTTTGAAAGTGCTTCGATTGTTGGTGCCTCAAAGACGTCCTGGGTTGAAATATCCACATGAAATAGCTCGTTGATTTTAGCGGTCAACAGAGTGGCCTTCATCGAATGTCCACCTATTTCAAAAAAGTGGTCGTACATACCGATTGGCGATACTCCCAACAGTTCCTCCCAAATTTCCGCTAACCGCTGTTCCGTTTCATTTCTCGGTGCTACGTGCTGCAGTCCTATACTGGACCGTCCTCCCGGTTCAGGTAATGCTCTTCTATCAACTTTACCGTTTGCCGTTAGTGGCATAGCGTCCAACAACAGGAGATGGACAGGCACCATATATTGAGGCAAATGTGAAGACAGGTAATCTTTCAAGGCATCTACAGTAACCGACTCTCGCAACGCCGCATAGGCGCACAGATACGGGTCTTCATTTGTTCCTTTAATAACAACGGCTGCCTCTTTTACCGCTTCATGTGCCAACAGAGTGCTTTCAATCTCACCTGGCTCAATCCGGTATCCCCTGATTTTAACTTGTTGATCCGCCCGGCCAAGATACTCCAGCGTCCCGTCAGGTAACCATCTCGCCAAATCTCCTGTTCTGTAGAGTTTCATATTGTCCAAGTAAGGATGGGGGATAAATTTCTGTGCCGTAAGCTCAGGCTGATTGCGATATCCTCGTGCAATTCCTTTTCCCCAAATGCACAATTCTCCTGGAAGTCCAATTGGCCTTAACTGCAAGTATTGGTCAAGAATAAGCACACCCGTATTAGAAATCGGTTTTCCAATACACCCCACTTCTTCGGGACCCATATCTCGCAACATCGTTGTAACAACACTGTTCTCTGTTGGTCCATACTCATTGAACAGTTTAATGCCGGAGTGTTTGGCTTGACTGGCTTCAACCAACCGTTTTGGCGCTTTCTCTCCGCCCAATGTAACGACTTTAAGGGACTTGGCTTCCTGTGGAGTCAGGCCTTCCATCACAGATAAGTACATGGAAGGAGTACATACCAAATGCGTAATATCAGCCGATACAATCAATGCTTTCAGCGCTGACAGTTCACTTAATTCTTCATCTGTAGGCAGCACTACCGCACTTCCGGACAGCAACGGAGTTAAAAATGCACCGACAAAAGCATCGAATGAACTTGATAGCAATGGCAAAATACGATCTGCTGTTTCCAATGCATATTCTTCTCTTCTCCACGATAGTGTATTTAAAATCGCTCGATGCTCGATACAAACTCCTTTGGGAGTACCAGTTGAGCCTGATGTATAAATTACATATGCCAAATGGCGTGGATCGGATTCCCACTTTGAAGAAGACGTGCTTTCGGTTTTATACCATTCATCGTCATCTATATTCAGGACTAAGCCTATAAAAGTGGAAGAATTATAGTTGGATGATTCACTCAACAGCAGGAGAGTAGCACCGCTATCCTCAAGCATAAAATGAATTCGTTCTTCCGGATAAGAGCTGTCTATAGGAAGATAAGCACCACCGGCTTTCAAAATAGCCAACATACCAACTGCCAAATCTAATGAGCGGCCTATCATCAAGCCGACTACTGTTTCTGCTCCTACTCCCCGCTTGATTAACGCCCTTGCCAGCTGATTAGACTTTTCGTCCAGTTCTTTATAAGTAATTCCACACCCCCGATGAAAGACAGCGGCATGATTCGGAGTCTTGAGTACCTGCTCTTCAAATAGCAGGTGCAGCATCCCTTTTTCCTCCGTCACAGTCGAAGAAGGCAGCTCGAACGAATTAAAGCCATACAATAGCTGTGACTTCTCTTTCTCAGGTAACCAATCCAACTGCGCGATTTCGCTCCAAGGTTGTTCTAAAATGGATCGTAATATTTGTATATACAGACCAGCAAGATGGTTGACTGTTTCTGTTCGGAACAATTGGGTACAATAGTTGAAACGAAGGGCTAACCCCTCCTGCCATTCGTCAGCGCTTAACACCAAATCGAATTGAGAGATCCCTGGATTGAATTCGATCGGGCGGAATTCTACCCCATTTGCTTTAAGAGGACTCATTTCAAAATTCTGCATGACAAACATCGTGTCAAACAGAGGATTGCGTCCCCGGTCACGACGAACATCCAGTCTCTCAATCAATTCTTCAATAGGATATTCTTGATAATCCATAGCACGTAGGGTCGTTTCCTTAACCTCTTGCAAAAACGAATGGAAGCTCCGCTGAGGAGACGGGCGATTTCGTAAAGCTAGCGTATTGACAAACATTCCTATCATCGCTTCCGTGTCCGGATGCTGACGCCCTGCAACCGCCGTTCCCACAATAATATCTTCCTGCCCTGTATACTTTGCGAGCAGTATATTATAAGCCGCAAGCAAAATCATAAAAGGTGTTGTGCCTGTCTTGTTGGCGAGTTTTTTTAATTCCTCTGTCATTACTGGAGTGATGTTATAAGACAACACAGCCCCTTCGTAGCTTTGATGCAACGGTCTGGGGAAGTCTGTTGGCATTGCCAGTATAGGCAATTCTCCGCTCAGAACATTTTTCCAATAGTGCTCCTGTTCAAACGAACGTCTGCTATTGTATTGCTCCTTTTGCCAGACGACAAAATCTTTATATTGAACCTGGAGGGGAGTCAACACTTCCCCCCGATACAATTGCACTAATTCATTGAGAAAAATGGATAACGAAAGCCCGTCAGCGATACTGTGATGCATGTCCATAATCAACATATGTTTATTAGTTCCAAACCGGAACAGTTCCGCTCGGAAGAGTGGCCATTCGCGTAAATCAAACGGGTGGACAAACGAGCGGCTCATCTCGTCTGCTTCTTTCTCCAGTATTTCTGTAACTTTGATTTCAAAAGTCGCCTCAGCGTGGATCATTTGTACAATCTCTCCATCCACTACATTGAAAGAAGTGCGAAACGATTCATGACGCCGAATCAAATCTAAGCATGCCTTCTGAAAACTGGGAATATCAAGATCCCCATCAATATGCACCTGACCCGTAATATTATAGGCTGAGTTTACTCCTATATTTTGTAAAACAAACATGCGTTTTTGAGCAGCCGATGCTTCGTAATATTTCTTCCCTTCAAGCTTTCTAATAGAAAGGATTTGTCCCTGCTCTGCCCCTTCAATCACCCTCGCCAAAGCCGAAACCGTCTGTGAATGGAAAAGCTCGTTCAATGGAATTCGTTTGCCAAATTCTTGATACACCCTAGCGAGTAAGAGAGTCGCCTTCAACGAATCTCCTCCCAGATCAAAGAAATTGTCATCTGGCCAAACTTGATCCAAACCCAACACTGCTTTCCAAATTCGTCCTACCCTTTTCTCCGTGGTACTGACTGTGATAACCGACTCCTTGCTAAATGTTTGTTCCGAGGAAGGCAATTGGGACAAGTCCACGTATCCCTCGGAAGTCAGGGGCAGCTTTTCAAGCGAAATGATCTGCTGAGGTACCCAATGGTCTTGCAATTCGTGCAACAATTGTTTGCGAAGCAATGTCTTTATTCCATCGGTACGACCCGCAACGTAAGCAATCAAACTATGGTCAGTCCCGTCCTCTGCAGGTTTAGCTATAACACGGCATTCGTTGATTTGCGGAAGAGAAGTAATAAATTGTTCGAGTTGCTCGATATATATTGCACGTCCCCTAACGTGTACTCGGCGCTGTACATCTCCCAATAACTTTAATTCACCATCCGCTGTCCGCAAAGCCAGCATTCCTGTCGGTGCGTAAGCGATCGTTTCGGAAGGAAAAGCATTCTCCTCCAGTACATGTAATTCTCCGATTGTGCCAACAGGTGCTGGCTGCCCATAGGTATCAAGTAAATAGACGGCTCCTTGCGAAACGGCATCACTTTTGCCACTAATTTCGAGGTCAGCGTAGTCCTTGTAATTTTTTTCCTCAAGTGTCTGTTCGTCCTGGTTCAAGAGCGAAATATCTGCAAGGCTCAGATCTTCGCCATTAGCCACAGTATGGAGCATGTGTAAAAAGTACTTTGCCCAGAGGTGTATCGTTTCCGGCGCGGCTAATCCATCTTTAATGTCAAAATCAAACCAGAGTTCCCCCTCGACCTCCATTACATTAAGAAACATGTCATATTTGGAGTACAGGATTGGCGTCGGCATCACCTGAACATCCAGCCCATGAAAGTGAAAATTCTGCATCGGTCGATCCATGTTGAAGATCACGTTCATCTCAGGAATTGATACGTTTGCCAAACGCTCAACCAGATCAGCAAAAGGGTAATTTTGGAACGGCTCCATTTCCTGCATTACTCGCTTAACTTGGGACAAATAGTTAAATAATGTTTCTTTGGAGTCAATACGGCTCACAATCGGCAGCATATTGACACAGTTTCCGATCAAATTAAGTTGCTCCATTCTGGACTGACCCGAAGTAGGTATCCCCACCACTAGTGTCTTATTTCCAGTTAACCGGTGCAAAAACACGTTATATGCTGTCAAAAGTGTGACAAACAGGCTATTCCCAGCTTTAATGCTAAGCTTCTTCAACTTTTTAGTTAACGTACTGTTTGCCCGAATATTTATTCGTTTGCCACTATACGATGATTTCTTCATGCCTCCGTCCTCGGATGGAAGATTCATCACTACAGGAATTGAGTCCAGTGTCCGTGTCCAGTAAGAAACTGCTGCACTCGCACCCTCACTTTCCAGTTCCGACTGCTGCCAAACCTGAAAATCTCTGAATTGGGCCGATACAGGCAACCTGACTGTCTTTTCACCTTCGCAGTAAGAAGTATAGACTTGCTCCCATTCGCGTATAAACACTGCTATCGACCAACCGTCAGCGATAATATGATGGAACGTGACCACCACAATATGTTCTTCCAGATTCACACGCAAAATGTGAATTCTGAACAATGGTTCACTGGACGTCAAATCAAACGATCTTTGCCCCTCATCCTCGAACCATTGCTTAACTTTTTCTTCACACTCTGATCGAGAAAATGCTGAAAAATCATTCAGTGGGATAACCACATCCACGTTTTCAAGAATATGCTGTTCTTCTCCACCGGGGTCAATTAAAGTGCGCAGCGAATCATGCCGATTCACAATCGCTTGAACAGCACGTTGTAGGGTGTCAATCTGCAGATGGCCCTGCATACGTAGTGCTGCCGTTTCATTGAACGCAGTCGAGGAATCACTCCTTGATCGCGTGGCAAACCAAATTTGCTGCTGCTCCTTTGTCAAAGGGAAGGACGCAGGTTCGACCGGAATCACATCCATTTTCGAGATCTCATTTCCATCCGGAGAAGGCGGATTATCGGGTAAAAATCCCCCTTCTCTCAATTCCTCCACGCTTTCCTTTACAGCCTGCGTGATTTGTTGAAGGTCTTCATCTGTATGAGAAGTCGATAAAAAGCAATTACGGCCTTCCCATATGTAAACTCCCTTGTTAATCAGCAGATGGAAAAATAACTCGATATCGCCAAACGAAACAAACCGGAATAATGAACCATAGTTAACCATATGGATAGGTACACTATTTCGTTTAAAATAGGCGTTCAGTCCCGCTACCCATTCGTCGGTTCTTCGGTTTAGTTGTTCCTGAAGATCTGGACCTTCTGACTTCAAATATTTCAAAGCAGCCAGAGCCGCATGCATTGTAAGCGGATGTGTACAGAAAGTACCGCCAACGAACGTTTTTTTATTCGTATTCATCGGATATGAATCATCCCCGAACGACCATACACCTCCATCTACTGTGTCCATAAACTCGGAGTTTCCGGCCACAATGCCGATGGGCATACCTCCACCCACCACTTTTCCATAAGTGACCAGGTCAGCTTTAATCCCAAACCATGCCTGTGCTCCACCCGGATGAATTCTAAACCCTGTAATCACTTCATCAAAAATGAGCGCTGTTCCCGAATTTGCTGTAATCTCCCGGATTTGCTTCAAGAACTTCCTTGGTTGCAGGTCCGGTCTGCGACTCTGTACGGGTTCCACCAGTACGGCAGCGAGCTCATCTGCATACTGTTTGATAACTTCTATAGAATCCGGATGGTTATAAGGGAGCACGATTACATCCTGCATCATGCTTGAAGGAATCCCCGGAGCCATGGGTAAAGCCTCGCCCCCACTTGAATTCGGATCAGACACGGCAAGTACACCATCGAACGTTCCGTGGTAAGAACCGGCAAACAACACAATTTTGGAACGTCCTGTAGCCGCCCTGGCCAAACGCAAAGCGACCATAACAGCTTCTGACCCCGAATTATAAAAAGCAACCCGCTCCACACCCGTCAACTCGCTGATCAAGGCAGCGACCTCGCCTGCGGTATTCGACATGGGACCGATTGAAGGTGTACGATCATGCAAATTGCTACGCAAGGCATCAGTTAGCCAAGCTGGATTATGACCCAGTAAATGAACCCCGAAGCCCATGGTCAAATCAATATATTCATTTCCATCCACATCCCATATTCTTGAACCTGAGGCGCTCTCTGAAATTATGGGATACACCATTTCTTTCCAATAGGATCGGAAGCCAGATACATGACGGTTATTGGCGTGAACCCATCGGCTTTCCTGCGTATACTTCTTGGAACCCGGAGTACGTTGCGTATATCGTTCAATAAAACGCTGTAAGAAATCATTTTGCCGCACGCTATATCCACTTTCCTCACCGATCAGCAGTGGCTGATAGGGTACAAACGGTTTGGAATGTTCATCGGATGCCCCCATCTTTACTTTAGAAACTACAGGTACATCCTGTGCCACAGGATGAAGATACGAGTTCTGAACATTGACTGGTTCCTTGTTAGCTAATGGTGTTGTCCGTACAGTTCTTCCTTGACCACTCAACACCTCCAGTTGCTTTGTCAACACTTGAGTAAGACCATGCTGTTGGCTGTTCAGCAATTCAATCTGTTGAGAGAGTAACCTTTCCAAGTCACCAGATTTGGACGATGGCTCTGTAGCAACCACACTTTCTGGCTTCGCTTCTATCCTTCCATCGACAACACTTGCAGCACTGGCTGCCGCAACCGATTGTGTCGTATACGTCAGGTCTGAAATAAACGTTGCTAGACGATCCAAATTCGTAACATTTTCAAAGAAATGGTTCATTGGAACATCCACTCTAAATTGTTCCCTAATTTCTTTTTGAACTTGAACCAACATAATCGAATCCAAGCCCATTTCGAGAAAATGCGTTTGATCATCCAGTTGCCCCACTGTAAATCCAGAAACCTTGCTGATCACTTCTTTTAATACTTTGGAAATCTCTGCTGTATAATCCATTTGATCTGTAGCTTGCTTCTCGTTTTGATACGTGGACACCATATTTCTCTCCTCCCTGTCTTTATTACTTATCTGCTCTACTTTTGGGGTAAACCAGCACCGATTCCGTTCAAAAGGGTATAGAGGCAGCGTCAGTATTCTTTTGGTTTCACCCGCATAAAGTGCTTGCCACGGGATCGTCACTCCTTTAACGTACAACTCACCCAGTCGACGCAGAGAGTGAATGTCTGTATGTCCACCTTCTCTTATGGCTGTAATAATTCGATCTATCGTCTCATCTATTTCCTGCTTACTGTTAGCTCTCTGTTTATGCACACCTGCATATATATCAGGCACATTCTCTTGCTTGTTCCCGGTAGCCCATCGCTCCAACTTGTGCAGCAAATCTTCTGGACTGGAAGCGACAACGGCTAATTTATGCTCCATATGAGCTCTGCCTATATGTGTTGTATAGCACATTTGCTCTAAGGAAACGGCTGGATTTAGCCGTAAATAGTCAATATAGCCTTCAACCAAATGATGCAAAGTTCCCTCATTCTTCGCTGATAATGTCAAGAGTTGAATGCATCCCGACGCAGAAGAATTCTCTCTTCGTGTTTCTACAAACTCCTCCATAACAACATGAGCATTTGTTCCACTGAAACCAAAAGAACTAACTCCGCAACGAAGTGGAGTATCGTTTGATTCCAAATCTGCCACTTCCGTCGTCAAATAAAAAGGCGATAATTCGAAGTTAATACGAGAACTAGGTTTCTTAAAGTGAATCAACGGAGGATTTTTCTTGGTTTGCAGCATCAATACAGCCTTAATAAGGCTGGATATTCCTGCTGCTTCAAATAAGTGACCAATGTTCGGCTTGACGGAACCGATGGCACAAAACTGTTTTTTATCGGTATATTTTTCAAAGGCTTGTGTCAATCCAGCTATTTCAATCGGGTCCCCTAGTTTGGTTCCTGTTCCATGGGCCTCAATAAATGATAATGTTTCCGGGTGAATACCCGCATCATTCCAAGCTGCCTCTACCACTTCGGCCTGGGCGGAAGGACTAGGCGCAGTAATACCTACAGTTGTGCCATCCTGATTCACAGCACTCCCTTTAATCACAGCATAAATACGATCTCCATCCTGCAATGCTTGGTCGAGAGGCTTTAACAAAACCGCTGCAACCCCTTCTCCAACACCTGTTCCATCCGCCTCTGCATCAAATGTACGGGCTCTGTTCTTTGGAGATTCCATATCTAGCCCCAACCTCACCGGTAAAAGCATTGTTCGGATTCCTCCGGCTATTGCCATCTTGCAATCCCCCGTTGCTAACCCCTTACAAGCCATATGAATTGCGACAAGTGAAGAAGAGCACGCTGTATCCACAGTAACTGCTGGACCTTTCAAATTAAGAAAATAGGAAATGCGGCTTGCCAGCACTGACGGTAAATTCCCAACAATATACTGGTGGAATTTATCCGGTTCCCCTTTGGAGAGCATCCTCTCATAATCGTAACCCACTTTGGAGAAGCCAACGTAGACCCCTACCTTTTGACCATGAATCCGTTCGCCTGCATAACCCCCATCTTCAATTGCGTGCCACGCAGTCTGAAGAAATAACCTCTGATTAGGATCCATGTAGCTAGCTTCCACAGGACTTAATTTAAAGAACGAATAATCAAATTTATCGATTTCCTCCAAAAAACCGCCTTCTATGAATTCCTCCTCATCCTTTTCTTGATCCAAAACCGATAAGTAATCTATCGCGTCCTGCTTTCGTTGGGGGCTTAAACTTCCGATACAATCGTCGCCTTGAACAATATGGTTCCAAAACTGTGAATTGGATGAAGAACCGGGTAAATCCAGAGAAATACCTATAATGGCAACGTCCTTGCTATTTGTGTGGTGAATTTCATCAGTAGGGATATCATTTTTAGCCGAAGCAGTCGGTCTCACCATAAATTCTGCCAGATGAGCTATAGAGGGATAATCAAACAAATCCGTAACCGACAACTGTATCCCCAGCAGATTTTCAATCCTCTCTGTAATCTGAACCAACTGTAACGAATTCGCACCCAGATCAAAGTAGCTTTCCCCCGTATCAACCTCTTCCCTATGTAACACCTCACAGCAAATATCGTGAAGTATATTTTCTATTTGGGTCGAAGTCTTCGGCGACTCCTGTTTTTTTGTTTCCTGCTCCAAAAGGTCGTTCAAAGCCAATAGAATCTTCTGATAATGACCCGATTGATACTGAGCAGCAAGCTTAAACCTTTGCAACTTTCCGCTGGTTGTTTTGGGCATTTGCTTAATGGGTACGATATCGTATACAGACCATCCACCTTTGCGGTACAAATGTTTTTTTAGCCTCTTTGCGATTGGCGCAAATTTCTCCAGTGTCTTTTTTGACACGACAAATATTACAATTTCCTCTGTTTCCGCCTCCGCTACACGTACTCCGCAAACCGCCACGCGATTAAGTTCTACCCCTTCAACCTCTTCAGCGATACGCTCAATGTCGTGCGGATACACATTCTGACCATTCATAAAAATAATATCCTTTGCTCTCCCTGTAATGACCAATTGACCTTCACGAAAGAAACCAAGATCCCCTGTTCTTACCCATCCGTCTGATGTCAAAATTTTAGATGTCGATTGTTCGTTGTTATAGTATCCCTTTGTAACATTTTTACCTTTAATTTGTATGTGTCCAATGACGCGTTCAGCAACTTGCTCATCCTCGTCATTGCATATTCTTATTTCACAATAATCTAACGACTGACCTACTACGACAAATGGCAGGGCGTTAAGAAAAGTCTTGTCCACCTCTAAGACAGGTTCCCCGATATTTAAATGCTTACGGTCAACATATACAGTTACATATTTTGTATTGGTTTTGGGAATAGCAACTGCAACCGAAGCCTCTGCCAAACCGTATGATGTACGCATAGTAGTTCTTTTCAATCCAAAGGGAGCTAATGTATCAAGAAATGTGTCACATAATTCGGGAGAGATAGGCTCAGCACCATTAATAATGGAACGGATCTTGGAGAGATCCCAGTCCATCGCTTTTTCCGGTTTAAAAAACTGCATGAAATATTTATATCCGAAGTTTGGCGATGAAATAATACTTACTTGATGTTCACTTGCTTTTTTTATCCATAATACAGGCTGACGAATAAATAGCGAGGTCGGCATAATATATTGATTCACTCCAGCAACTAATGGAGTAATATGATTGTAAATTAGACCCATGTCATGGGTTAGAGGCATCCACTGCAAGAACGAGTCTTGCTCAGTGATGACTGTTCTATTTATAATTCCACTTGTGTTATGAATGAGATTATCATGCGTAAGGGTAACTCCCTTGGGATCTCCCGTTGAGCCAGACGAAAACTGAATAAATGCTATATCATCCGGTTGGGGGGTGTGTACTCTTACAAACAGATGCTTTGGTTGTTCATGTTGTTCAAGTAATTTATAGCGATGGCGAATAGTTTCGAATAATGTAGTCTGGTTACTTTTTAATGTATATTTTTCAAGGTCTTTTAATATTTTAGGTTCAATGAGCAAAAACGGATCGTCAAGCACATCCCAGATCTTAAAAATCTTCATTTTATGTTCATCATTGTTGCCAATGCTGACAGGTACCGGGATCATCCCCCCAAGAATACAAGCCCAAAACGCTTTTACAAAATGACGGTTATTTTCTAATTGAAACACAATTTCCTGTCCTTGTTTAACGCCTGCATCCTGAAGCTCCCCTAAAAATGCTAATGCTTCCTGATATACATCTTCATAAGTAAGTGTTGTTTCGAGTTGATCTGACTCAATAAAGGTAATTGAGTTATTTTTGCATTCTCCCCGTTCTGCAATGACATCGACCAGTGTTTTGAATCTATTCGTATACATGCCATTCACCCCGTATATCATAAGATTTATTAGCTTCCAGCAATAAATTTACAATTTCCAATGACATAACCGATGAACCTTGTTCAAATCATATTCAGAATCGTCTGCTGTTCATGCTCGGGTACTTGTTTAGTAACGAGTATAGTACGGAGTAACTCTAGCACCTCTTTATTAATGGAATTATAATCTGTGCCATCCTTATTATTATGAAGATCATCGATCCATTTTCTAATCTGTTGGCTTGGATAAACAACACCCTCCATATGATTTTCAAAATCCCCATTCCTGTTTCTGGCGATGAGCGCCGCTGCAAACCCTTCCTCCAGGCGCTCAAGTATTTTTGTACGTACACTCTGTTGCTTCCATAGCGACTGTTCCACTACTTTTAGGGAAGATGTACTATTAATAGAAAAGGTTGAAATAACAGGATATCTTTTTTTCATTAGTTGTCCAAGTACTTGCCTAGGCCCCAATTCTAACACGGTACGGATACCATTCTGGTATAGATAATCCATCGTGTCAGCCCAGCGTACGGGTCGTATCATTTGCTTGTAAAGTAAATCATGGATCGATGCTTCATCATGCGGTAAAGCTGTTACATTAGAAATAACCTGCCATTTCCCCTTTCGCAGCGGGAATTTTTTTAGTTCTATCGCAAGCTTATCTGCTGCAGATTTCATCAGGATACTATGAAAAGGTCCGCTTACTGCAAGATAGCTAACTTTACTCTTATCAAGACGTTTTATTTGTTCCACTACTTGATCCAACGATTCTCGATGTCCCGATAGAACGTACTGGTCATCCAAATTGTGACATGCAATAGATACAACTTTACGATCAGTAGATACCTCCGTGCATAAGTTCTCCAGAATTGGAGCAGAGACATTCGCAACGGCAACCATAGTACCTGTTCCATTAGCGGCAGCCTGCTGCATAAACATCCCTCGTTTTCTCACAATTTGAAGTCCATCCTGAAAAGAAAGGTATCCGCTACATACCAATGCAGAGTATTCTCCCAAACTATGTCCTGCCATCAGTTGAGGTTCCAATTCCAATACCTCTTTGCTGACATGATAAGCAGCAAGACTGGCAGCGAGCAATGCGGGCTGAGCATTTATGGTCTGAACAAGTTCATGAGGGTTACCTTCAAAACAAAGTTTTGAGAGCTTAAAACCCAATGTATCATCTGCTTCTTCAAACAAACGCTTTACCACAGTAAAATCATTCCAGAATTCTTTACTCATACCGACATATTGCGAACCCTGGCCAGGAAAAATGAACGATACTTTATTCATCTGAAAACCTCTTTTCCAGATAACTTTTAAGATATCTCTTATTATGTACTTTTCAAATTTAACCTCAGTTGCAAGTTATAACCTTTGAAGTATTAAAGCAGAAATTTAACGGAGTGATAAAAAATATCTTATTTTTTCAAGATGTATCAAGAAAAATATATTACATCCGTATATCGAAATAATTAAAAAGTTTATAATAGTAATTTATAATTAAAATTTTCAACCAATGTTTTACACCTTTTACGAATTAAAATAACTATTTATTTCAACAAAGTCAATCAATTAGTCAACCTTCAAATGTTACATTTTTGTAAATAACAGGTCGTGTTATGTAGATTTTTGTTGCTTATCGACAAATGAAGTCGTTTTCTTGAAAATAATCGATTTTTCTTTATTTTCATCAAATAAAAAACAACAAATTAAAAATATAAATTTGTTTATTTATATGAAAAAATATAAATATATACATTATATTTATATTTTACTGTTTATCCAAATAATAATATTAGATCTTTCTTTAATCTTGCTGCTAATCTATGTTTTATCTAAATCGAGATATAAATTAAAGGAAGGGCTTTAAAAAATCGTTATCTTTACTCAGTGATTTGCTGCCAAAACCATAAATTCTATTCATTTAAGCAACTTATAGTAATTAAAATTTTGGTAAACAAAAAATCTACAGACTTCTCCAGCTAGCAAGTTTTACAGTTTCCAACTGCCACTCACCTGTTCCAGAAAAAAAGACTGTAGATTTTATAGATACTCCTATTCGCATTGAGTATGATCGTTCCCAGCTCATGACCGCTTCTAGTTATAGTCCTCCCAGTAACGGTACTCCATTTCATTCTCACCCTTGGTGACGATGATCATGTTTTCGATATGTCCAGTTTCTTTGTTGGTTCGGTAGATCATGGTGCGGGTTTCGCCCTCATCGGGAACGGAGAATAGTACCTTATCACTGATCATACCACCGCCGATGCCGACGACGTGCTCTCCCCAGCCGGAGGCTGCACCTGAACCTGCTCCACCAACGCCAGTTCCGCGCGACAATATAAGACCTATGCCATATCCGGTGACGGTCTGGGCCGTTTTACCCAGAGCGTGCTCTTCGGCGGATTGGGTATGCTTTTGGACCCAGTAATCATATTTGTCGGTATTTTGCTGGTAGCTGACGACGTTACCTTTTTTATCTATGGAAATATCCGTTTTTGTGCCATCCTTACCCGTCAGCTCGGTGACGGCGACGAGAGAATCAGACGTGATCTTGGACGTTTCTCCTGTATTGTAATCTGTACGGGTCACCGAGTCCTCATATTGCAGCCGCAGGACGTTCATCTGGTCGTGGATTTTCTGCATAACCTGCTTGTCTCCCATCGCCTCGGCATCTTTCAGTAATTTCTCATATTGATGGTATTTATCGGCGTCGGCCCGATCCCAGTCATCTATGTTTTTAGGAGGCTCGGAGGCATCTCCAGCTTGTTTCCCGGCTTCTCCACCGCCCGCCGACGCTGCACTAGCGCTCATAGCCGCCGCTAATGCAGTCCAGAAGCCACGCGGGTTGTCATCCGTACTTCTAAACTTCGAAGCAATGCTTTTCAGCTCAATTTCAATGGATTGAACCTTGTTTAACACGGAAGAAAGCGTATATTTAGCCGTCCGATAGTCGTTATAAAAACGATTTCTCTCCATACCGTCCCACTGGCTGTGAAGATTGTTCATTGTGTTATCCAGGCCGTTTAACTGGTTATACAGTGTTCCGTGGGCATTGGCAAATTGGGAGGCCACGCTATCCAGTTGCTCCGGTGTGACTTGGATTTTCGTCATGATGATCACATCCCGTCTATGAAAATAGGAGATAGGCATTATTTTTTACAGTAATCCTTATTTCATATTGTAAGCTATAGAAGTCGGACATTCATGAGGATTTATACGTATTTGTGTATTCAGGAGCAGTTCCTTTGATATAATGAATCCATATGAGTCCATTTCGACAATACATTATTGAAAGTCAGGTGTAAGAACATGTCAGACAAAAAAATTATCTTTTTCGATATCGACGGTACTTTACTGGACGATGACAAAAAAATGCCGCTAACGGCTGAAAAGGCCGTCTTTGCTTTGAAAGAGCAGGGCCATGAGGTAGCTATTGCCACAGGACGCGCGCCTTTTATGTTCAAGGAAATCCGTGAGCAGCTTGAAATTGATTCTTATGTCAGCTTTAACGGGCAATATGTCGTGCTTCGTGGGGAAGTAGTTGCTACAAATCCGCTGAACAGAGAAGCTTTGCAATCCATGACTGATCTGGCCCTCACACATAATCATGCGATCGTATATATGGATCATACCAACATGAAGGCTAATATTCCTAACGATGAGCTTGTAGAAAAATCGCTTCAAACGTTCAAGGCCAAGCTTTCGGTTGGATACGATCCGCTTTATTTCCAGGGAAGAGATATTTATCAGACGCTGTTGATGTGTACGGTAGAAGAAGAACCTTTCTATGAAGCGGTATTCAAAGCTTTTGACTTTGTGCGCTGGCATCCGAGTTCTGTGGACGTTGTTCCTCACGCTGGCTCCAAAGCAATAGGCATCCGCGAAATTACGTCCAGACTGGGCATTGCCGATGAAAATCAGTACGCTTTTGGCGACGGTTTGAACGATGTGGAAATGCTGACGGCTGTACATAACAGTGTCGCGATGGGCAACGGCTGTGATGAAGCCAAGGCTGCGGCTAAAATGGTAACAAAGCGCGCAGATGAAGACGGCATTTTGTACGGGCTGCAAAAGCTTGGTTTGTTAAGCTAACAGGATTACCGACTAACTGGGCGATGCTTCAGAAAAAATAAGGTCTGTTTAAAGATTTACATCTGTGAAAATAGGAGGTTGTCGTTGGAAATGGAGACGGAGGGCTTACGCAATGTTGAACAGCTAGCCATGAAGAAGTACAAAATTTACAAACAAAGCCTGCTCCGGTATTTGGCGCGTTCCATGCTGGCGAGTATGTTCATCGGGTTCGGTGTTATTGTAGCGTTCAAGACGGGCAACTTTTTTTACATGGAGCATTCTCCATTCACTTATCCCATGGCGGCGCTAACATTCGGGGCGGCTATCATTCTGATCGCATACGGCGGCGGGGATTTGTTTACAGGCAATACCTTCTATTACACCTACGCGGCGCTCCGTAAGAAGCTGCGCTGGAGTGAGGTGCTTCGGCTGTGGGCTGCCAGCTATGGCGGTAATTTGCTGGGTGCGGGGGTATTCGCGCTCCTTATTTTCCTGACCGGGCTGTTTGAATCCTCCAATGTAAACAGCTTTTTGCTGAACGTGGTGGAGCATAAAATGGAAGCGCCTGCAATGCAACTGTTCTTCCGGGCTATTTTGTGTAACTGGCTGGTCTGCCTTGCCTTCTTCGTGCCCATGTTCATGAAGGAAAACGGCGCGAAAATGTTTGCCATGATGCTGTTCGTGTTCTGCTTTTTCATTTCGGGATATGAGCATAGCGTGGCTAATATGTGTACTTTCGCCATTGCCCTCGTGCTGGACCATCCGGGTACAGTCTCTGTCGCTGGTGTGATCCATAATCTCGTTCCGGTTACGCTCGGGAATCTGGTTGGCGGTGTGCTGCTGATGGGAGTCATGTACTATTCGGTGAATCTCCCGTTTTTGGACGAGGAGGAGCATTAAAAAAAGAAGCCGTGGGATCCAAGCGTTCCACGGCTTCTTTGCATTATTTTGAATTAGTAGATTTTTAATTAGAGTATGCAGCGTCTACAGGTGTTTACTTGTCTGTTATCCTTCTTGAGCAGGAAAATGAATAAATTCCTCCAGCTCCTTGAACAGTTTTTTGGGATTGACAGTGTCGGGCACCACCAGAGTCAGCGGTTCATCCAGCTTTAGCACATACATGCCTAAAATGGATTTGGCATCTGCCATGCCGCTTTTGCCATGAATCCAAATGTCATAGGTATAATTCGAAACGATTTGATTGATTTTTTCAATATCCTTAACGTCTTTTACCTTGATGGGTGTCATCATTGCGCAGCACTCCCCTGCCTTGAATTGGGACTTACGAAACAAGTCTTAACTTCACTTTACCCCATATGAAGCATGTTGCAAAATCTTAATTTAGAAAACGACATGCGGTGGGGAGCTGATTTTCCAGTAGCTGCCGACCTTTTCAAAATTTACGGTGATTTTCTCGTTCGCCTGCTTGGTTCCTGCCGGATAAGGCACGGTCAGCAGATAGCTGCGCTTAACCGCGGTCATCGTCACCATTTTCGCTGTAGCCCGGTTGAACTCCAGCAGGTTACCACCATCTGCGTCCAGTTGAGCTAGTTTTCCGTTAATTTCAACAAAAAATTTTCCAACAAATTGCTCACTTGCCTGCTTGGTGTATGCCTGCGTCAGATAGCTGATCAGCTTGGTCTTCGTACCGATGTCCTCGGACAGATAGCGGTAGCTTTTGCCGTTCCACTGGAACGATTCGCCCACCGTGGTACCACCGCTGATCGCGTACAGATAGCGCGACTGCGCCTCCAGCACGAGCGGAATGGCGCTCTCGTGATTCAACTTGTCCAGCTGCGTTGGTTTCACGCTGGTAGCAGCGGCTGCTGCTGGCCCCGAAGTGGACGGCTGCTGCGGCTTGGACGGCTTCGCAGTCGACGGTGCGGACGGAGCAGCCGCTGGCGCTACCGACGCGGATGGACGCGGTGCTGGTGCAGACGGAGCTACTGGTGTAGCGGCTTTGGCGGAATCCGCGGCTGCGGACGGGGCCGATGCTGCTGGAACCGACGGCGCTTGTGCCGGGGCTGGCGCCGTAACCGACGCAGATGCTGCTGGTGCTGGCACCTTGGCTGGGGCCGATGCTGCCGGACTGGCAATGCCCGGTTGCGTCGCTTCCGCTGGAGCGGTCACGGCGGGCGCGGCGGCTGCGGCCTGTGCTACGCTCATAAGCGTAGCTGCGATGCACAGCGCGGATAGCTTCGTATTTATTTTCATACCTGTTTTCATCATTCGATGCACCTCCATAATCATATACCTGCATAAACTGCACACGTTTCTATTATAAGAATCCCGCACCACAATTGGGTTGCTAAATTGTTTCTATTTGCCTTTATTTGTTCATTCTGCACGAAGTTTGTCCGTATTTGCCGGGTGAGTTTCTTCCGACTGCTTCACTCGCTTTGCCTCCACCTCTTCCAGGGATTGGGACAGTTGCTTAACAGACCGGTCAAGCTGCTCCAATCTGTGGCTAAGGGTGACAAGGATATATTTTAACAGAATCAGACTTAATGCAGCAGGGAATCCGACATTGGTTACGAGCGCAATCATACCTTCCGTCGTTAGAGAAGTCACATATCCCGCCTCCTTTTTCATACGTATATTTCGCTAATAAGAACTAATGTTCCCATTTTTATGAAAATCATACGTTGTCTTCTTTGTTGGCACGACAAAAAGAGCTCCGATCAACCCGGAACCCTTTCCGTTTTTGTTCATTCGCGTTTCATTTCGACCTGCAAATTGACCTGCAAATCAAGGGGTGTATATATTCGGCTGCGCGGGCTTGGACATCCCTTCTCCCAGATAAAACCCAGTGTGTGGAGGCTGGTTATAGGCCACGTTCTGCCACGCTACACTCAGGCGGTACAACGGATCATGCATAAGTGTATAAAAACGATACTCTGACTCATATGGTGTTGTGTAGATACGCAGTGCTGAATTGTCGCTTTTGCGCCAAATCACTTCCTCGCGCCAGTCTCCGAACAGATCGGCCTGCAAGGACGGAGTTCCTTTCGTTCCGTTATTGGAGCTGGTGCCCGTCGCCGTAAGCAAATTGGAAGTGGTTGAGTTGGTATAGTTCCACTTGTCAATTTTGCCAGCGCTCGACGAGGTATGGTCCAGCAGCTCACGCAGCAAATCGCCATCCCACCAGATTCCAAAATTAGTGGAGGACGGTAGCGTATTCGTGATAAGCTCTCCTTTGGCAGAACGTACGCCGATGCCCGGTGCCCATTGTTCGTTGCCCTTGGTACGCGGGTCAATGTCTGCCGACATACCTCTTCCGGTATCCTTGCCTGTATTTACGCCCCATAATATGTTTCCATTACGCGGGTCATACATGGCAGCGCCGTAGGTTGCATTTTTGTCCTCGTTTACCTTAAACACTTCATAGCCTGAACGGTCCGGGTCCAGATCCCCAACATGAAGCGCATCGCCGTGTCCCATGCCCGTATTTGTTAGCTTGGTCCCGTTATCGTCCACCACCAGCGAGCCGTACACGATCTCATCCTTATCGTCTCCATCCACATCCGCCACACTCAAGCTATGGTTGCCCTGTCCAGCGGTTCCGGCATTGGTGGAGCTATTGCTATCAAAGGTCCAGCGTCGATTCAAGTTACCATTACGCCAATCGTACGCGACCAGAACCGTCCGGGTGTAATAACCCCGTGCCATCACAATGCTGGGCCGCACGCCATCCAGATAAGCAACCCCGGCGAGAAAACGATCCACCCGGTTGCCATAATTATCTCCCCAGCTAAATACCGTTCCCCGTGGCGGTACATAGTCAATCGTGCTAAGTGCTTTGCCCGTATCGCCCGAGAACACGGTCAAAAATTCAGGCCCGTCCAAAATATAACCACTGGCATTGCGATAATCCGCCGAGGCGTTGCCAATGGTCACCCCTGTGCCATCTTTAGTGCCGTCTGCTGTTTTGCATACGATTTCTGCTTTGCCGTCTCCGTCAAAATCATAAACGAGAAATTGCGTGTAGTGCGCTCCAGCCCGAATGTTCCGACCCAGGTCGATTCGCCATTGGCGTGTTCCATCCAGCTTGTAGCCGTCCAAAAATACATTTCCCGTGTAGCCAGATTGTGAATTGTCCTTGGCATTGGAAGGGTCCCATTTTAACACAATCTCATACTCGCCATCCCCATCCAGGTCACCTACACTGGCGTCATTGGCATTGTACGTGTAGCTCACCTTATCCGGGGTTGTACCACCCGCAGGCTGCTGGATGGGAACATCCAGATAGTTGTTGCTCCATACCTTTACCGCAGGAGAAGCAGCCTGTTCTGTTCCATTCACCACGGCACGAACCGTGTACGAAGAGGAAGTCGTACCTGCCTTGTCCAGAAAGTTGGTTTTCGACGTAATCGGCGCATCATTGACCTTGCTTGTCCCTCTGTACAGATTGAAGCTGACCAAATCCGCTTCCGTGCCCAGCTGTCGCCAGCTCACCAGCACACCCTCTGGCACCTTGACCGCGACGGCTCCCCGACTCAGCTTTTCCATTTGCCTCGTAGAAGCAGCAGAGACCTGGCAATCCATCGGGGTGACTGTTCCACACAAAATGACACCGAGACAGAGCAGCGCAGTATACCGAAATCTTTTTTTCATCTGAATCCTTAACTCCTTTCATAATTTGTTTTTCAATAAATTTATTTTATCTGACTGATAAATTATTGTTGTTTAAATTTTATGATAGCGCTTACATAAAAGTAAAGGGACGAATACGTCCTTTTTGTTCAATAATCCGAGCTAATGCTTTAAAAATCAGAGGTCCATGAATAATTGTTCTTCATCCGCTATGCTCTGGATATCCTCTGAGCTAATGCTGATATATTGATAGCCTTCTGCCTGTTGTTTTTTTAATGCCATTTCTTTCATAAAACGTGGGCTGCCCTCCCCGGCATCCTCGTCATAAACGAGCAATAAACCATCGGTTTTGCGGAAAAGCAGTTCATCCCGTGCCTTGAGTTGCCATATTCCCTGATAAGGCTGGCGGCTGACTACTCCCACATAGTCAACTCCCTTACAGATCTGCTGGAAATACTCCTTTTTGTCCTCTTTCCACTTTTCCTCCATATTTTGATAGGCCGCCATAATGGAGCATTTTAAGTGAGGATATTGCTGCTTCAGTGAAATTGCCACTTCACAGGCCCACAGATCCACCCCGTACTGGCCAGGGGTAATAATCCACTCCAGTCCTTCTTCAATCAGGGGAATGAGCCTGCCTGTGATCGCCTTTTTGATATATGGAATGCCTTCGTGCTTTTGGTTGAAAATATTCAATTCATGAGCGCGGTAGCCCGAAACGAGCAAGTTTTTCATCATCTCAACGTCCTTCTCCGATTATCATAATGGTTATTGTACCACTTACAAGGAGACCCTAAATAACTTAGTTCTTAGAGGGCTGAGTGAATATGTCCAAATAGACGAACTTCGCTCCATATTTGCTGGATGAGGTTCGTCTTTTGGGATTCGCTACTGGTTTCGTGTTCATGCTTCTTTATGAATAATGCGTTTGGTAAATTTGTTCTCCTAATATTCTTGAAATTGGGCAAGATTATTCTTTTCCATTAAAAACCGCTCTCTATTTAAGTTTTATTCCCAATTTATCAAAAAGGGATTTCATATTCGCAATAGTCGTCTCCGTTTACATTACATACTTCCCCTAGCCACCCAGCACTCTTCAAGTAGACGATTTGACACGCACATCTTTCATTCTAATGTTGCTGCTGAATAGGCCCGCATCGCTGCTCAATTTAAATGACGGATAATTAGGGTCTGCCTCAAGCCGCATTCTGCTGTCGAATTGCTGCTCCTGCTGCCGGTCTACAAAAAAAGAATAGGGCTCGGACTGAATGACTATATCGGTAGCATTGGGCGCAGTGATAACCAAGATGACAATTACGCCGTTACATCCGCAGCCCTCTGTGTCATAAAACAGCTTAAATACTCCCGGTCGTGCTGAAAGCGCGTTCGCTAATCGTTCAACTGACAAGGGGTCCAACTGTAATTGTATATTCATGAGGCTATTCTTCTCCTTTATGCATGAATACTTGGAACCGTGATTCCAAAAGAGCGAAATTTAAACAATGTATATGTATACATTATAGTTAAGCTTTTCATTGTACTTGTGTGACTGCACTCACTTTTTGAAGGATGGAGTGATGGTCAGTGCCGAACCATATTGAAAAAATCTTATCATCCGCCTCTGAAGCAATTCTGAACAATGTTAAAATTTTATCTTCTCACGGCTTGAACTTTAGAACACACAAAAACGAGCACCCAGCCGTATAGGCTGAGCGCTCTAAATCTACTGTAAGCATTCAGAAGAATGGTACATTTTTATGAAGCCGAAGAGCTCCATTGAAAGGTAGCTGCCGATTTGGCTGGAAGCTTGCACGTGAAGACTTTGCTTCCTTGCCGAACCTTGAAAGTCCGCTCGTCCGCTCCCGTATTAGCAGCAATCAGGACAAGGGTACCGTTGGGGTTACGGTAGGCGACCGTTTCAATATTTCCGCTGTACTGCGTGGAATCAATACGTACCGCACCCGGGCGAACAAATTTGCTGGCATGTCCAATCGCATAGTATTCCACATTTTTTGTAACGGCACCGCTCAACGGATCAATGGTAACCACACCGCGACAGTTGGTACAGCCACCATTTGTCGGGCCGCCGGATGGATCAAGCGCCACGTTCCAGAACAGGACATTTTGCGACCAGTTGCGAGGTGCGCCGATGATCAGCTTGGACATATCCCAGCTCAAATTATCTCCAAAATCCGGACTCCACTGCCCCCCGCTGCATTCTGTCATGAAAACGGCCTTATTCGGAAAGGCATTATGCACGTCTGTCATCGCTGTAGCCTCTCCTTTGTAGCAGTGAAAGGCCGTGCCATGCGTATAGCTTCGGGCTTGCTCATCTCCCATCACCATGCGGGCATAGTCACTCCCGGTATCCCAGTTATGGTCAAAAGCAATAATCTGGGTAGACAATTTGTTCCGACTTAGGGCAGGACCCAGATATTGCTTAATAAAATTTGCCTGCTCGGCTGCCCCCATACTCATGCTGGGATACTTGGACGTGGTGAACTCCGGCTCATTTTGAATGGAAATCGCCTGAATCGGAATGCCTTCGTTCGCATAAGCCCGAATATAACGTACAAAATAGTCAGCATACGCGGAATAGACGCGCGGATCGTTGTAGTCCAAATACCAGCCATTGAAGGTCTGCTCCCCATATTTCATCCAGGGCGGCGCAGTCCACGGGGTTCCCATAATCCGAAGGTCAGAATTTCTTCGTACGATCTGCTTTAGCACATCCGTCACGTCCCGATCCTTGGCAATGGAAAAGTGGTTCAGATCATAGTCCTTGCCTGATGCCACATCGTCATAGGTATAGCTGCTGGGCTGTCCCTGTTCATCCACCGAATAATCGGATGCCCCGATGGTGTGACGAATATAGCTCAATTGAATACCGCTCGCGGTAAACAAATCGTTGAGTAACTGGTCACGCTGATCCGGAGACATGCCGTGAATCATCAGATAAGCGGACGAGCCGGATACCGCTGCGCCGAACCCCTCCATCGTCTGGTAACGAATATCTGGCTTTACCTCAACCGTCAGTACGTTCAAGTTCGCTGTGTTGCCTTTAGCATTATCGTTACTCCAATGTATCGGAGCTTGCTCGGTCAAGCGATTCGCCGGGTCCGGTGTCGTCAGCCACATGCTGACGTCACTTTCTACTTTCGGCTCAGGGTTATTTCGTATAGCAATACTGACCAGAATAGCACAGACCAAAATCGCAGTTGCAGCTACGAGCAGCCACATGTTGGAACGTCGTTGCTTTTGGGGTTTCTTCATCGTCCTCAGCCTTCCTTCTGTTTCAGCTTTCACTTGGAATCCCCCTTGCATACCTAGCGCAAAAAGAGAGCCGGTGCATTGCCCGCGCTCTCTTGAATATAACCATTTTAAAACAAATGTAACGGGGTTACTTCGCTGTCTTTCCTGTAGATGCTGCCGGAAGGGTAACACTTCCTGTCAGACGGATATCCTGAGAGGAGCTACCTGCATAAATGGGTACTTCACCCGATGGCATAACCCATGCTTTGGATTTCTCATCCCAGTAGGAGAAGGCTTTCGGGTCCAGCTCCACGCGGATATTTTTCTCTTGGCCCGGCTTCAGCTCGACCTTGGACCAGCCTGCCAATTGCCGCGATGGAGTTTCTACATTCGTCGGAAGCTTACCGCTGTACACCTGTACAACCTCTGCTCCAGCTACTTTTCCGGTATTTTTCAATTTCAGCGAGACCTCGACGGAATTCGTACGATTGGATTTCTTTCCGCTTGCGTGCTGTTTTGTTTTCAGATCGCTATAGCCAAACGTCGTATAGGATAAGCCGTATCCGAAGGAAAATGCGGGTTGAATTCCTGATTTCTCATATCCCCGGTAGCCTACAAAAATACCATCCGAATAGTCACCTATTCCGTTCACACCCGGAAATTTTTCCGGTGAGGATACCGGCGTGGACTGCTCGTTAACCGGGAAGGTTACGGGCAGCTTGCCGGAAGGATTCACATCCCCGAACAGAACGCGTGCTATGGCATTCCCCTGCTCTTGACCAGCAAACCATGCTTGTACGATGGCGGGAACTTTATTCTGCCAAGTGTCCATCTGTACAGCTCTGCCGCTCATTTGCACAACAATGGTTTTCGGGTTCGCCGCGGCAACCGCACGGATCAGCCGATCCTGATTGTTTGGCAGTTCCATATCGGAACGCTCAACATAGCCTTCGCTCTCATAAGTACGTGTGACGACAATCGCTACATCCGACTTTTTCGCCAGCTTCACCGCATTGTCAATCAGCTTGTCTGACGTATCTGCTGGAGGTTCCCAGCC
Source organism: Paenibacillus sp. LT-B23 (assembly GCF_059417685.1). Classification (NCBI taxonomy): domain Bacteria; kingdom Bacillati; phylum Bacillota; class Bacilli; order Caryophanales; family Paenibacillaceae; genus Paenibacillus; species Paenibacillus sp. LT-B23. The sequence goes on along the minus strand of NZ_JBSQBM010000018.1, from coordinate 100,457 downwards.
CAAACGAACCATTCCGCCGGAATCACGGCCATTTGTCGGATAATCGGCACGATATTCGATCCGCACCTTGTGCTTTTCACCTGCTTTGAGCGAGATGTTTTTCTTCGTGGTACCCAGCTTCGTACCCTGATTATCCACAAATAGCTTATCATCGAGATATAGCTTGCTTGATCCCAAACTGGTTAAAGATAATGCATAATCGCCATCCTTAGGTGCTGCAATTGCTCCCGTCCAGCGCGCCGATATCAAGCCGTTAAGTGTCGTTGGCGTATTGGGAACTTTAGGGGACTTCGCATTAAAGCCCTGGTAATTATAGAATCCAAGATTCATGTTGACCTGACCATCATTACGTACAAGCTCCGGACTGCCCTCCATTTTGTTGTTCTTCCAGTATTCGCCCCGCAGTCCCTGTTCGTCATCTCCATAAGTGGCGTATCCAACGCTGATATCCTCTTTTTTGTCGGATGTGGTCAGCAATGAGGATGGCACAGCCGATGGACCCGGCATAATGTCTCCCGCAGAAATCGGGTCTGTACCCGGTGCATATTGGACAGTTACCCCTTTGCCGACACGGTTGCGGATTCCCTCTAACGGACTTACAGTATACGTCGGGTTCACCAACGAGCTGCCTCCGCCTGCTACAGTGCCGCTATCTGCATCAGGACCGATAACAGCAATGGATTTGAGCTTATCCTTGGAAATTGGCAAAGTATTATTTTTATTTTGCAGCAGCACCATGCTCTCCTCAGCCAATTGACGGGCCGTCTTGCCATGGTCACGGGCATCAATCTGCTTATTTTTAACCGGATGATCAAACAACCCTTTGCTGAACATTTGCACCAAAATACGCCCAGCCTTATCATCAACTGTTTTCTCACTTACCTTGCCGTTCTTGACAGCAGTCAACAGTTGATCTCCCCATTTACCAAAAGGTGTACCTGGTGTTTCCAGGTCCAAGCCGGCATTAGCGGACTCTACTGTACTCAGGTTCGCACCGTAATCGCTCATTATGAAACCTTTGAATTGAAGTTCCTTCTTCAAGAGGTCCGTCAAGAGGGTCTTGTTCTCACAAGCAGGCTCGCCGTTGACCTTGTTAAAAGAGCACATCGCCCCTCCCAAATCAGCCTTGGCAATAACCTCCTGAAACGGACGTATGTAAATTTCATGCAGCGCACGGTCACTGACTTTGACGTTCGTCGTGAAGCGCTCCGTCTCCTGATTATTCAAAAGATAATGCTTGGCTGTGGCCAACACAGGATGGCTTTGTACACCTTTGACATAAGCGGTCGCCATTTGCGATTGCAGCAGCGGGTCCTCACCCATAGATTCAAAGTTCCGCGATCCCCATGGAATGCGGGCAATATCCATCCCCGGTCCGAGCACGACATTATGGGTCGTATTAAAAGCCTCGTCTCCGATCAGATCACCATACTGTTTGGCAGCTTTGGTATCCCATGTTGCAGCTAACGCAATTGGAGCTGGCAGTGCAGTAGATTGCTTGTTCTGAACATCCGGATTGGCGATACGTACCCCGCCAGGACCATCTGCCATCGTCAGCGCCGGGATACCCAAACGCTCAATTGGATCATTGTAGAATCCATAATAATTGTTGACCTTGCCAGTCACCAAATCTATTTTCTCTTCTAGCGTCATTTCCTTCAACAACAGCGTCGTCCGTTCTTCAGCCGAAAGGGACGTATTCATCCAGGGCCGATCTGCCCGGCTGCCTGCCGCTCCTGCAATATTCATCGGTCCGATCACAACAGCAGCAATGACGGTCATCATCATCATACGAAACAACCATGTTGATTTCACTTTCACGTTTGTAATTCCTCCTTGATGTTAGGTCATGAGGTGAATGCCAATTCAACTCTCCAGGCTTGCAAAGGCTCTCGATCCTGCGAGCTCCGACAAGAATCAAGAGCCACGGGATAAGCAAGCAAGTCAGCAAAAGCCGCACTGGCTCAAGTGACACGTACAACACCCTACCGTATATTTCTGAAAATTTCATTGAAAAATTCTGGAAACCACTTCCTAGGACCATCATTTATTTTCATAGAAAGAGAGCGTTACCAATTCCGTTAACTGATGATTTAATTACATTTTTGTCACTTTTATATGACTATTTTTTAACTAATTTAAATCACAAAAAATGATTCATATGACCCACTCATTCCAGTGCTCATATGAACATTTTTAATCTGCGACCAAAGTTGGGATTGAGCCGATTTATGGAGATTGCATTAATTCCAAACGGTGTACACAAAAAAGTCCAAAGAGCTTCAAAAGCTCTCTGGACTTTAAGTGGTTTATTCTTTATTCAATTCATAATTAAATTACTCAAAAGGATACCGAAGCCCCCACTGTGCGCGAATCTGATCCATCAGCTTCATAATACCCAGTGATTCATCCAAAGATATCGTGGTACTTTCGAGCAAGCCTTCATTCAGGCAACGCCCCACTTCTTCTGCTTCAAAGGCATACCCTGTGGAAGCTCGGCTATCCTGAAAGGTTTGTGCCTCTTCACCGTCTACATGTAAAATAGCCGATGTGCTATTCAGGAAAGATGGGATATGGATATATCCCTTTGTGCCATGGATGTATGCCTCATTCGTCAGTCCGAGACGAACTGCCCCGTTAAGCATAGCCGTGCGCCCGTTTCCGTAATCCAACAGGATGGAGAACGTCTCGTCAACGCCCGTTTCCCCAATATGAGCGGTACTCCATACATGCTTGGGTTCAGGACCAAACACCATCGAAGCAAAAGAAACCGGATAAATCCCTGTATCTAATAAAGCACCTCCGCCCAGATCGGGGTTCAATAAGCGTCCCTCGGGATTCCAATCTACGCGAAAACCAAATTCCGCCTTAACCAGCTTCACCTCACCAATTCGTCCTGCATGTATCCACTCCCGCACTTGGCGAATCGCAGGCAAAAAGCGTGTCCACATCGCTTCCATCAGGAACAGCTTATGTTCACGCGCAAAGCCGATCAGTTCCTCCAGTTCCCCGCTATTCACAGTGAAAGGTTTCTCACACAGAACGGATTTCCCCGCCCGAAGAGCCGTCAGAACATTTTCTTTATGAAAAGGATGAGGAGTGCCTATGTATATAGCATCTACCTCAGGATCTTGAGCCAGCTCCTCGTAGCTTCCATAAGCGCGTGCAATTTGATGCTTGGCTGCAAATTCGGTAGCGCTTTCAATAGTGCGTGATCCTACAGCGTACCCTTCCCCGTTCGTAACATGCGCCAAATCCGCAGCGAATTGATCTGCAATCCATCCCGTGCCGACAATTCCCCATTTGATCTTCTTGCTCATACTTGTGTCCCTCCCTGCAATATGGTCAACGTTGACTTACACAATCCCCTTTATTCTAGCAAACGCCTGCCAGGAACAAAAGAATTATCTGACGCAAATGATGAAGCCCCGCCACACGAATCTGCATGGACAGGGCTTCACGCTACACCTTTGCGAGTAGAGTAGAATCCTACGCCTGAAGCTGGGTAAGAATTTGCGGGTCCTTGATTTTCTGATCCTCAGCCAGCAGTACAATTTTGGATAAAATCTCGGCTGTTCTTGGATCTTCATCCAGGAACGGCAGGAAGATGCGCCCACGATGCTGCGAATGCACCGGAATGATATGCAGCGCTCCCTTCGCCTGCTTGTAGACACCGCCGCTTCCCAAATGCACCGCATATTCACCAAGGCTGCCGTCTACACGCGCGTAATTGCCATCCAAGCGTACATTACTGATTTTCAGCAGACGCAACGATTCCTGCACAATAACGCTACGCATTTCAATAGTCGTAAGACTGGCTTCCGGATCAACACCACCCACATGAGCAACACTGACGACCAAATCTACATCCCGCATGACTTCCGAGAACAGCACTGGAGGGACTTCCTCCAACGGCACACTCTTATACGTTGTCCGATCAAAGAATTGCACCGTCTCCAGTGTAGGAGCCTCGGTATCGGCTGGTGAGAACCAATCTGCCATCGCGTACAGGTTAGCAATCAGGTTTTCGGCATAATACACCTTCTGTAGTCCTTCCTCATAGCTGACCGTCCACTGGCGACCTTTCAGCAGGGCTACCGTTTTATTCGGCTGTACCTGATGTCCTGCATATCGACGGGAAACCGTGGCGCTTGCACGTTCATCTGCATTTGGCAAGTACAGCTCACGGAACACCTGCTTAAACGGCTGACGAATCTGGCGGTCAAATAAATCCTTCTGGAAGTCGCTCCAACGACCACTTTCGTACAAATGGAGCGGATGAGCAATGATCAGCTTGTCCTCTTCACCTACGGGATACTGTTGACCCGAAGGATCGGCCAACCCGGATGTACCCTCATTGAAATATCCCAGGCGATCTCCAGCCTTGAAAACCAGCGTCCGCACCAACGGAGCAAGCACAGGGTTACCCAGTAATCCCGTTAATTCCTTCATCATAAAGGCTGTACCGGACTCCATAGAGCGTTCCAATTCCTTGCGGGCTCTACGATACTGATCCACCAGATCGCCTTTTAGCTCCTTCAACGTAGCAACATACTCATCCTTCTTGAAGCGAGCCGGAATAGATTTCAGCGTCTTCCCTTTGCTGACAATCTCAATTTCTGCCGTTCCTTCTTCATCAATGACCAGTTGTATCGTTGTGGCCTCTTCCAAAGCATGTGGCTCAAAATAAGACCGAAGATCCTCCAGCTTACGGGCTTCCATGTCCCACACGAGCCGGGTTACATCATCATAACCTGCATTACGTGCCAAATTCCCAAGCGCAATTCGTGAAACCAGAGCTTCACTGGCCTTACGCTGTGCCCCGAATTTTTTGCTTTGTTCCAAAAACTTCTGGATGAAGTCATAACGTTCCCGTACATCTGGTTCAGGAGGTTTGACAAGAGGAATCAGACTGTAGGTCAGCAAATGTTCCTTGTTCCGTTTGTCTTCGACCGACTTTTTCATTTCACTCAGTTTCAGCTTACCCAGCGTCGCATCCGCAAATAACTGGGAACGGCGATGATTGGCTCCGGCCGAAATATATTTGGCACAGTCGTACAGCAGATCAAATCGTTCCTCGCCCAACGTATCATAGGCCTCATGAAACCAGTGAATATCGAAGGCTCCATCATTAAAATCCTGCGGAGCAATCGGGGAATAATGAGCTACAATCGTTTCCTTCTCGGCGGAAAAACCTTCATTAATATGCGCATGGAAGTACCATGCAGCACTGCGAAGACCTTCCCATCCGAGGTAGCCTGCTACAATTTCAATCCACTGTGGAGCATACATTGCCGCCTCCAGCAGACGTTTATCCGTAATTTTAGCGTTACTCAGCTTTTCCTTCAGCAAGGAAGAATCCTCGCCATCACGCGGATAACATGCCTTGAGCAAGTGGCTGAACGATTCCTTTTTGGTAATACGATCGCCGTAGCCATACACATAACCACGCACGAACGTTTCCTTGTCGAGTCCATCCAGAATACGGAGGAAATAATCCATGCCTTCAATTCGGCTCAAGCCCATCACTTTTGGGGTAGCCTCGGTAGGCAAATCACCTCGAACCAATTCAACCTCCAGCAGTCGGTCAATAACCGTACTCCGTATTTCCAAAAATTCCGGATTGCTGGCAATCCATGTATTGCGGGCATTCGTTAAGGAACTCATATGTCTTCTACTGTCACTGCCAGCCAACAGTTCCCGATACACTTCTCCTACACCGATCAGTCCTTTTTCATATGCTTTAAAATAATCCTCCAGATCCAACGGTGAATAAAAGTGATTTGATACACCTGCCAGTTCATTATAGTTAACAAAAGTATGGAAAAAACGTTTAAAGGACTCATCATCATATACACGCCCTTTCTCCAACCCGATCCACGGGCTGGACAGCAGGTGCAGCATTCCCATGTCCTCAGCAGGTCGGTCCTTCGGCATAGCTTGCATCAATGTATTCAACGAGAAATCAATGGTATCAAAGGTTTTATCACCGGGAGTGTCCAGGAAATAAGCATTAATCAGCGTGCTTACCTGATCGTTATACGTCAGCTCTGCTATCCATCGCTGCATCTCGTTAATTCGATCTAAAGGATACATTTGTTCAGCGAAATCTTTACGCCATCCTTCCAGCAGCTTGTGCTTGCTCAGTTCTGAATAGTCCATGTTATGATTGGAGAAATAACGGTAATAGCGGTCAAGTGTTTGATCCATAGACTCGAATCGGTCATATAAAACAAGCTCTAGCAGTTCACTGGCTTCCATGTCGCTCTCCTGCAAATAACGACTCCATTCCTCGTGAAGAGGATATAAAGACAGCATGGAAACTGCTTCCTCATTAGGCTGAGCCAACCGCACGGTACGAAAATTAGCACCGATTAGCAGCGTTTCTTTGTAGCCCGAATAATACTCAGCAGTATATTCTACATCACGATGCTGGTGGACAAACTCATTCAGTCCGCTCAGGAATTGCTTCATCTTCTCCAGTGAACCCACAAAAACATCACCCAACCGGAAATCACCCAGATCCGGATGCTTCTCCAGCCAAGCCTCCTTGGCAGCAGGCTCGTACAAGCCAAAGCCGTTTGTCCCCGTATAAGCATCCTCCTGCCCCAGCTTGGACAGCAGTTGTTCTTCCTTAGCCGTCGGCTGCTGGATAATATCTGCTAAAGGCTGGAGGGTTTCATACTGCTCGGCACGCTCGGGGTCTGCATAGATTTTCGTCAATATTTCTAGTCCGCCCAATCGTTGCAGCTCCGCCTTTGCCCGAAGCAACCGCTCCAACGAACTATTCAGAGACTTCTCCGGCTGTACCAGCAGTACACCAATGACACTTTGCCGCAGGGAACCCGTCTTGAGCTTCAATAGCCCCTCCATTTGATGCATTTCCTCTTCCGCCAGTGTCAGCTTGTGCGCCTTGGCAACAGCGAACTCGCGAATGCTCATACTTTTGTCGGACAGGCTTGAGAAAATAAATTCACGTTGCACCGTATCATCCGGGTTCTGCACAAAATGATTCAGCAGCTCGCCACGCAGATCAGGGCTAATCTGATCCTTCAAGGCTACGATTTCACCGATCCAGGTCGCGTCCATATCATAACTGACGAGATACAGCATTTTTTGAATCGGTGCATCCGAACGGTGATAAACGTTTACAAAATCCAGCACCTTGGAGGGCTGGGCAGACTCGCCTTTTTTCATCTGTGAAAACAGAGCATGAAGTCGCTCAAAATCCTTGCGTCGCTCTTCTTTATTTTTCAGTAATGGAGTACGCACCACTTTAACGATCCGATCCGCGACCGTCCCGCCTTCTACCCATTCGTAAAAATAATTACTTGTATAGTTCGTCAATACCCAATATTGAAGCTCCGGGTCCGTCTCATTCAGATATTCTCTGGCAATCCCCAGACGCACATCCTTGTTTTCACTGTTAGAGAGTACATAAAGCGCTACAATCTTCTGATAAGGTGCTCCCTGTTCCATGACTTGCCGAACTTGTCCATACAGATCACGTTCCTCATGTACTGCGGTAGCCCACAAGCTCATATATACCTCATTGGCATTCGCGCTAGTCAGCCATTCCTGACGCAGCTCGCTTTTCGTCAATGCTTCATACGCCTGCTCAATCAGTTGGCGAACCACCCGCTGATTAGCAGACTCCAAGCCCATGCCTGTCCATACCACAAGCGCCCGTACCACCGAGCTGTAACGAATGAAACCCTGATCGATAATCACCTTCAACAGATATACAAGAGCCTCCGGGGTTCCTTCATCCATTTGCTCCACGATGCTTTGGCGCAATCCCTCCTGAAGCTTGGCAGCTGCCAAAAGCTCGCCGACCATATGGTAATTCTCCTCTTGATGGCTCAAGAGCATTCCTTTAATCATGGCACGCGTAAGAAGCGCAGTCTGGTTATCGCCATAAACAATACCCTTTAGCGCCTTCAACACCTGCGGATTACCGTTGTCCAACTCATAGGCTATCCAATCACTAATCGTCTCTTGAATCCGATAGTCATTCCCATGTTCATAATCCTTTTTCGTTAAATAATCTATAAGCGAGAAGCCGATCCAGTCCATTCGGATAAGCTGCACCAGTCTTTTATAAATCCGCGAAGTATGGAATGTGATATCCGAGGTACGGAACGGTTTACGCTCATACCCTGTACTGTAAGGATATTCAGTCACATGCTCTGTTATATATGCAAACACATCTCCGGCCGTTGTTCCAATCAACTGACGCAGCACCTCTGCCAGTGGCTTGAACAGCGGCTCTCCGCTTGCTTCTGCCTGTACTTTTAATATGCGCTGGCATTCGTTAAAAGGCTCCTCATCCTCGCGTATGTAATGAATTCGACCCAGTTCCATAACATGTTGGGCCAATTCCTGTTGTTGTCCATCCAGTTGCGCCGCGCGCCCCTTCAGTTCGGTGAAATATTCCTGCTCATTTTTCTCCTGATGCATATTTCATTTCCCCCTCTACCATAGGCTTCCGGCCAGCATTGTGAACCGTATAAATACAATCTCGTCTCCATCCTCAAGCAACAAAGGGGCATCCAGCACAGTAGCTTCCTCGTCACGTACAAAAACCCTGTACAAGCCGTCTTCAAAAGCCTGCATCGCCGTGTTTACCGCATCCTCCACATCAGGAACACCATCATTATAGATGGACCCGAATCCTACCTTGCCTGTCTCGCCCTGCGCCTGAACCTCTTGCCCTGTGAGGAACGGGATCAATGCGACACTCTCCTGCTTTTCACGCAGTCTGCGGACATTCAGGGCGACGGTAGCAGCAATCAGTTCTCGCAAAGTTTCAGGGGCAGGATTCAGCTCCATTTCCTGTTTTGCGAGTTCCGGCTTTCGTTTTCCCAAACTTTTTACAGTTACAGCCAGCTTCATGTCGTTCCCCTTCCTTCTTGCTCCCGCTTCTGACCCGTTGTCAGTTGAATTTTCCACCCATCCAAAGACACCGTTAACGAAATCGAAAACGAATGTTTGTTCGTATATTTATTTTAATATGCTCGCAAGCATTACTCCATCACCCTTAATGACTAAAATTTATAGCAGTGTATGCACCCTAAAACCTTAAAAACTAAGACTTTATACCCTGTTTTCGCTAAAAAATATCCATATAAAGGATAGAAAAAAGACCTGCACAAGGAACTCCATCTGCTCATCACAGACTTCATTACCTTATACAGGCCGCAACTAATCATAAAACAACGTTTCAACACTCGTATTTAGCATTTTGCATAATTCGATTCCAGTCGCTAGCGGGTTAATATATAGACGAACATAAGCATTCCGATCTATATATTATAGATTGAAAACCGCTCTCTGGATTTATGCAAAATGCTTGTTTATTTAAAATGCTGGGACAACGCTGTCCTTGTAATTATCCTCGAAAAATTTACGAACCTCCGGACCAGTCATACGCTTCGCCAGCTTTTGAATGGCATCCGAATCCGCATTATCCTTGCGTGCTACCAGATTAATGGCAAAGTGGGTATCGTCCTTTTCAGTAATTAACGCGTCCTTCTTCGGTGTCAGGCCCAACGGCTTGGCATAAGCGGGATACATGGCAGCCATGTCCACATCATCCAGCGACCGCGCCAGCATCAACAGATCGACTTCTTTGAACACAAACTTTTTCTTGTTTTCAATAATATCAGCCTGTGTGGCATTATAGCCTACACCTTCTTTAAGCTTGATCAGACCGTTTTGCTCCATCATTACGAGAGAACGTCCGGTATTGGCCGGGTCGTTGGCAATCGCAATCGTCGCACCTTCGGGCAGGTCTTTAATGTTCTTGTATTTTTTGGAGTACGCGCCATAGATGGCGTTGTAAATCGGTTTGACTGCTACCAGATCAGACTTGTTGCTTTCATTGTATTGTTGCATAAAAGGAGCATGCTGAAAGAAGTTTGCATCCACTTCATGGGCTGCCAATGCGTTATTGGGTTGAATATTGTCCGACAGCACGACGATTTCCAGATTAACTCCGTCCTGTTTGAGCAATGGTTTTACGATATCCAGTACATCCGTCATCGGGGGAATCAGCGTTGCCACTTTCAAAGTCACTTCTTTTTGAGAAGTCGCTTCTTTAGGCTGTGTTCCTTGTGCCGCCTGCTTTTGACCGCCGCATCCGGCAACCAGCAGCATGACGACAGCGAATAGTGTAAGTAATTTCAGGTTAGTTTTCAGGTTGTTTTTCCGACTCATTAGGTGAGGAACCTCCAAGTAAATTTGTGATTGGGAAGAGGGGAGTGAGTTACAGTGGAGCCGCTTCGCGAATGATTTGATCTTACGATCGCTGTTACCCCCGGATTTTTTTCATTTAGTAAAACATTATAAGGTAAAAATCCGGGGGTAAAGGCGAACGCTATCGCTTCTTTAGAACAATTCTGCCCGCTACGCTTTTGAGGCACTGTAAAGTCATTCTCATTTCCCATGGTGGGTGGTGCAAGTGTATTGCCTACGATCTATCGGTACTGAGGGATTACATCCTCAGTTTACCTTCTTGCCATAGGCTGCTGTTACGCTTGAACTTATAAGATGTTCAATAAAGCGTCCGCTCCAACATAGCAGGCTATAACCTATCTTATCGCTTGTCGATCCGGCGGGATATCGTGCTTCCGGTGAACTGGATCGTTTGCACGAAAATAATCATGACAACGATGGTGAACGCCATCAATCCGGTTTCAAAACGCTGGTAACCGTAGCGGATGGCGAAATCGCCCACGCCGCCGCCGCCCACAATGCCCATCACCGTGGAGTAAGAAATGAAGCTAATTGTGGACGTGGTCAAGCCAAGTACAAGCCCCGAACGGGCTTCCACGTACAAAAATTTAAAAATAAGCTGGAGGGTAGACGCCCCCATAGAAGTGGCAGCTTCGATTACACCCTTGGGCACATCCAGGAGTGACTGCTCCACCAGCCTTGAATAGTAGGCAATGGCTACCACTGACATGGGAACCGTAGCTGCCATCGTACCCAGCGCCGTACCCACCACGAGACGTGTAAATGGAATCATAAACACGACCAGCAGCAAGAACGGGAACGAGCGAATGACATTGACCAAACTGTTCAATATGGTGAACACCAGCCGATTCTCATATTTTTGCCCCTTGCCGCACAAATACAACATCGTTCCTGCCGGAAGTCCCAGCAGCACGGCTGCTGCGATGGAAATGCCCACCATGATAAACGTCTCTCCGATAGCCTTCCATATCTCGGACTGATACTGCGCAATGATGCTCAGCGTTTCATTCATGGGCTTCACCTTCTCCCGCTTTTGAACCGTCCGATGGACCGCCTACAGGCTGCGTTGAAAGCAGTCGCCCATCCCGCATCTCCGAAACGCGGCTACAAACACTCCGCACCACATCCATATCGTGCGTCACAATCACAATCGTAACGCCCAGCTCACGGTTGATCTCCCGCAACACGCCTAGAATATCCGCCGTTGTCTGCGGATCAAGCGCCGAGGTCGGCTCATCACAAAGCAGCACCGCAGGTCGATTCGCCAGCGCTCTGGCAATCGCCACACGTTGCTTCTGGCCTCCGCTCAACTGTGCTGGATAGTGCTCCGCCTTGTCAGCCAAGCCGACGAATTGCAGGCATTCGCGCACGCGTACCGCTCTCTCTTTTTTCGGTACGCCTGCCAGCTCCAGCGGCATTGCCACATTGCCACTAACCATACGGTTGTGGACGAGATGATAATGCTGAAAAATCATCCCGATGGATCGCCGCGCTTCACGAAGACGTTTTTCCGGCATGCGGGTCAGCTCGTCTCCATTTACAACCACATTTCCATCATCCGGCTGTTCCAATACATTCATCAACCGGAGCAATGTAGACTTGCCGGCGCCGCTGGTGCCTATGATACCGTGAATCTCCCCTTCCTCCACATGAAGGGACACGGATTGAACCGCATGAAATGGGCCGCTTGAGGTCGTATAATGCTTGCTTACCTGATGCAGCGTAATCATGAAACCTGGCCTCCTGATGATCCATTTCTCGGGAATATGTAATAAAGCCCGCCAGACCACGCGGGTCTGTGCGAGCCGTCATTTCCCATTGCATTAATATACCACAGGGCAGAAACCCGGCAAAGCCTTTTGGCAACAATTAGCGTACATCCCATGTCCCCACATAAGGGAACTGGATACCAAGTCCCCAAGCCAGTGTAATCATCACCACAAAATAACAAATAAACACGATATCTACAGCCGAATGATGGATCTCATAATAATACGTGCGCTTGGTCTCATTGGCAAAACCCTTGGCTTCCATGGCAACAGCAATTCGCTGGGCGCGCCGGATGCTTTGAGCCAGCAGCGGAATCGCATATCTGCGTAGCGTAGCATACATATTCCATTTGGATACATGCTGATGTACACCCCGAATGCGGTGGGCATGTCTCAACGTTTGCAGTTCCTCCAGCATCATCGGCATCATCCGCATCGCCGCCAAAAAGCTGTACGCATATTTCGGAGGAAGCCTCCATTGCTGCATCAGCGAATAAAACAGGTTCACCGGGCGGGTCGTCAAACCAAATAACAGTCCTGCCGCCGCCATACTCAGTGCACGAAATCCAAGATGCATTCCCCGATAAAAGCTTTCCTGCGTGATATGGATCAGGCCCCATGTCCACCAGGTCGTCACCCCTTTGCCGAACATCATCATGCCTGTGGAGGTTGAAATAAACACCAGTATAAAGGGAGAACCATACAGCAGCAGTCGCTTCCACGGATGGCCTGACCAGACGAGCAACAGCAGCATAGCGCACGCTACATTGAACATCACGTTCGGATTGTGAATCAGAATGACGACCACGAACAACAAGGAAAACATTACAAGCTTTAATCCCGGATTAACCCGGTGAAGCCATGTTTCATGATGGGGAAAAGACAGGTTCATGCCGCAGTTCCCCCTTCTGTATCCGCCATATATCCGTGCAATATCGACGGACAATTTCCGGGTCATGCGTGACCATCACAATCGCCGTGCCTGCCGCTCTAAGCTGTTCCAGCATGTCTAGCATGACAAAGGTATTACGCGCATCCTGCCCAAAGGTCGGCTCATCCAGCAGCAGCACCGCTGGCTCACGGATAATGGCCGTGGCAATGCTCAGCCGCCTTTTTTGCCCCAACGAAAGCTGATACGGATGACGTTCATCCAGCCGTTCCAGCCCGAACTGTAAGAGTATTCGATCCACTCGCTCCCGGCGCTGTTCATCCATAAACAAGCTCTCCGGCAGCGAATACTCCAGTTCCTTTCGAACGGTGTGAGCTACGAATTGCAGCTCCGGATTTTGAAACACGAACGCGATACGCTCTGCCAGTTGTTCCGTACCGCCAGCCTCTATTCCGTCCACGTTGTAACTTCCCTGCGTTCGGATTAAGCTCATCATGGAGAGCAGCAGCGAGCTTTTACCAGCCCCATTTTCACCGACCACACCAATCCAGTCCCCCGGCTTCACCTGCGCTTGCTCTACATAAATGACTGAGTTCGAACCCCGAAGGCCGCTGAAATGCTCCAGCTCCAGTATAGGAGTACCCGCTGCCAAGATGAACGCCCCGCAGTCATTCCCCACTCCATGCTCCTGTGTCCCTTGTTCACTCCAACGTGGTGAGGATGCCTCATCCCATACGCCCGGATACCAGACACCATAATCAGACAACGCCTGCCGATGCTTATGAAATACCTCCTCCGCAGTCCCGTCCGCCATGATTTCCCCTTGAGCAGAAAGCACCACAATCCGGTCCACATCATGGACAATTTCATTAATTTTATGCTCCACAATCAGTAGTGTCTGATCTGCCGAAATGTGGCGAATCATATCCCACACCTGTGCGGTTCCTTCTTCATCCAGCAAAGCCGTCGGCTCATCCAGAAAAAGCACCTCCGGCTCCATCGCCAGCACAGACGCAATTGCCAGCCGTTGCTTCATGCCCTGAGACATGCTGCCAATCGGCATATGTATTTCATCCGTTGAAAGACCTACCTGCGTCAGCAGCTTGCGGATACGAGAAGGCATTTGCTCACGGGGAACCTGATTATTTTCCAATACAAAAGCCAGTTCCTCGTCCGCATACGACATACAAAACTGCGTATCTGGATCTTGAAATACGATACCCGCACGCGCCGGAATGACAGCAGCATCACATTTCATCGGCACTTCTATCGTGCGTGGAATCAGACCGCTCAGCACCTGGAGCAGCGTTGATTTACCACATCCACTCGGTCCAAGCAGCAGCAGCTTTTCCCCCTTGCGGACGGATATATACATATTGTGGAAAATCAGTTCCTGCTCGCCGGGAAATTTCAAACGAAGACGAGTGACCGACGCCACTACATCTTCGACTACCCAACTCATTAGTCCAGCCCCTTATAGTCCTGTTCCGTTGCGGGTCTCAAGGTACGTGTCACCCCGGTGACTTCCAGCGCCTTAGCCAGATAGAACGCGAACACCCCGGCAATCACAATACTGCCAATCATGCGGAATCCGACATACAAAACATAGTTCCAGGTCGAAAGCTGATCAATATACCCGTAACTGAAGTCTAAAATCAGGGAGGCTATAGCCGATCCAGCCGCAGCCAGGGAAGTGACCCACAGATTGGCGTTCCGGTACAGAAAAACCGCAAAAAACAGTTCTGCTCCCAATCCTTGCAGCAAGCCATAGTACAAGGTAGACATCCCCCATTCACTTCCCAAAAAAGCACTGACCGTTGCCGCTGCCACCTCTGCCAAAATCGCAACTCCCGGCTTGCGGATAATAAGGTATGCGAATGTGCCCGCCATAAACCACATGCCATACACCAATTGCTCGGCGTTCAGCCCAAGCGGTTTCACCAGATCATACGCAGGCCCCCATATTTTATAGACCAATCCAAACACGACGGCGATCACAATCGTGACCAAAATATCCGTCAGCTTCAATCCTTTAGACGCTTTTACAGCAGTATTCATTATGATGTACTCCCCTTTTCCCTTAAAATGGGCCTCGTGGCCATGAAAAAAAGCCTGTCCGGAGCTGAATCTCCAGGCAAGCTTTATGCGCAGTAAAAGGTGGATCACCATACAAAACATGATTCGTTGATATGCCTCATATAACCAGTAGCCCAAGCGCAGCCGTCTAGCTTGATTATAAGATATGAACCGAACCACCGAATCTATCGACAACCGCAAAACAAGCGGCATTCCTGTATAGTGTTCTAGGTTTCTCTACGCTGGCATTACCCAGATCAGATTTCACGGTCGATGGCAAGGGCCACCCTCTCAGCCTGACTTTCTCAAGCTCCCGACAATGCTTTTTAATTCACTATAATGTACACTACATCTATTGCTTTGACAATCCTAATATTGGTTTCAATAACCATTTACACCAGGAGGCTGACTTGCAGCCGAGGAGTTCCTGTTTTGAATGGCATGCACACCCATGACAACCGCAATCAGTTCATAGCTATCCAATAGCGACGAGCCATTATCCAAATGAAATGCCCCGGACTGGAACCAACGGCTGGTCTGATTAAATACCGCCACCGTTTTCCCATCATAGCCCTGAATTTTGTACTCCTTGGAAAATGCGGGGGAGGTAATCTCATATATGCCACGCGGCCCTGCATCATATTCATACCTTTTGGACATGAAGCTCATTCGGGTCCGCAGTACACCCACCAATTGCCCCGTAGGGTCCGTCACTTCCCATTTGCCGACAAAAAAACGAAATTTACCGCCGAATGCCCGCCTCCCGTCAGCATCATATACATCCACAGATGAACCAAATGCGCTTTTCAAATCCACACTTCCCGCCGCTTCATCATGTATATCCACAATCTCAGTCAATCCTGCGCTAAAAAAGTTGTCTCTGAAAAATAATTCCATCTGGCGTCACCCCAATTTGGATATTGGATCATGCATTTTGGATTACGGCCTTATTCTTCTACAGATAATCCAAAAAAACGTTTTGCCGTCTCCGTCGTCGCGATTTCGATCTCCATGATGCTTCGACCTGTACATTCTGCAACCGTAGCGGCAATATGTGCGAGATAGATCGGCTCATTGCGCCCTTTCTTCGGCTTTACAGGTAAATTACGCGGGGTGAGAAATGGAGCATCCGTTTCAATCATCAGACGGTCCAGCGGAATATCCCTGATCAGTTCACGCAAATGCTTCCCGCGTCGTTCATCGCAGATCCAGCCTGTAATACCGATGTATAATCCCATATCTACATACGTGTGCAGCTCCTGTGCGGTTCCGGTAAAGCAATGCACCACCGCCTTATCTACCAACCCATGATGCTCCCGTAGCATAGCCGCGAAATCCTCATGCGCATCCCTCTCATGCAAAAATAACGGCATTTTCAGCTCGCCAGCCAGCTTAATCTGTTCCCTAAACCATTGACGCTGCACATCACGCGGAGAG
Organism: Paenibacillus sp. LT-B23; assembly: GCF_059417685.1. Classification (NCBI taxonomy): domain Bacteria; kingdom Bacillati; phylum Bacillota; class Bacilli; order Caryophanales; family Paenibacillaceae; genus Paenibacillus; species Paenibacillus sp. LT-B23. Next base: position 84,029 of record NZ_JBSQBM010000018.1, on the reverse strand, counting down.
AAATCGCGGTTATAATCCAGCCCGCATTCCCCGATGGCTACGACCTGCGGCTGACCCGCCAGCGTACGGAGCTGTTGAATCGTATCCGGGGTACAGCCTTTGGCATCATGGGGATGCACACCAGCCGTCGCATACAGCTTGCCGGGGTAACGTGCCGCATACTGAGAAGCCTCCCGGCTGCTGCGGACACTTGTCCCGGTAATAATCAGCGGTGTAATCCCTTCGACTGCCGCTCTCTCCACCACCTGCTCCCGATCCTCATGAAACGAACGATGCATCAGATTTACACCAATATCAATCAGTGACGTCCCCATTTCAGTTCCTCCTTTATAAAACTACAATCTCGGACCATGTTCCCATACCATTATTTCTCCCGATTCATAGTCAACGAACCAGTCTTTACAGATCGGCTTGCCGTTCGCACCCTGTCCTTCCTTATCCACATAACGGCAACAATCGTAAAATTCACACAGACTGCTCGCCTATGCTTGCCATACTTCCTTCACCGCAGCGCGGAACAAATCATCCAGTTGCTGGTCATGTCCACCCTCCATATGCTGGAGCAAAGGCGCCTTTTGTTCAAAATAAGCCATTTGCTGCTGGATATAATCATTGACCACAGAAAGCTGTGGCTCAATATCCAGTTCCTCGCCTGCTTTTTTACGTTGCAGCAAATGTCCGATCACCTGATAAAGCTCTGTATCTGCCGGAATTAATTCCTCCAGCAAGTCTTCGAATTCCATCGGAGGCATACTGTTATAGCGTTCAATCCAGCCACACGCCAGCAACGGGCGCAGCACATAAAAATACTTTTTAATCTTCACCTGTTCTCCTTGCAAATAATCCCGATAGTTTCCCCGCGCCATATTCAGATAGTGATACATACAGGACTTAGGCGAAAAAGTTAACGGCGATATAGCGCGAATCTGTTCTGCCACTGAATATGGCTCCAGATAGGGAATCGGGGATTGCAGCCATTCCAGCAAAGGCGGATTGGACTTGCGAAACAGATTGAGCGACTTTTTCAAATCCCAGCCGTTGATATCCAGCAAATCGCTGATCGGACGCTCAATCACATCCCGTTTATCAAAAATGGACAAATACCACTCCACCGGCCTTACATAAATAAAACGTACATCGTAGTCACTATCCTGTGAAGGAAATCCCCACGCCCGACTGCCTGATTCACAGGCATATACAATGCGCACCTGCTCCTCCTGCTCCAAAACGCGCAGCTCCTGCAATATCGTTTCACGCATTTCCGGTCTGATTGAATCCCGCTCATGTTTTATATCTGTCATGCTATTCCCTCCCTAACCGCCCTTTTATACCTTGATATTTCCTGAATGCTCCTCATTCATTCTACGCCCCGTCTCGGCTGACGGATTCTACTTGATATTTATATCATCCTATATTTTGCTTGCCGCGAACATGGCGAAAGTATTACAAAGATGAATAAATTCCCTTTTTCCCGCATCTCTTCCCTGTTAGAATAGAGGGATACTTATTTTCGGAGAACGGCAACAGAAACGGGGAATCCGCCATGGCGAGAGAGAGCTTTGATAAAGAAATTCAATTTCTGCGCATGCTGACACTGACGAGCGGCGCTTATAATCGGCAGCAATTTGCAGACAGACTGGGCATTTCGGTACATACCTTTGATAAAACGAGCCGGCGTCTCAAAGAAATCGTTCAATCCGTGCAGCAGCAATTACCAGCGGAGCAAGGACATGACTTCAATGAGATGCTGCGCTTCAACTACTATGAATCCGCTGATCCACTACTGCTATTCCTGTTTCGGGCCAAATCGCTCAAGGAGTCGGAAAGCGTCCGCCTGGCCCTTCTGTTGACAGCGCTACAGTCACAACCACTGACCACCATGGAGCTGCTGGATGCCTGCTGCGACGGGCTGCCTCCCGACAGTACGCTCCCGGATGAGAAAACGATCCGTTCGGACCTGAAATATCTGGTCGAAGTCGGCGTGGTTCGCAAGGAGCCCGGCGGCAGACCTTACCGCTATGCTGTTCGCAATGATCTGGTCACTGGACTGACGGACGAGGAATTACTGGACCTGTATGACTTTGTGGACATTATGGCGAATACGCACCTCCCCTCTGTACAGGGATATCTGCTGCGCGATCTTTTAAAAAAAGCCATGCGTCGTCAAGCCGGAGATCAGGAAATGGTGGAACCTTTTTTATACAAATACCACTATTACTCACGCATTCTGGATGAGGCCCATATTCATCCGCTTCTTCACGCCATTCGGCAACGTCGCTATGTAACTTTTTTATATTTTTCTACAGCCAAACGAAGCATGTACGGGTCACAGAACACAAATCCGCTGTTTGAAAAAGAAACCGAAGGCCGTGAACACACCATTCTTCCCTTGCAAGTCATCTATGATCATCAATACGGGCGTTGGTATGTACTGGGGCAGGTGGGCGGCAAAGGAATCATGAAGTTCCGCATGGAGGGCATGACACAATTGGCGGAGGGCGGACCCGTGTCGGAGAAGCGTTTTGCCGACCTGCTGGCCGTGTTGGAAGAAAGAACGCGGTATAGCTGGCTTGTGGATACCGGGCGCACCGTGAAGGTGCGAGTACGTTTTTTCAATCCCGAAGGTGCCAAACGCAACTTTATTCGGGAACGTGTGCTGTTGCAGGGACAATGGGGAACGATCACGGAGGAAGAAAGAGAATCCTTTATCTATGAAATTACAGTGAATGGAATCACCGAGATTAAACCATGGCTACGCAGCTTTGGATCAAGCTGTGAGGTATTGGAACCCAAGCGGCTGCGTCAGGAATTCAAGCAGGAATGGAAGGAGCTTCAAGCCTATTATGAGCCTATTCGAGAAAATATTTAACTACCAAATCGTCTCGCGGCTGGATGAATCGGGCGCTTTTGCTACTACATCGCAGGAAAGAATCTGGCTCCAGTCCATGCTGGCAGATCCAGCGGCGGCAGAGGCTTTTACCCCGTCTACGCTCGATAAGCTTCGGCTGATGCTCGCAGATGACGAGCCGCTGGAAGTCGACGGCAGCTTAAGGGAAAAGGCCGGCATTCCTGCCTCCCCGGTTTATCATCCGCTCCTGCGTATATTGCGTCCCATCCTGCGGTCACGCTCAGGTATCTGTATGAGCTACAGAATGCGCAACGGGCGTGTTCATGAGCGTATATCCGGATTTCCGTATAAACTGGAATTTTCCATGGTCAAAAAGGAATGGAGCCTGCTTTGGTACAATCGCAGACACCGTGCGCTGATGTCCACCAAGCTGCCTAACATCGTAACCATCACCAAAGAGGAAATTCCAACTGAAGAGACCGAGAAATTCACCCAACGTATACTCGGTATTCTGGAGTCACGCAAAGAACAGGGCATCATCGAAATTATTCCTGTCTACAACGGGGAAATGTCCCGTATTTTATACGCCTTTTCCTGCTTTGAGAAAGAAGTAGAGTATATTCAGGATACGGATACCTATCGCATTACGCTCGCTTTTCAGGCAGACGAAGATGAATATGTACTGTCCAAAATCCGTTTCCTCGGCAAACGCATCAAGGTCGTCCAAGGCTCCCGGCTCATTTCCCGAATGAAGGAAACAACCGCCAGGGCACTTGCAAGATACGAAGAGGATTAGCCGCTGAAAAAATATTAATACGTCCAATAAAAAAAAAGCCCGCACTCTGTCCATAAGACAAAGGGCAGGCCTATTCAATTATGGTTTGTATTACCAAGTCATACTCTTTCATGAAAATGTGCCTGCTATAACAAGCTGAGAAGCATTCCAAAGTTACGGCAAAGCTTGTCCCCGTGCGCTCACATACAGCGCGTACCATTCCTCACGGGTCATCAGCTCACTCTGGCGCTCTGCGTCCTGACACGCCTTGATCCGTTCAGGATTGGCACTGCCAATCACGGGCTGAATCCGTGCCGGATGCTTCATGAGCCAGCCAAGCACGATGGACTCACGTGTCGTTTCCTTTTCAACAGCCAGCTTTTGCACCAGCTCTGCTGTTTGGCGTATATGCTCCGGCTCCCCGTCCAAAGAACCACCGCTAAAGCGTCCCTGTGCCAGCGGACCCCACGCTTGAAGCTGAATATCCTCCGTTTGGCAGTATTCCAGCAAGCCTTCGCCAAAATGGACATTCGTCCCTGCCTGCTGATTCACATGCACCGTCTGATCTACAAAATGCAAATGCGCCAGGCTCATCTCCAATTGATTAGCCACCAGCGGACCGGCTAAACTGCGTTCCAAAAACCGAATTTGGCTTACATTCATATTGGAGACGCCAAAATGCCGTACTTTACCGGATTTCTTGAGCTTGCTGAACGCCTCCGCCACTTCTTCCGGCTCTACCAGTGGATCGGGACGGTGCAGCAGCAGGATGTCCAAATATTCGGTACCCAAACGCTTCAGAATACCATCCACAGACTCCATAATATGAGCATATGAAAAATCAAATCGCCCTGGGAGCGTACCATCTGGCAGGAAAATGCCGCATTTGGACTGGATAACGATCTGCTCGCGCAAACCAGGCTGTCCCTTCAAAATCCGGCCGAAAATTTCTTCCGCTTTCCCCATACGATAGATGTCTGCATGATCGAACATCGTAATGCCGATGGAACGTGCGGCTTCCACCGCTCTTTCTGCTTCAACAATATGCTCCTCCGTAAATGGCGCCTGGCTCCATTCTCCACCAAAAGGCATACAGCCCAGAACCAGACGACTATCGGAGATTCCACGTTTCTGTAAAGGCATAATCTTCATGCTGCTCCTCCTTCACTTCTCTAAAATATTCCTTAAGCATCCCGCATGATATCAACCTATGAAACCGTTACCACTACTATTTTAACACCTACACGTGGTCGTGTATAACGATGTGCCCCGAATCGCACCTTTTTATCCGAAAATCCCCATGCTCAAATAACGCTCTCCTGTATCCGGGGCAATACAAAGCACCCGTTTGCCCGCTCCCAAGCGCCGAGCTTCCTGAATTGCCGTCCATATTGTAGCTCCGCTGGAAGGTCCGACAAGAATTCCTTCCTGAGCAGCAATGGCCCGTGTCATCGCAATCGCATCCTCATCCGAAACCTGTATGATTTCGTCATAAATATCCGTATTCAGTACGGCAGGAACGAATCCTGGGCTAGTACCGACCAGCTTATGCGGACCAGGCTTGCCCCCTGACAGCACGGGCGAACCCTTCGGCTCCACCACGACAACCCGCAGATCCGGCAAATGCTGGCGCAGCACCTCACCCGTTCCTGTAATCGTACCGCCTGTTCCCGAAGAAGCGACGAACACGTCCAGCTTGCCTTCTGTCTGCTCCAAAATTTCAAGTGCAGTCGTTGTACGGTGGATATCCGGGTTGGCCTCGTTTTCAAATTGATGCGGGATAAAGCTCCCTTCAATTTCAGCCCCCAGCTCCAGCGCCTTGCGAATCGCTCCTGACATTCGTTCTTCCGCTGGTGTCAGCACAACCTCAGCCCCATACGCTTTTAAAATATTGATTCGTTCCCTCGTCATATTCGACGGCATGACCAAAATCGCACGGTAGCCTCGGGCAGCCGCATTCATCGCCAAACCGATCCCCGTGTTGCCACTGGTCGGCTCAATAATGGTTCCACCCGGCTTTAAGTGTCCAGCCTTTTCCGCCTCGTCAATCAAATTACCCGCCGCCCGATCCTTAACACTGCCGCTGGGATTAAAGTATTCCAGCTTCACATACACTTCCGCATCCTGCGGTCCGGTTAACCGTTGAAGCCGCACACAAGGCGTATCTCCAATTAAATCTGTAATACTATGTACCACTTTAAGCGTCATCATTATATCCTCCTTGGATGAGTCCATATTATAAAAATAACATATTTAACCCGCTCATACCTGTCGCTTTTGTAAAATACATAAATCTCATCTGCTTAGTATGTAAAATTCTTGCAAATGGGTCGCCAGATGTGGTTTCTAATGATATACTCGCATTACTATTTTTCAGGAGGATACAAGCATTTATGAGTACTCAAGAAAATTTGACAGCCAATCGCTTTCCACCCTCCTTGCTATGGTTGACGCTCGGTGCCTTCGCTATCGGTATGACCGAATTCGTCATCATGGGGCTTCTGCCTAATGTAGCCCAGGACCTTCATGTTACCATCCCGCAAGCCGGACAGCTAATCACCAGTTACGCGCTTGGTGTAGCCATTGGCGCACCTGTGCTCACCGTATTGACTCACAAGGTACCGCAAAAAAAGCTGTTATGCCTGCTGATGATTATATTCATTTTAGGCAATCTTTTTTCCGTTATTGCTCCCAATTACGAGCTTCTGATTGTAGCCCGTATGGCTACCGCGTTATCACACGGAACCTTTTTGGGAGTGGGTTCCCTGATCGCCGCCCGGCTGGTCCGTCCTGATAAGCGGGCTGGTGCCATCTCCATGGTGCTGACCGGACTGACCGTAGCCAACATTATCGGCGTGCCCTTTGGCACCTTTATCGGACAACAGCTCGGCTGGCGCGCTTCCTTTGGAGCCATCGTCGTGATCGGCCTGATTTCTCTCTTTGGCATCATCCGTTACATTCCGGTCACTCATCAGGACAAGCCTTCCAGTCTCAAACAAGAAGTCCGAAGCCTGTTTAATCCGAAGGTACTGCTGATGCTGCTCACAGGTGCTGTCGGTTGCGGTAGCCTGTTCACCGTCTTTACGTATATCACACCTTTACTGACCGACATTAGCGGCTTTGCCGAGCATAGCATCACGTGGATTCTTGTCCTGTTTGGTCTCGGCGTAACCATCGGCAACATCGTCGGAGGCAAGCTTGCAGATTGGAAACTGCTGCCGTCGCTGATCGCGAACTATGCCGTATTGGCAGTTATTTTGGCCATCCTGACGTTCACGCTTCAAAGCCCGGTGCTGGCCGTCATCACCGTCTTTATCTGGGGCATTGCCGCGTTCGGCATTATGCCCGGCATTCAGGTTCGCATCATGAATCTGGCCTATGAGGCTCCTTTGCTCGCTTCTACCTCCAGCCATTCCGCATTGAATCTGGGCAATGCAGGAGGTGCTTTTATCGGCGGGGTCGTCATTAATCAAATGGGACTCGCCGCCATCCCATGGGTCGCATCTCTTATCACTGTCGGTGGCCTGCTTCTCATGCTGGTCAGCTACGTCATCGACCGCAGAACTGCTCAATCTGAAGCCGTAGCGGGGATACAATCCTAAATTGGATTAACTCGTTAGAGAAACCTTGGCTACAGATATTGAGTTTGGACCTATTTGATAGCAGCACTGCAAAACATTGAAGAGATTCTTGTGATAAGTCACACAGGGATCTCTTTTGATTTCTACACCAACAGAAACTAACCTTATCGCACTTTCGATATTAATTTTTTCAAATCTTTTAGGTATACAAATGAAGGAGACAGATACAATGGAAATAAAGGAAGTTGTAGTTTATTTGCAGTTTAACTCGCAGTTTGATTGCAGTTCATTTAGAAAAGAGGCATAAAGAGGTGAATATGGTGGCGTTATCAACAGAAGATAAAATAATATTCGAAAACTTCACAACTGAATCTTTACGATCCCCGGAGAAAGCAGAAGTTATTTTGAAGGTTTTTCATAACATCGCTGTGAGATTTAATGCGTTACCTGCAAACTTGGAATCAGGAATTAAATGACTCCAAGTTATACATAACTGAACATATACGACACGGTGTGATTACACACTATTACTACGATTGGATTAGCAAAGACGATAAACAGGTTCTAGCTAAATTCCACTGTGAACCACATCAAGATGAGGATTATCAAACTACAACAGAGCCCTACCACATTCATCCGCCTGAGTATTCAAAGTTAACGAACCAAACCCGCTTTACTAACCATTCATTTACTAGCTTATTTGCCATAGTAGAAGGTATATTTTTATTTCATATTATCCCCAACAAACCACATATTTAGAATTCAAAAAGGAGAGGGTAACCCCCTCTTCCTTTTACTTATTCAAACGATGGCTTTTAAATACTGCGACGTTACCTGCTCAGCTTAACCAATTCTCAAAAAAGTCCCGATATCCCTGCTTCATCACCTTACTCGAAAACTTTTCCATGGCATACGCCTGATTTTCCGTGGAAACCCGACGAGGTGAGGCGGTAGCCATATTGACCAGCTCGAACCAGTTTTTCTCATTGCCCGAAAAAGAGTGCGTGGAGCTGATATGTCCGTAGCAAGGATGCTCAGGCTTCACGACGATTTTCCCCATAGCCAGCGCTTCGGTCAGCGGCATCGCAAACGTGTCGAATTTGGAGCAGCTCCAGTATACTTTCGCCGTATTCATCAGCGCGAATACCTCATCCTGCGTCAACGCAAATTGAAGCTTCACATTGTCAGGGATATCGTACTTCTTCATGCTTTCCTTGTAGCGTTCACCGCCAAACACCATGTAAACTTCCTTGTCGGGATTATGCCGCGCATACTCCAATACCAGATCAGGACGCCGATTCTCTTCATCCCTTCCGATCCACATCACCCGATTCTCCACTACCTGCGAAGGGTCAAAATGCTTTTCCACCAGTCGCTCATTAAATCCAATCGGGATGACTGTCACATCGGTTACACCAAATTTGGATGCCATCTCCTGCTTGAGAAAATCAGTCTGCACAATAGCCTTGTCCACAATCTGATAAAAAGGCTTCATCATCTCATATCCAGTAAGCGCCGGGTCAGGAAAACTGTGCGGAAAAAGTACGCTTTTTTTTAAAAACATATTCAAATATGTAAATCCGGATACCGTATAAATAACATGCTCAATCTGCTGCTCATGAAGCTGGTCGAGTACCACGTCATAATTAACAAGATCACCCTTTTCATGCTCATAACCGGGAAGCCAGTCATGGCTGCTAACATGGCGCTCCGGTGACACAAATACGATATCCACGCCCAGCTCGAGCCCAATCTGCTGCAGACGTTCCGCAAAAATACGCGGGCCCTGCGCTTCGGCAAACTGTATTTTTCTCATGACCAAACCGACTTTTTTCATGTATGTCCCCACCTTTGTTTACGATCTGTACACACTCTGTAATTCAAACTCTTGATTTACACTGTCTGGCTTGTCCCCATTCCAGCGTCGCTGCACATTGGCTCAAGCAGGCTAACGCCTCGCCCCGTTGGGCTTCTAATTGCTCTTTTGACCATTTATCACCGTTTATATGCAATTTCGTTCCGATCTTTCGCAAATCACTTTCAATTAACAACAGCATCCACAGTGAAAATACCACGGCAAACATGCTGTATTCTTGCATAAATGTGCCCCGCTCCAGTCCTGCTCCCAGCAGCTCCAAATACCTGTCCAGCAAGCAAATTCGCAAGTCGGGCGTCATACGCCGGGGAAACAAAGGATGGGACATGTCGATCAGATGATACACATCCCAAAGCGGTGTGTTCAAATGGGCATGCTCCCAATCCAGCACCATCAGCCGATCCCCACTTAGCGCATAGTTACCCGGATGAAGGTCACCATGAGACAGCACTAGCTGCGGTGAAAAAATGAACTGATCCAGCTGTGCATACATACGCTGAACCTGCTGTTTAGGAACCCCTAACGAGCTGCAAAGCTTCAACACATCAAGCTGGTGCATGTACAGCTCAGCAACCAAATCTTGAATAAGCGGCTTCGGTCCTCGCATTGTAATTCCGGTAAAACGATCCGGCGGCAAAGCATGCCACCCTGCTACAAGTTCAACCGCTTGCAACATGACTTCTTCATCATGCAGATGATCTAATGGACCAAGGTCCTCAAAAATCATCCACTCCCCACTGCCATCTTCCCCCGAATCAGACCAGGCAAGCAATTGGGGATAAACCGTCGGTAATGAAGGAAGTACATGCTCATATACCCATCTTTCTCGGCCTTCTTGCTCATCATTGGTTAACGGCTTGAACACATAGCTCTCAGAAGGTGACACGTAAAAACGTTCAACATGCCGACCGTTTGTACCTGTATATAAAACTTCCCGACTCCATACCTGCCTATCATTCAAAGTACCGTCAACATTCACATATGGATGAAATAGATTCATAGCTACCCAACTTCTTTGTATAAAATGTAATAGCACGATCATATCACAGTACTCGTTCTGAACGAAGCCCGGCTTGTCTTTTGAGCATTCCAACGGTATCTTTCAGTAGCACGAAAAACAAATAAAAGCTAAATAGGGGCTTGCCCCATCAGACCCAAGCGATCTGTTGGACAAGCCCCTTCTCATTCAGGCAAAGTATAGAATCAAAATCTATCGATTCCCATCCCCGCTCCTATCCTGTTCCGATTAATATTTTGTATTGCCGGACTCACTCGTATTGCCGGATTTAAAGCCTTTGAACAATTGTGGCACATTGTGATAACGAGTGTTCGTAATTTTAGCTTTGCTGTTAGGACCATCCGATCTCAGGATCGAATCCTTTACATTGGAAATATCCGAGTTATCCAAAGTCATATTCACTCTAAAAGTAGAGCCGCCCAGCTGGCGAACCAGTTTTCCGATATCATCGGCTCTAAAGTTTTTAATGTTAATCGTGCCTTCGGCATTGATTTGGAACACCTTGTCATATGCATGGAACGCTCCACCGCCCGTAATGTTTACCGTACCTTTTTCTTTAAGCGTCAATGCATCTTCACCTACATCCTCCCACGTTACGTTGGAAATGGTCCCGTTGCCATACACATGCACACCATCCGCAGCAGGTGCAGCAATGATCACATTTTTCAAAGTTGCACCATTTTCAAGCTTGAAAATAGGCTTTTGGGCCTCAGTCTGGCTTCCGTCACCCAAGGTTTTTGGATCAGCGACTACAGTCTTCCCCTTACCATCGTATACTTCTCCGGCTTTTACAAGAATGGTTTTACTAACGACTTCTGGAGCTGCATGAGCAGAATAATTACCGACGAATAAAGCAACCAACATACCTGATAAAAAGATACCCATTCCTTTTTTCAATACTTTAGCTGTGCTTGTGTTCATTTCAATTCATCCCTCTCGAAGATATTTTTTTATTTCTGTCTCACAATTCTTCGTTGACTAGAGCGCGTAGACCGTATCACCACCTTCGTACAATGAACCCATTGACCGATACACGTCTGTGAAATATATATTATTATTTACATATGTATGCTTGGTATTTGGTTCAAAGTTATCAAATCGCATGAATTTAATTAAACACAAATTGTAAATACAGCGATTTCATTTACAATTTGCATAACTCTATTATAATCCAACTTCCAGTAATTTCAATATATTTTTCGGCAAAATATGTCCTTTTTTTCAACTAAATACACAATATTGACTTTATTATGCTTGTGTAAATTTATTTTTCGTCAAATTATGCATTAATGGACTTCATGATCTAAGTCTCGTTTGCATGCTCTACATCACCAAAATGGCAATAAGAACCACTTTCGTCCTATACCTCGTTTTTGATGTGATCTATACTATTGAATGACACGTTTGATGAACGTATAATGTATTTAGTGCTTTGAAGCGTTACATCTCAACATTACTGGTGAGAAGAGAGTGGTTATGGTGCAAAACAAGAGAGAGATCCCATTAAGAGAACAGAATATTGTGCTCATTGGCTTTATGGGTGTAGGCAAAACAACGATCGGTTCCCATCTCGCGCGCAAGCTGTATCGGGACTTTGTGGATATTGATCAGGAGATTGAACAAGAGTACAACATGCCGACAACAGAAATTTTCAAAACATATGGAGAAAAAGGTTTCCGCGAGATTGAAAAAGACCATATTCTCAAACTATGCAGCAATACTCGATTGAAAGTCATTTCGGTTGGCGGCGGTGCTTTTTTACAAGAAGAGGTTAAACAGGCTTGTCTAGCTTCATCTATCGTCTTCTTTTTAGATTTAAATTGGGAATCCTGGAAGGATCGACTCAAGATGCTCATCGATACCCGTCCCAATCTGCAAAACAAGAATTTGGAGGAAATCGAAGCTCTTTTCCGTTCCAGACAGGACATTTACGCGGTGAATCACTCCAAGATCGATACGGATCAGTTGGATGCGGAAGAAGTCGCAGACTATATTATCCAAACTCTAAATCTGGGTTGGGAGTTGTATGAACCTACCCGTGGATTGAATTAGAGTTACAAAAAGGAAGGCTCCAGCATGCTAATCACATGGGAGGCCTTCCTTTTTTGTTCACTGCGGGTACCTTGCTTGCTGGCAGTAATGCCATGCGTCTTTTAAGAATGACTATGCAGTACCGTCAATATCTCTCTCAGTTCAGTGACAGGAATCTGCCCCGGCGCGGAAGCTTTCTTAGCCGCACCAAAGGTTAAAGCCGAACCAAACAGCTCTCCGGTCAGACGGCTCACAACACCTTTTCCCGCCATCGACATCGTAATAATAGGCCGGTCTGCATATTCCTCTGCCATGGTACGCGTGGCATCCAGCAAGGTCAGTACATCGGCCGTATTTGTTGGCATAACTGCTATTTTAGGCAGATCGCCTCCCAGCTCCTGCGCCTTACGCAACCGAGATACGATTTCCTCCTTCGGCGGTGTCTTCTGGAAATCGTGGTTGGATATAATCACGGATACGTTATGCTTATGCGCAGCTTCCACCAGCGCCTTCACATCGGCTTCGTCATTAAAAAGCTCCACATCAATGATATCTACCTGTCCCGTTTCGGCTGCCGTGCGGTTCAACTCCACATAACTCGCCGTACTGATTTCCTTTTCCCCGCCTTCCCGAGCGCTGCGGAACGTAAAGACGAGCGGAATATTCGCCAAGATGGACCGGATTTCAATCAAGGCAGCCTTAACCTTCTCCAAATCCTCTACATGCTCGAAAAAATCGACTCTCCACTCCACGATATCCAGGTCGAGTGTACGCAAATGGGTAGCCTCCTCCTTCAGTTGCTCCAACGTTTCTCCCACCATCGGAACACAGATTTTAGGTGCGCCTTCACCAATCAGAACATCTTTCACCTTAACGATTTTTTCCATATCTAACTCACTCCCAAATCATAGTTTTAAATCGAGCATTTACAATATTTCATAGTATAACGCATTCTGAATAAGCCAGCTGATGATTAGGTTCAGCCTGTCCTACTATTCCGTTTCCAGCGCGATTTTGGAGGGCAACTTGCGATTCGCTGGAAAAACTGTACTGTATCGGAAATTAACAAATACCGCCAGCACCATACCCAACACATTCACAATAATAGCCAGCATGAACACACTGGATATTTGGGAATGTTTCAAAAGGAACCCCGTAAACACAGGAATGACCGTGTATGACAGAGAAGTTGCCGTGTAAATAAATCCCGTAATCTGTCCTTTACGTTGACTGAAAAATTCACTCATCACGGTCAATGTCAGCTGAAGCACACCCGAAATGGAAAACCCGATGACACATGAGCTAATAATGGCAGCAGCCTGTGATTTGAAAAGGAGCAATGCTCCAAAAGCCAACAAAGAAATGCATGGATAAATAAGAATAATGTGAACAGGTTTGATCCACTTTCTTAACACAATCACCAATACAAATACGGATACGAGAGAACCGACATTGTAATAGACTAATAACCTCAGGGACTCTGATTCAGTCATACCGATAAACTGCTGTCCAAAAGTAGGCAGCCACAACTGAACGATGTACAGCAAAGTAGGCCCGGTAAAGCCGAGAACAATAAGGCACAGTCCTTCCTGCCAGAAGCGCGGCTTGCTCCGGTCATTTGATTTTAGATCCACCGTTTGTTCCATGTCAGACACGGTAGTATCGTGAACTGGCTCCTTGGGCGCCTGAACCCGCATGTCTGGAAATTTCATTTTGAACAGGTAAATCGCATTCAGAGCAAATATGAGTGCCGGTAAAAAGAATGAGAATCCGTAAAAAATATCGTGATTCATAAAAAAGATAATCATTAACGGTAAAAACGCCGCTCCGATGGATATAAAACCTCTCACCAACACGGTAGCCGAACCGGAGGATTGGGGAAAAGCTTCGATCAGAGCTGGATAGGTGCCTGAATCGAGAAAAGAATTCGCTACGCCTGCCAGTACAGCCAGCATCATCGCAATTTCAAAGCTGGAGCTTAGCGGTATCCCAACCAAAAAAACGGCCATTAGTAGCCCTGCGGCCACAATAAACGGCTTGCGACCATAACGGTCGGAAAGCACCCCGGATATGTACAGCGTAAACAGCCTGCCAAATCCCATTGCGGATACCAGAAGACTGATTCCCGCCTGATCTGTATGCAAATGCTCGGTTAAAAAGGACATGTGTGACGCCAGCATAATGTTAAACATACCAAACAGAAGATAGTTTACATAAAGGCCGGACGCCACTGGAAAAGGAGAACGTTTCATCGTGAATTCACCTGCTTTTGTGAGTAAGTCTTGTGGTGCCACTAATGTGAATCATTTCACATCATCTGTGTCGATGATGAAGTATAGAACACATTTTTAAATTTATCAAGTTTAAATATTGCGAGACACACATTTAGACACGCTGATGCGTTTTCAAATAAAATTCCTCACCGTAGCTTAGTGCAAAGTTCCGAAAGTCCACTACAGCCGGGGATAAATACCTGTTTTTGATGCTCGCCAGATAGATAAAACGCTCGTATTCGGGATTAACAATAGGCAATGTTTTGACGTTAAAATAATCCAACGATGAAATTCGGGGCATGACCGCAATTCCGTAATTCACAGATACCAGCCCTGCCATCGCCGTGTCCTCTTCAATCTCGCAAATAATCTCTGGAGTAACTCCTACTCTGGCGAATAGATTTTCAATAATGGGACGTATACCGCTTTTCTTGTTAAAAAAGATAAAAGGATAAGCTGCCGTATCCTTGAGATCGATTTGGTCCAGCGAAGCCAGCGGATGATCTGGTGAAACAATAACGACCAGCTCCTGCTGAGCCAGCGGAATGAATTCAACGTCCGGTTCATTTTCCATGTGAGAACAGAACGCCACATCGTAATGCTCCTGCTTCAAGCCCTGGATAATATCGTTCGTGTTCCCTTGGTGAAAAGAAAAGGATATATCTTTACGGGCATCCGAGGCGGAGAAGGCCTGAATAATCGCTGGAATGAAGTGCGAGCCTAACGTGTAAATGAACGCCAAATCCACATTCCCATGGCTTGGACTAACCAATTCCCGCAAGTTGTGCTCTCCCTTCTCCAATTCATCCATCGCATGCTCCACATATTTCAGGAAAAATCGTCCGTATTTGTTCAGCCGAATATTCCTCCCCTGCTTTTCAAACAAATGAACCCCCAGATCCTTTTCTAATTCTGAAATCGCATGGCTTAAACTAGGTTGAGTAATACATAGTCGTAAAGCTGCTTGGGTATAATGCTCCATCTCTGCAAGTACACGAAAATATTGTAAGTGCTTCAGGTTCATAATTATGTAATTCCCTTCTTTAATTTATATTTTAAATTATAGACCTAAACTATGAAAAACGATAGAAATATGCATTGGATTTATAATATCACTCCTTATATAATAAAGACACAGAAACAATGTGAATAATTTCACTACTAAGCCATTGATCTAAAAATTAAGTTGGGAGCTATACTCATGAAAAATCCTTATATCAGAATGGCAACAGGGCTTTACATCAACTATTTTCTTCTGGGTATGATCAATGTTATCCTCTCCTCGAATATGAGCTTCCTGACCGTGCAATTGAACACGGATAAAGCAGCCATCGGCTATCTGGTGTCAGCGATCGGGATCGGTAAGCTGCTGGCTCTCGGGGTAGCCGGGAAAATGTCAGACAAATACGGAAGAAAGCCGCTCGTTGTGATTGCATCATTTGCTTATTTAATTTTCCTGATCGGTATTCCCCTTGCACCCAACTATACGTTGGCTTTCGTATTTGCTATTATCGCAGGGCTTTGTAACTCCATGATGGATTCGGGAACGTATCCCGCATTAATTGAAGGGTTCGGAAAAAAAGCCGGCTCTGCAACGGTCTTGGTCAAAGCATCCGTTTCTATCGGTGCCATTGTTATTCCGTTCATGATTGCATTCTTTATCGATCACAATATGTTCTATGGCTACTCCTTCTTTATTCCGGCAGGTATTTATCTGCTGAGCGGTATCTTCTTATCGACGACAGCCTTTCCCAATCACAAAATGGAGGAACAAAAGGCTACAACCAAGGCTGCTCAATCCGTGGATACATTCCGCAGTGAGCCTAAGTTTTGGCAAGAGGGTCTTTCTCTGATCATTATCGGGTTTACTTCCACTGTATTGTTCATGGTCGTGCAGCTATGGCTTCCTACCTTCGGGCAAGAGGCTTTGGGTATGGAGAAAGCCAGTGCTATTAAACTGTTGAGCTACTATAGTATAGGTTCGCTGGTTTCCGTTATTCTGTTAGCCGTGGTACTTGGCAGATTCATTAAACCGGTTACTGTCATGATTGTGTATCCGTTTATTGCCCTGCTTTCCTTGCTGGCTTTAATTACTTGGCACAATCCTGCCGCTACGATAATCAGTTCGTTCTTAATCGGATTGTCTACCGCAGGTATATTCCAAATTGCTCTCACCGTTATGACGGAATTCTTCCGCAAAAACAAAGGGACTACGACTTCTCTCGTGAACATTGCAGCCAGTCTTTCGTTTATCCTGATGCCGTTAGCTACCGGGGGCATGTCCAAGAGCCTCGGAATTACTTCCGTGTTCATTCTGGATATTGCGATTGCCGTAGTTAGTATTTTGCTGGCCGTGTTTGTTGCTTATCGATATAAAAAAGTGTTTCATTAAACTACAAAGATTACTTGGAGGCTTATATCATGAAAAATGCTGGACGTATTGACGGAAGAACACAATTAATAGGACTGCTTGCTACACCGATCGGACATTCTTTGTCCCCAGCTATGCATAATCTTGCGTTTGAAAAACTGGGCCTGAACAACGCGTATATGGCCTTTGAAGTAGGAAACGAACAACTGGAAGAAGTAGTACGGGGGATGCGTGCTCTGAACATGCGCGGTTATAACGTATCTATGCCTAACAAAACAGCTATTTTACAGTACCTTGACGAATTGGACGACAGCGCAAAATTTACAGGAGCAGTCAATACCGTTGTGAATACGGATGGTAAACTGAAAGGTTACAGTACAGACGGATCCGGTTATGTTCGCAACCTGCGTGAACACGGCATTGATCTGAACGGCAAAAAAATGACACTCGTCGGCTCTGGCGGCGCTGCTACTCCGATTGCTATTGAAGCGGCTCAAGCAGGTCTGGCTGAAATTTCAATCTTTGCCCGTAATGATCAGTTCTTTGCCCGTGCAGAAGAAAATGTCCGTATTATTAATGAAGATATGAAACACACCCAAGTCAAAGCAAATATATATCCTCTGGAGGATCAAGAACAATTACGTGAAGAGATCCGCACAAGTCATATCTTCGCTAACGGTACAGGCGTTGGCATGAAACCGCTGGAAGGCAAAAGTGTGATTGAAGATGTGTCCATGCTTCGTTCCGATCTGATCGTGACCGATGTAGTATACAGCCCGGCTAAATCCAAGCTGATGGAACAAGCCGAATCCGTAGGTGCAACCGCCATTAACGGTCTGGGCATGATGCTGTGGCAGGGCGCACTTGCTTTCGAGCTGTGGACAGGCCAGGAAATGCCGGTCTCTTATATCAAGGAACAACTGTTTGCGGACCAACTGTAAGACTTAAAGTTACTATAATAATAAAAAGAGACTATATCCGGCGAATGATCGTTTCTGCCGGATATAGTCTCTTTTTATTACTAAATCTTTTCATTAGTCCTTATACGGATCGAACTCATTCGCCCCCGCCATACATACTCCAATAGGCTTGAGCTCATGCAGAACCTCCACTGTCTCAGCATGAGCGTCCAGCACCTCGCGCAGCTTGCGGTAAACGAACGGGCTTTCATCCGTACCCGCTCCGCGCAGCTCGACACCATAGTCCTGTACGGCCTCCTTCATCTGCAAGTCCGTAATCTGACCGCCGCTGCGCGTACGGGTTTTCCAGTTCATTTTACCGGCTGCCTGCGTACGGCTCATAATGCGTCCTGCACCATGAACTGTACTATAGTAGGAATCGCGATTTTCTACCGTATCCTTACCGCGTACAATCACCGAAATATCACCCATGCTTCCACCAATAAAACCCGTTTGGCCAGGAGCCGAGGGAGTAGCACCTTTGCGGACTACAATCGTGTCACGTCCATCATGCTGCTCTTTCCATGCGTAATTATGGTGATTATGCACGGCAAAGTCCGCTTCGGTGCCCATTATACCAAGCACCTGTTCTATCACATAATCCCGTCCCGCATAAGCATAACGTCCGGCAAGCCGCATCGCACGGTAGTACATATCCCCCAACTCACTATTCATGTCCAGCAGCACCGGCGGTTGATCCATATGCTCTCCTGGCGCTTTTCCGAGAAACTCCCGTCCTGCCGCCAAATTTAGAAATCCGCTTGCTGTTTTGTGTCCAAAGCCCCGGCTCCCAAAATGATTCGCAATCCAGACCTGACCTGTCGCTTCCTCCACGAATACGTCAACAAAATGATTACCACTCCCCACCGTACCCAACTGGTCTCTCGCCAAGGATTTCAGCTTGTCATGCTCCTGTTTCCCAACCGCAGCATATACTGCCCAATCCGGGTCATCGAACAGCTCATGGTCTACCTGAACCGCATTTATACGACCTACTCCAAAGGAAATATGACGTGCAATCTCATCCATAATGGATGAAATACGTGGCAAAATATCTGCTGCGGACAGCTTGGTCCTAACCGCCTTGTTTCCGCATCCGATATCATACCCGACACCCGAAGGTGAAATTTGTCCGTCATATACCATCACGCCACCAATCGGCTGACTGTAGCCTTTATGATGATCCGCCATCAGCAGCGCTTGAATCACATTACCGTTCTCGGCACAAGTACGGGCTTGAGATAACGCCCCTGAATCGGGTACTCCCCACACGCGCACTCCGTTGATTTCTTGATAAGCCATCGTTTCAGCCTCCTATATTTTGCTTGGAAATCTCTAGCCACTTATCCGTCTCTCTGCTATACTATTGCAGCATCTACTAGAGGAGGGATCTTTCATGATTGAAAAGGTAAATTTGTTGTCCAAATTTGATCAGATTCAAGAATATTACAGCCCCCGCATCGTTGCCAATGTAAATGATTCAGCCGTTAAAATCGTTAAAGTCAAAGGTGAATTTCTATGGCATCACCATGATGAATCCGACGAATTATTCCTTGTCATTAAAGGGAAATTGACTATAAAACTACGCGATAAGGATATACACCTGAACGAAGGTGAAATGGTGGTTATCCCTAAAGGCGTAGAGCATATGCCTTTTGCAGAAGAAGAGGCTTACGTTGCTCTTATTGAACCTGGCGATTTATTGAATACCGGCAATGTTCAAAATGAACGCTCCGTTCATCATGTGGACAACCTTTAAACGTTGAACCTGTTAATAGCATTATGTACGTTTTACCAGCTTCCGAACAGGGCATAAGTATTACAAGCACAGCAGCAGACGTCCCATAAAAAAATGAAAAAGGATATCCATGCAGCCAACAAGACTGTAGGATATCCTTTTATACTATTCATATAGATCGCTCTGCTTTACATCATCGATGATGCTTATTGTGCCGCTGAATGCGTACGTTTATAATCTTCTTTTACCGCGGCCAGCAGCGCTTCATCTACCAGGAGCTGCAACCCCGATAAGGCTAACGCCTTCGCGCCAGTCACTAAGGCTTCCTCTCCCTTGACAGAGCCAGCCGCTTCCCGAAATTCCACCGTATGAGCGATCAGATCATCCGGTCCGATTTTAATGTAGGCATGCGCAGTCGGAATGACATGGCTTACATTACCCGCATCCGTCGAGCCGATTCCGCCACGGGGTCTACGATCCAATTGTTCCCCTAGCGCTTCCAGCTCCCGGCCTACAACTTCATCCAGCGTATCGTTCAGAATGAAATCACGTACTTCATTTTGAAAACGTTCAATCTTCACAGTAGCCCCTGTTGCCAATGCAGCAGCTTCTGCGATATTGCGAACCTTCGCGGAAACCTCTTCCGTGCGCTGCCAAGTGCTTGCCCGAATGAAAAAGCGCGCCGATGCGTAATCCGGGATAATATTGGGCGCGTCTCCCCCATGCGTAATAATGCCGTGAATCCGTACATCGGTGGGAAGCTGCTGACGCAAGGCATTGATGCCGCTGAACAATTGAAGAACCGCATCCAGCGCATTAATCCCTTGCTCCGGTGATCCGGCTGCATGAGCAGCTTTGCCGTAAAAATGAAAGTCCAGCGGGTCAACCGCCAGGCTTGGCGAAGTCAGCCGGGTTACACCAGACGGATGAACCATCAGCGCAGCGTCAATCCCTTCGAACAGCCCATGCTTTACGAAGCTTCCCTTCGCACTGCCATTAGGCCCACCTTCCTCTGCCGGAGTGCCGAATACATACACCTCGCCTCCCGTCTTGTCAATCACCTGTCCCAAAGCGATGGCGGCAGCCGTACTCGCCGTTCCGATAATGTTATGACCGCAAGCATGGCCCAGGCCAGGCAACGCATCATATTCCGCCAGGTATCCGATTTTAGGACCTTGTCGGGTCGAAGCCTTACGAGCAACAAATCCCGTTTCGTGACCCGCTACGTTACGAGTTATCTCAAAACCCGCCTGCTGCAAAATATCCGTCAGTACCTTGGAAGCTTGAAATTCCTGATTGCCGATTTCAGGGTTGGCATGAATAAATCGGCTTGTCTCCGTATAGAGTGTTCGGGAACCCTCGATTTGTTCTATAATCCGCTGCTTGTGTGTATCCACCGTATTCGTTGCACTCATCGCAATCTCTCCTCTTTTTTAGAATAATATGCTTTCAATTATATTTTTCAAACGCCCTTACTTCTTTTGCGCTTTGACATCCGCCACCAGCTTATCCAATGTAGCCTGTAGCTCCTCGGCAGACTGGTCTACCACTACGTTGGCTCCTTTGGAATCCTGTTTTACAGCCTCCGCGACCTCCGGATCATGGTACAAATCCACAATCGTTTGGTAGGCTGCATTGTCCTTATCCTCTGCACGGGCGGCAAATACGTTAACATAAGGCTTCGCTTCCTCGCTACTTGCATCATCCTTGTAAATGGACGCGTCCAGCTTGAGCCCGGCATCTGTAGCGACACCGCTATTCACAGCCGAAGCTGCTACATCAGACAACACACGTGGCGTCTGTTGGGCGACGACAGGTACGATCTCCAGCTTTTTCGGATTGCCTTCAATCTCATCCGTAGTTGGATACAAGCCTGCATCCTTCTTCAATTCAATCAGCCCGGCAGACTGGAGCAGTTTCAAAGCACGTCCCTGATTGGAGGGATCATCCGGTATAGCAATTTTGGAGCCGTCAGGAAGTTCCGATACGTTTTTGAATTTTTCGGAGTACAGCGCCATCGGAGCAATGACCGTTGCACCAATGGGAACGATGTTCAGATCATTTTCCACGTTGAACTGACTGAGGAAGGCCAAGTGCTGAAAGGAGTTCAAATCCACCTCTTTATTGGCAAGCGCCTTGTTGGGCAACGTGTAATCCGAAAAGCTGATCAGCTCGATTTCAATATTTTTAGCCTCCGCTTTCTTCTTGAGCACATCCCAATATGTGTCTTCCGACCCGGAAACCCCGATTTTAATATGCACCTTGTCATTTGCACCTGACCCTGAACCGTTAGCCGAGCACGCAGAAAGAAGAGATACACTAAGAATAGCGAGCAAACCCAAGCAAATTATTTTTCTCATATCCATTTCCCCTTTAATCGTTATGTATGATGCCTGTTTTCAAATCAGCGTCGTAAAAATTTACGTGACAGGTAGTTCCCCGCATACTGGGCAACCTGTACAAAAATGATCAGCAAAACAATCGTGACAATCATTACCGAGGTATCGAACCGTTGATAACCATAGGTCATCGCCAGATTCCCCAGACCTCCCCCGCCCACGGTGCCTGCCATTGCAGAGAAGTCAATCAATGCCACCGTAATAAACGTCAGGCCGAGAATTAAAGGCCCCAACGCTTCCCGAATCAGCACATCCGTGATGATCTGATAAGGAGTCGCCCCCAACGCCTTGGCCGCTTCAATCATCCCCGGATCGATGGAAACCAGATTATTTTCCACAATCCTCGCTACAGCAAAGGCCGCTACAATGGTCATGGGGAAAATAGCCGCCGAGGTTCCAATGGTGGTCCCCATAACTAAACGCGTAAACGGGCTAATCGCAACCAAGAAAATAATAAACGGAATCGGCCGGATGATATTAATCAGCAAATTCAAAAGCATAAATACAAATTTGTTTTCAAACAGGCTCCCTTTGCGTGTCACATACAACAACAAACCAATGACAAGCCCCAAAATACTGGCGAAAACCAGCGTGACGACAACCATCAGAAGCGTTTCTCCTGTAGCCTCCACCACCTTCAGCCAAAATGTATCCCAATTAACTCTCATGATCGACGACCTCCCTGACTTCCACCGTCGTTCGCAGTTCTTCCACGACCTTATCAACCTCGTCTTCGGCTCCGATCAACTCCACAATGAGGCTGCCGAACAGCGCACCCTGTAGCTCATTAATGCTGCCGTATACGATGTTGTAATCCAGATTGTATTTGCGTGTAGCCCTCGACAGCACGGGTTCACTTGTCGCCCCATCCCGAAAAATAAGTCTGTACAGCCGTCCGGCATGGTGCTCCCGAATCTTGCTCAGCAGCTTGGGTGATAGCTGATCATTCAGCACTGAGCGAATAAAATTTCTCGTCGTTTTCGTCTGTGGATTGGCGAATACATCGAACACATTGCCCTGTTCTATCACCCTGCCATTCTCCATCACCGCGACACGGTCACAGATACTACGGATCACGTTCATTTCATGGGTAATGAGTAAGATCGTAATCTGATACTCCTCATTGACTTTTTTCAGCAGCTTTAATATATCTTCTGTCGTCTCTGGGTCGAGTGCCGAGGTCGCTTCATCACATATCAGAATATCCGGCGAATTTGCCAGCGCTCTGGCAATGCCAACCCGTTGCTTTTGACCGCCAGATAGCTGCTCTGGATACGAATCTGCCTTATCCTCCAGCCCTACAAATCGCAGTAGTTCCTTAACACGAGCATCAATCTGCGCCTTTGGCAGTTTAGCCAGCTTCAGTGGATAAGCCAGATTCCCATACACGGTACGCGAATTGAATAAATTAAAAGTCTGGAACACCATCCCGATCCGCCTTCTTAAATCCCTTAGCTCCTTGGGGCGTATCCGGGTAATATCCTGATCATTCACGACAATTCGCCCCTCCGAGGGACGCTCCAGCAAATTTACAAGCCGTAACAACGTGCTTTTACCTGCTCCACTGAAGCCAATGACGCCGAAAATCTCTCCTTTTCCAACGGATAATGTAACGTTTTCCAAAGCACTTACCTTTCGATTGGGTAAAGAAAATATTTTGCTGACCTGTTCAAACTTAATCAAACCTGCTTACCTCCTTACATCTGAACCTCTGCGTTCCCACTTTTTTAGTAATCCGGTTGAATTAATCGGAATTATAGCCTAAAAAAAGCTCCCTTGGCTCCGTTTATACCGGAGGTGGGATTATTTAACTATATATCGTATGGTTAACACCTTAAGATAAGAAGGAGAATCTGTCAATAAAAATGAATACATCCTTCATCCTCCTGTGATCACAGCCGCTTACACTTTTGGGCATACAAAACCAAATAAGGCCGACCGGATGTTTGCAAAGTTTGCAAAACCGGCAGCCCTGTTTCCCTGTTCAAGAGTATCGTCAAATCACTAGCCAACTAACGTGCAGTCGTATCTTTCAAATCCGCTTCAAAGCGAAGGCCGATCTGCTGTCTTGCATCCTCCATCACTTCGGCGACTGCGAGTGAACATTCCAGTGAATTAATGGAGCTATTGCGTTCTCCGCTTTTAATCAGATCAATAAACTCCTGAATTTCATAATACATCGGTTCGCGCGTTTGTGCTTTCGTCAAATCCTCAATCGTGCCGTCCCGATAATGAATTTTCACCTCATACGGTTGGCTAATTTTATCAATCACCATCGTTCCATTTTCACCCTGAATTTCGGCAGGTAAATATGAATCGGTAATTTTGGAATGCATCACGACGGCATCCATATCCGGATATCGCATAGCGATGCTGCCTTCCCCATCTACACCAGAGGACAGGAGCACACCAACCGCGCGAACTTCCTCCGGTTTGCCGAACAATGCCACCATAGGATACAGGCAATAAACCCCAAGGTCCATCAATGAGCCATTCGAAAAAGCCGGATTAAAGGCATTCAACACTTTTCCTTGCTTAAAAGCATCAAAACGTGATGAATATTGACAATAACTTGCAAAATAACGCCTAACACGGCCTATTTTATACATATGGTCTTTAACAATTTTAAAGTTTGGCATAAGCGTAGATTTAATGGCCTCCATTAGCAAAACATCATTGTTGCGCGCAGCCTCAATCATGCTCTGCACCTCCGTTGCATTGGAGGCAAACGGCTTCTCACACAGTACGTGCTTTCCGTGATTCATACACACAATCGCCTGCTCCGCATGCAAGGAGTTGGGACTGGCAATGTATACGGCATCCACCTGATCACTTGCAGCCATTTGCGCTAAGTCTGTAAATACCTCCGGATGGCTGTTGTTCTTGGCAGCAAAAGCTTTGCCTTTATCCTCTGTTCGTGAGTATACCGCCGTCAGGGCAAATTCGTCCGTCTCTACCGCGGCTTGAATAAACCTCTCCGTTATCCAGTTGGTTCCAACAATACCAAAACGTATCACAGTATCCCATCCTTCCCCGTGAGTAATTTACATTTAAAATATGTATCCATTCTCGCATTCTAGCCTAAGCTTGTCCACTATACAGTTAAGCATACTTCGTCCTTGGAGATAATCTATTCGACAAAAAAAGACTGCGGTCATCAGCCAATTCATTCTGATTGTACCACAGTCCTTGTATGTTGTTTCTGATTTATACTTTCAGCGAACGCACCTCTGACTCGGATAAGCCAGATGCTTTTACAATCACTTCAATTTCAAGCCCCATATTCAGCATATTTCGTGCGATTTCAATTGCCTTCTGGCGCTCTCCTTCAACTTTACCTTCTGCTTTACCTTCAGCCTTCCCCTCTGCCTTACCTAGTTTCAAGCCTTCTTCCCTTGCGCCTTCGATCATGGAAGCCTCATCATGCAGGTACTTTTGTCGGGCTTCATACTGTAAACGCGCCTCTTTATCCTGACTTAGAAACTCCAGCGTAGTCATCGCCTTTTTCAAACCGGGTTCATTCATGGCTAGTACCTCCCATTGAGATGGATTACTTCCCTTTAGAAACAGAAGCCAGTTGACCAAGCCACCGCTACCAGCCGGAATCTCGTGCTCATCCAGTTTGGGCAGTTCCAAAAAATGCAACTCCATATCATCACTAAACGGGATGCCCGTACGGTCCTCTGCCAAATGAAACACATTATGATAACGGCTGTTCGGTAGGAAGGAATAATTCAAAATGTTGATCGTTACACACTTTCTCAGCAGCTTATAGGATTGGCCTTCGTACAATTGTCCTGCATACTGCTTACTCCAATAAAACAAAGTTCGTTTATCCATGTCATACTTATTGAAAAGCTGCATCTCCACATTAATGAGCTGACCTTCCGACGTTCTGGCCCGAATATCCAAAATAGACTGCTTATCACGCGGTGCGTCCTTATCCGTATACGGATTCAAAAGTACAATTTCCGTTAATGGAGGTTTCCCCGCTTCCTCAAAGGTACGATTTAGAAAAGTTAAAAGCACATCACGATTTTCCTCGCTTCCGAAAATGCGCTTAAACAAAAAGTCAAAACCGTCCTCACGGACGGTCAACAATTTTTATTTTTTAGAAATCACCTTGCCTACCTCTACCAAAATGGCATCCATGGAGGCTGGGTCATGCACGTCATATTCATCAATGTTCAGACGCAGCACAGGACAGGCATCGAACTCGTTGATCCAATTGGAATATCTGCGATACATTTGCTCCCAATAAGATCGCTCTGTCTGGATCTCCATTTCACGGCCGCGCTCCTCGATCCGGCTCAGTATGGATGGCAAGCTGCCTTCCAGATAGACCAGTACATCCGGGTGCGGGAAAAATGGCGTCATCACCATCGCCTCAAACAGACTGGTATACGTTTCATAATCCGTAGGGTTCATCGTCCCCTGGTCGGCATGCATTTTCGCAAAAATTCCTGTGTCCTCATAAATCGAACGGTCCTGCACAAAGCCTCCGCCGGACAAGAAGATGTTTTTTTGCTCCTTGAAGCGCTCGGCCAGAAAATAAATTTGCAGATGAAAGCTCCATCTTTCGAAATCATGATAAAACTTCTCCAGATAAGGATTATGATCTACCTTCTCCAGGGAGGTTTTAAAGCCAAGGCGTTCAGCCAGAGCCCCCGTCAGCGTGGATTTACCCACACCTACCGTACCCGCTACCGTAATCAGGGCATTCGCGGGGATGTTGTAATTATTCATTGTATAAGCTCCTTTACATCGGAAACAATCAGTTCAAATTGTGCTCGGTTTTCTACAAAATCAATCTCATTCCCGTTAACGGTCAATATCTTGGGAAAAGGAGCCTGTTTGGCGAGAAATTGCATGCCTTTATCATAATCGATAATAAGTTGCTCCAGATAGGCCGGGTCCATCTCCTGTTCAAAGGAGCGCGCCCGTTTGCGAATTCTGCCCAGCAACGTATCCAGATCGGCTTTAATGTATATGATCACGTCCGGCTTAGGCATATCGTCGGTGAGCAGATGATAGATTTGGCGATATTTTTCAAGTTTCACACCCTTTAGGGTCCGCTCAGCAAAAATGAGGTTTTTATAAATATGATAGTCGGAAATAACAGGCTGTGCCTTCTCGATATATTGCAGGCCGGTATCCTCCAGTTGCTTGTACCGATTGCAGAGAAAGAACATTTCCAGTTGGAAGCTCCACTCATCTATATTTTGATAAAATTTATCGAGAAACGGGTTCTCCTCGACAATCTCTTTAATAATCGGCATATGCAGCTCCGTTGAAAGCATGGAAGCCAACGTCGTTTTCCCTGCTCCGATCGGCCCTTCAACAGCTATAAATGGGGCTTGTTTCATGTAGTTCAGTTCCTCCTTGTACTTCGGTCCATCCCCTGGATAGCTATCCTATTGTATCACAAGGAAGTAGGATAAAGGCATATACTTTCTCTTATGTATCCTCCGATAAAACAACAAAACAGAGACGCTATGTCTTCCTTCATAGCTTCCCTGTTTCTCCTTGAACATTTATGCCTTACGCTTATTTAAACCAGCCTTTTTCATTAAAACGCGTAATCGCCTCAATTCGATTGCTGACACCCAACTTATCCAGAATGACTGAAATGTAATTGCGCACCGTTCCTGTCGTCAGGTATAGCTCACCGGCAATCTCTTTAGTGTTCTTCCCATCAGCAATGAGCGACAAGACGGTCTTCTCACGCTCGGTCAGCGGGTTAACTTCCGCATAAGCATCATCGACCAGCTCCGGAGCATAAATGCGACGGCCTGCCATAATACTTCGAATCGAGGAAGCCAGTTCTTCACTGGGACTGTCCTTGAGCAGATAACCGTGCGTGCCTGCCTTGATGGCCCGTTCAAAATATCCGGGACGGGCAAATGTGGTCAGAATCAGCACCTTGCAATTCAATCCCTTAAGTTCCTCAGCCGCATCCAATCCGCTCTTGATTGGCATTTCGATATCCATGATGCATATATCCGGCTGATGCAGCTTGACCAGCTCTAAAGCCTCTTCCCCGTTGCTTGCTTTTCCGACTACTTTCATGTCCTCTTCCAAGTCCAGCAGGGAGGCCAAAGCACCCAGCAGCATACGCTGGTCTTCCGCAATGACGATTCGAATCATGGCCCCACCTCCTCATTTGGCTTTTCAGTAATATTCGGCACTTTAATAATCAGGGCCGTTCCCTGATCTGAACGCAGTTCCATACAGCCGTTCACAAATTCGAGCCTTTCCTTCATCCCTTGCAGACCATTCCCCCGAAAGGCTGCACTTTCTCCCGTAACGCCGACTCCATTGTCCTGAATCCGAAGGGTCAGCTCCTTACGAGACGGCTCAATGGTAATGGAGCAGGCTGTAGCGCCACTGTGCTTCACCACATTGGTCACCGCCTCTTTCATGCACATACTAAGCACATTCTCGTTCATCAAAGACGTATGCTCCAGCTTTGGGTCGCCCTCCAAGGTGAATTCAATGTGAGCTGCCTTTAAAATCTGCCGAATACGCAGTAATTCATCCTCTAATCGCATACCTCGCATCTGAGTGACCATTTCCCGCACTTCTTTTAACGCACTTCTCGCCGTAAGACGAACATCGTTAATTTCAGCGTGAGCCCGCTCCGGGTACTGATCCATCAGCTTGCCAGCCAAATCACTTTTCAGTCCGATGAGTGACAGCTTTTGACCGAGAGTATCATGCAGGTCGCGCGCAATTCTTTGCCGCTCCTCCAGCTTAATCAATTCCGATATTTTCTTATTGGCATCCTCCAATTGCACTTGAAGCCGATCACTTTTATTTCGGTTAAAAGTGGTTATCGGAATCAAGATTACACCAAGCAGATTCAGCAGAATAAAAGGAAGCTGCTTAATAAAAACAGGATCTTGAGCTACGAAGCCGTAATTGATCAATCCAATGGTACAGACCATCAGAACAATATACAGTGTAGTGAATGCGGCCTTGCTTTTGATATTACCAATCAGAAAAGCGATAAATATCGAGAAATACATATAGCTGAATAGCAACGTCATGGTAATGGATATCGCAATTTGTACACTCGTCCAGAAGTAGATCAGCCACCCCCGAGAGACAAAAGCCAGTACATAACAAGCAAAAAACACTAAAATAATGATGGTACCCAGCACAATATGGCTTGTAGATGAGGAGCTAAAATAATAGAAGGGCAGGATATAAAAGACAACCCATACATAAGGGTTAAGTCCCGTATTTCTTTGAAAAATCTGATACCATTTTTGCATCCTGCCCACCCTTTATCATTTCACTAATTCAGCTTATATCCCTTATCTTATCATACCGTGTTTCGTACAAAGTTATTTTCTTTCCGTACTCACAATAGGTGTGGGGACGGGTTTCGTAACGGCAGCACGTTTGCTGAGCAACGGCTTCACTTGTTTAAAGGTCAAAAAGGTTTTCGTGCTTTCATCCCAAAGCCGGAACTTCAGAGATTGCAGACTTGTGCTCACTGTGATAGTCGTCGCTTTTTGAAGCTGTGGGGTGGCATCATGCGCCTTCTCCAAATTGTAATTCGGTACTTTCGGACTCAAATGATGAACGTGATGGAAGCCGATATTGCCCGTAATCCATTGCAACACCTTGGGAAGCTTATAGTAAGAGCTGCCTTCTACGGCTGCATTAATATAGCTCCACTCTTCATCATGCTCAAAATACGAATCCTCAAACTGATGCTGTACATAGAACAACCAGATTCCCAGCACACCTGATACAAAAAAAATAGGTGCCTGTATCAAAACAAAATTCTGCCATCCGATGGCCCAGCACAACAGAGCGTACAAGACAACTAGAGATATATTCGTTACATGCGTATTTATTCTTTCCTTACGTTTTGCCTTCTTTGTGTTAAAGCGATAGGAAATCAAAAAAGTGTAGATCGGACCGAGTCCGAACATCCCCCATGGACTCCGGTATACACGATAAGCCAGTCGTGTCCATGCAGAAGCTTCTATATACTCTTCCACCGTAAGCACCCACATATCACCTGTGCCCCGTTTGTCCAGATTACTGCTGGTTGCATGGTGGATCGCGTGGCTATTTTTCCATTGGTCATACGGGCAAAGTGTAATAATACCTGTAATCGTGCCCACAATGTCATTCAGCCTGCGGCTTTTGAAGAACGATTGATGACCGCAATCATGAAAAATGATAAACGTTCGTATAACAAACCCTGAAGCAATAATAGTAATGGGAAGGGTCAGCCAATACGATACCGACAGACTAAGATAAGCGGCATACCATAGCAGAATCAGTGGACCCAGGGTATTAATGAGTTGCAGAACGCTGGATTTCGTGTTTATTTTCTCATAGGGAGCCATATTTTTTTTCAATTGGGCTAATGGGAGTTGTGTCATACTTAATGTTGATCCTCCTTTAAAATGACGCCCGTACCTTGATCTCGTCAGGCGTACATGTTGATCTAACCTCAGTATAAGGGGATACCTGTGTTCGAAGTAGTCATAAACGTCAGTTCAGGAATATGACATTTGTCATATGGGCAAATAACATGACCTCTTTGCCAAATGTTCACGGGTTTCTTTTCGGAAGATTATTTGTTAAAATATAAGATAAATAACGCTGTATGTGACTGGCGAAGTCAGTGGAATCAACCACGAGGGAGCATACAATGAAAGCGTGCCGTTCGCCTGGGAGAAGTATTTGCAGAGGATTCGTCTGTCGTGACGACCTTGTGCAAATACTTTTTTTCGTTTTACAAGACCATGACACCCTGTTGATTCCATCATGCGATAAATTCAGAGGAGGTTCAGACTATGGCTATCATTATGAAATCCAAAGAAGCAGCTGAGCAAGTGTATGCAACGATCCGTAACAAAGTAGAACAAATGAAACAGCAAGGGCATCGCCCTCATTTGGCAACACTGTTGGTAGAAGGCGATCCGGCCTCTGCCTACTACGCCCGGACCAAGCAAAAAATAGCGGAGAAGCTGGGCATCTCCTTTCATCTTCATACCTTTGACCGCCATGTAAGCGAAGCTGAACTCCTTCACCTGATCGGCAGCCTGAACGAAGCCTCTCATGTACATGGTATTATGCTGGAATTGCCTCTTCCCCAGCATCTATCCGCTTCAGCGATTAAACAATCCATCGCCCCGTACAAGGATATTGATGGAATTACCCCAGGCAACAAGCTGGCTACCGTTACAGGTGAAAGCGGATTGTATCCCGCTACGCCTCAAGCCTGTATTGAGCTACTCAAACATTACGGTCACACATTGGCAGGCAAAAATGTCACCCTTGTCGGCATAGGACAGACGGTGGGACTTCCCCTTTTTCACATGCTGCAAAGAGAAAATGCCACCGTTACCGCCTGTCATGCAGGCACACGTGATATTGCGGAGCATTTGAGCCATGCAGACATTGCCTTCGTTGCAGTCGGTTGCCCTGATGTGATTACACAGGATATGGTTCATCCCGGTTTGATTTTGGTAGATGCGGGAATTAACGAGACGCTGGAGGGAAAAATAGTGGGGGATGCTGCTTTAGACGTTGGGGAAAAGGTACATGCCATTTCTCCGGTTCCCGGCGGTGTCGGCACATTAACAACTGCGATTTTGTACAAGAATCTGCTCAAAGCAATAGATCTGCAACAATACTCCAGAGAGGTGGCCTATTCATGAGTGAACTGTCGTGGAGTGATTCCATCGGACATTTTCTAAGAGAGGCTGGAAGTGCAGCGCCTACCCCCGGCGGAGGAAGTGTATCCGCACTGGCAGCGGCACTGGGCGCGGCTATGACCTCCATGACCGCCAGCCTTACCCAAGGAGAAAAATACGCGCATGTTCATGGTCAAATCACTGAAGTGATTCATAGCATGGAAAATCTGTCTGCGCGCTGTGAGGAACTGATGACCGCAGACATTCAATCCTTTGAACAATACATGACCGCATTGCGCTTGCCCAAAGAAACAGACGAAGAAAAACGCTATCGAACCCATTCCCTACAGACCGTGGTGATCGCCGCCATTGAGGTGCCGATGCGTTTGCTGGAAGTGTGCCGGGACGGAATGCAGCGTGCCTACAGTATTGTGGAACTGTCCAACAAAAATGTCATTTCTGATCTCGGCATAGGCGCGATTCTGTTCGAGGCTGCCGCCCAATCCGCCCTGCTCACCGTTGAAATTAACCTTGCTTCCCTGAAAGATTTGGATGTCAAACACGCCTATGAAGCGAAAACGGCTGCGCTCATTAGTGAAATTGGACAAATCAAAGCGCAAACCTTATTGATCGTGCGTGGCCGAATAACGAGCTAAGAAATAACCTCCAAATCCATGTCTAAGCATGGGTTTCTGGAGGTTATTTTTTTGGAATTGATTTGTTCTGGAAAACTTTTCTATAAATTCTTCGTCTATTGATAAGTAGATATTCTCCTTATATACATTGATGAAGAAATGAGGAAAAACGCATGAAAAGACGTACTCTGTTAATCAGTATGATCGCGTTGTTATTGTTCAGTTCCAGTGCATGGGCGGCCGAAGATGAATCGACGTCCCGTATTCGCTCTTATGATTCCGGGAGTCTGATTCAATCCGATGGGAGCTTGTGGTTATGGGGCTATAATCAATCCGTACCGACTCGTGTAGAAGATAAGCCCAACGTTGTAAGAACATTTTCGAATATAATCCAGGAAGGCGATCTGATATTTACCTTACAAGATCATTCCGCCTGGTATGTGCCAAGAAACAACATTTCTGAATCCGTGAAATTCATTCCTCTGGAAGGACTACAAAACATCATAGACGTGCGTATTATGAATGATCATGTGCTCGCCCTAAATGCCGAAGGAACCGTATTATCCGCTGATCGAATCGAAAATGGTGGCAACTTTGGCCCATTTCAAACTCTTTCCGGCATCGACAAGATTACAGAGTTGGATAGTTACTATGAAGAAAGACCGCAATATGAGGAACGCTGGCTCTTCTTGAAGAAGGACGGAAGTGTATGGAAAAATACAAGGTCCTTGCAGGGCTTCGAGCCTGTTCCATCATTAAAGGATATTACTGCTATCTCCAAAAACATAGCCTTAAAGAAAGACGGTACTGTATGGACATGGCCCAAGGTATTTGAAAAAAATGCTACCCCCTCCGAAGCTTTATCTGCATCGCAGATTCAAGCCTTATCGGACATCAAAATAATTAAGACCAATGGGAGTTCCAATCTCGCGATTGATCGACAAGGACGGTTATGGTTCTGGGGTGAAACGGTCACAGGTTACTCGGATAGTACAACCTATCACAACGAAAATTACCCTGTATTGTTAACAGGTATAAAGGATGTCAAAGACGTCTTTATCGTTGAACGCTCTATCCTTGCACTGACGACAGGCGGGAATGTATATGAAGCGTCCTTGGAAGGTGAGAAATTATCGTCCACTGTCCCTTTTAAATTACTCGCCAAAAATATTCAAAGCATCCAGGCTGGATTACGGCATGTGATCATGCAAAAAACAGACGGCACCCTATGGGGCTGGGGGGTCAACAAACATGCGCAGCTTGGCATAGGGGATTATGAATTTCTCTACAGTACGCCGGTTCCTGTACAAAAGCCGATTCTCGTCCTTCTCAATGATACACCGGTCCCCCTAAGTAACGGTGTCATTACCCGCAACGGGCAGGCGTTTATTCCCCTTCGTTCTGTTTTTGACAAGCTGGGGGCCGAGGTCACTTATGATTTTAACAGCAAAATAGCGGAAATTAATCAGTCTAAAACAGGAGCCAATCCCGTCTCTCTGCAAATTAATCTTAAAAACGGGCAGACAACGATGAACGGTGAAGTTGTGAAACTCACAAATCCTCCCTTCACTGTAAACGGCATTGGCTATCTTCCGCTCCGGCTGATCAGCGAGACGCTAGGGGCCAAAGTAGATTGGATTCAAAAAGAAGATACTATCGTAATTACGACGAAATCGTAAATAAAAAGCCAAACGTCCAACTGTGAATAGTCATAACCTGATCAGTCAAAATCCAGGATTGCACTTAACTTATCACCATTCTTCATACAGATTTGGATAACCTCTTGGATTATCAAAAAAGGGATATCTGCCCTGTTCGGGTTCGATATCCCTTACCTTCGTTATTTGCCGCCCGTAAAAGTGATTCCCTTAATAAAGTAACGATTAAAGAATGCATAAATAACAAGGATCGGTAGCGTAGATATCATGGAAGCCGCCATAATGTAATTCCAATAGCTGATATATTGACCTTTGAACGTATTCAGCCCAAGTGGCAAGGTAAACATTTCCGGGCTGGACATCACAATCAGCGGCTTCATAAAGTCATTCCACGACCCCATGAACACAAAGATGATCTGCGCAGCCAATGCTGGACGAGCCAACGGAAGAACGATGCGAAAAAAAGCGCCAAACCTCCCTAAACCATCAATCTCGGCGGCCTCTTCCAGTTCTTTCGGAAAGCTGACAAAAAACTGGCGCATCATAAAAATATACGTTGCGCTGATCATGGAGGGAATGATCATTCCTTGATACGTATCCAGCCAACCAAAGCCTTTCAGAATCAAGAAATTCGGTATCATCGTAACCTGAGCCGGAATCATCAGTACACCCAGGATGATGATGAACAACAGATTTTTTCCCGGAAAATTCAAGCGGGCAAGCGCATAGCCAGCCATAGAATTAAACAGCAGGTTCAGCGCAGTAATCGCTACACCGATCACCAGGCTGTTCAACAGCCAGCGACCGAATAAGGGCTGCTGAATAAATATCATTTTATAATTATCCGAGGTAAAAACTTTGGGAATAAAACTGATTTTTCCACTCACTATTTCTTCCAACGGTTTGAATGACGACGACAGCGCCCAAAAAAACGGGACAAGCGTAACGGCCGCGTAACCGATGAGAATCAAATACAATATGATTTTCCCGATGCCTATTCGACGGTTCATGATGCTCCCTCCCTAGTTCAAAGATTCTTCCTTGGAAAATTTGCGCTGGATGAGCGTTGCGATCAAAATGATCACGGCCAAAGTCATGGCTAACGCAGCAGCGTACCCCATCGTACCCAGGTTTTTAAAGGCATATTGATAGATCAGCAAGACGACGGTAAGCGTCGAATTGTTCGGACCGCCTGATCCCGCCGAAAAAATATAGGACTGGTCGAACAATTGAAACGTCCCAATCAATCCCATAATGACGACAAAAGAGGTCACAGGTCTCAAACTGGGCATCGTAATGTTCCAAAATTTTTGGAAAGCGTTCGCCCCATCCAATTCGGCAGCCTCGTATAAAGAGTCCGGAATATCCTGCAGCGCGGCCAAGTAAATAACCATAAAAAAGGGAGCCGTCGACCAAATATTCATCCCCATAATGGCATTAAGCGCCACCCTCGGATCACCCAGCCAGTTATATGTCGGCAATCCCACCACACTCAATAGCTCATTAATGAGACCACTCTGGTTGAACATCCACATAAAGATGAGCGTCAGCACAGCGGATGATGTTAATGTGGGAAGGAAATAAATGACCCGAAATATCTTCTGTCCTTTCAGGCCCGCATTCAAAACGGCGGCCATGACCATCGCTAGAACGGTCTGAATCGGAACGACGATAATGACATATTTTAGTGTGTTCCAGATGGCTATATGAGCCCGGTTATCCACCATGATACGGGCGAAATTTCGCAGACCCGTAAATTCCGAGCTGGAAACGCCAAGTAGTTGCACTTTATGAAATGCAAGATAAATGGCATAAAAAATCGGTCCAATAATGAAAAAGAGCAGCACGAACAAGGTCGGCAGTAGAAACAAATACCCTTGAGCGGCCTCTTTAAAAGCCCTTTTGGAAACACTCCGCTTCATGATGAGCACCCTCCGTTCCTGTTTTAGTCATAGAGCTGGAATTCAATTTCCCCATTGGCTTGATCCTGTGCCTCCTGGAGCGCCTCCTTCAACGGTCTCTCGCCGATATAAGCGCTTACAAATTGGTTGTTGAAGTTATTAAATATGGTTGGAAGCGTAGATCCTTCTGACCAGACAGTCGCATAAGGGGCACCTGCAACAAGCGGTCCGAGTATCGGGTCTTTATCATATCCCAGCTCCTTGGCGACTGATTTGCGGGTCGGAAGCTCAAATCTTTTGCTCGTCCAGGTTTTCATCCCCTGTTTGCCGGTCAAATAGGAGATCAGCTCCCAGGAAGCCTGCTTTTTGGTGGAAGCCGCATTCATCACATATCCAACCGTAAAGGCCATCGTCCCTTTTTTACCATGAATCGTCGGCACTTCCGCTGTCCCGAAGTCAATGTTCGGGAAGGTGCTTTTCAAGAATGGGATCGCCCAGTTCCCTTCCAGCACCATAGCCGCTTTCCCTTGACCGAGCATCTCGCCGGTCCACCCGGCTCCCACATCACTGGGCTGCGCTGCCGTCTTGTCGATCAGATGCTGATCCACATAAGGCTGAAGAGCATTTAGCACTTCCGGAGTAGTGAAGTTGGCTCTGCCGTTCTTAACCACCTGTCCACCTAACGATTGAGCAATAAAAAATGTGCGCGCAAGCTCCGGATTTTGTCCGAAACCGTACACTTTGGTTCCTTTCGTTAATTTACGTGAAGCCGCCCGCAGCTCGTCCCATGTTGTCGGAACTTCCACACCCGCTGCTTTCAGCATCTTTTTATTGTATAAGAGCGCAAGCGTCGAATATCCCTTCGGAAAACCGTATATGTTCCCGTTCTTTTGGAATACCTGAATCATTGGCTTTTCAAAATCATTCATATCAAAATCAGGGGTTACATAATGATTAAGCGGTTCCAAAACCCCCGTTTCGATCAATCCCGGGGCTTCAATAGCGTCCAAATAAAATACGTCCGGGCCTTTGCCGCCAATTAAACGGGTTTTGATCACATCCATATACTGATCGGCGATCACTTCGCGTTTCACCTTGATATTCGGATGGCTTTGTTCAAATTCAGCGAGCACCTGATCCAACAGTTTGGTTTCTTCCGGGGTAGAGCCCCAGCCTGCAAAAGTAATTTCTACCTTTCCGCCTGCACTCTTCTTCTGTCCGCTGCCACAGCCCGCCAGCAAGCTGGCGGACAGGGCGGTCATCACGGCCACAATTACGAACCATCTGATCGCTTTCATCCTCGTTTTCCCCTCCCTTTCTGTTGGCTTAGTCAGTAATAACTTTATAATTCGTTGTATTCTCCAGTACGGACCAAGCAATCTCTCCCCCATCGTTTCTTTCCACTTGGATGGACAGGACTCCGTTACCGATGGCGATATTGGAAACCGTCAGCTCATTCATCCCGTCAAGCAAGACAGGTGAGAGATGAATCTGCTTTCTGATCCCGTCTGGAAACAGGCCAAGCAGGGACTGGATAAATATGAGAGGCGTTCCCGCCGCCCATGCTTGTGGAGAACAAGCCACCGGGTAAGGGACGGCCTTCCCGATTGAGCTGTCATAACCGCAGAACAACTCAGGCAATCGTTCATATTCAAAATGACCAGCAGAGTCAATCAGCCCTTTCATCACCTGATTCGCCTGCTGCTGACGACCAGTTTTGCTGAGTCCAAGGATAATCATACTGTTATCGTGCGGCCAAATGCTTCCATCATGATAGCTCATCGGATTGTATCCAGCTTCTCCTTCTCCCATCGTCCGAATCCCAAAACCGGAGAACATTTTGCGTGAAACCAGCATATCGGCTACCGCATCCACTCTGGAGTCGTCTAGCATTCCCGACAACAGCAAGTGTCCAGGATTTGATGTAATGGTGCCCACCTGATGCTTGTTTTCATCCAGAGCGATAGCATAGTATTGATGCTCCTCCATCCAAAAAGCCTCATCAAATTTGTTTTTCAGGCGCCGTGCCTCGTCCCTGAGCTTAGCGGATTCCTCACTGCGGCCAAGAGCTTCATACAAATCAGCAATACCCATTTTTGCCTGAAAGACGTAGCCCTGCACCTCGCTTAAAGCAATCGGCGTTTTGGCATACTCTCCGCTGCGGTGAACAATGGAATCGCCGGAATCCTTCCAGCCCTGATTGGCTATGCCTTTGCTTGATTCCTGATGATACTCCACAAACAAATCGTCGTCCCGGTCACCATAGCGGTCGATCCACTCCAGCGCCCCGATAATATTCGGTTCCAGCTCCCGCACGAATTCCAGATCCCCGGTCCATCTGGCGTACTCTGCAATCAGCATCAGAAACAACGGAGTCGCGTCAATGGTTCCATAGTAAGGAGTAAATGGAATTTGATTTGTGTTCGCCAGCTCACCGTATCTGATTTCGTGCATGATTTTCCCCGGTTGCTCGTCACGCCAAGGATCTACAGATTCCCCTTGCCGGGCAGCCATCGTGCGAATGGTACCTTTCGCGACCTGCGCATTAAAGGGAAGCATTTGCAAGGATGCAATGAGGCTGTCTCTGCCAAATGGGACGCCAAACCAGGGAAGTCCAGCGACTGGAAACACGCCATAGCCCAAATCCGTCAGCAGCACCTTCAAATCCTTCAGGCCCCGGTCCACAAGCCGCTGAAGCAGATCATGATCTGTCTGTACTTTGGCCGTTTGCTGATCCCATACCTCATAAACCTGCTTGAGCTGCTTTAACGCATCCTCCGGCTTCATCGGCTCCGCTACGACGGCTTCTCCAATCTGTGGCTGTACTGTGAACGTAATCACTTCAGATGCCCCGTGATCCAAAGTGATTTGAAAAAAGACATCTCCGTTTTCATCAGCGGCTTGTTCTGGCCGGTCCCATGTGACAACGGTAGCCCGGCAGACTTGATCAGCTCCCTGGTAACTAAAGACTAGAGACTGATTCGCGGCCTTTGTTCCGGTTCTTTTCCCCAACTCACCGCTCTGAAAACCGCGAACGACAAACATATCCGCAAAATCGGCATCCATGTGCACACTCAGCTCGAATGTAATCTGCTTCGGGTAATAATTCGTCAGCTTAATGCGTTCATACAGCACATCATCATAAATAAAACGGGTCCGTTCCACTTCAACCGATTCACGCCATAACTCCAGCTTGCCGTCGATTTCCGTTTGCACATTGGTCAGCAAAATGGTGGCCATGTAATTTTCTGCTGCATCCGAGGATAGCAAAACAGGTTCCTGTCCGTTAATTCTCAGATCCAGCCTGCTGAGAAATCGGGTATCCTTCGTATACAATCCCAATCCATAGGGGTGGTTTTCGGGAATATTCCCTTTCGTATCTGTCAATAAAAACAGGTCATTTTCTTTAATTACTCTGTATTCCATAAGTCCCTCTTTCTATCCGAAACGTTTCGGAAAAAATGTAATTGAAAAACCACATATCGTGGTTTTTTTGTTTTTTTATCGTTTCATTGTCGATTCTCTTTCAACCAGTTGTGTTTCCAGGGTCATGGCATGTGGCTGTCCGCTGCCTTCCAGCATTTGAATCAGCATCGTGGCCGCTTGATAGCCGAGCTGAAATTTATCCTGTGATACGGTTGTCAAAGGCGGGCTCGCGTAAGACGCAAGCTGAATGTCATCATATCCGGCAACCGACAACTGTTCGGGCACTTTCCTGTCAAGCTGCTTCGCTGCTTTTAGAACTCCCAGCGCCATCAGATCGCTCGCACAAAAGATAGCCGTCATTTCGGGGTAAAGTGTTAACAGTTTAACGGCTTCCTCTCTGGCGGTGTCTTCATCATACGCCCCATTGACGACCCATTCCGGATTGAACGTTAATCCTGCCGATTCCAGTGACTCCCGGTATCCTTCCAGCCGCCTCTCACTGACAAAAGCCTGATTATGCCCATTCACCATCCCAATATGACTGTGACCGAGCCCTATCAAATAATCCACTGTTTTTTTTGCACCAAGCACATTATCTGTCGTCACATAACCTACCGTATCCGTCAAGATTGGGATATCAATCAGGATACAGGGAATGTCGCTATCTACCACCTCCTGAAGATATGGGTCATCGGTTTTAATCCCTGATAAAATGACCCCGTCCACTCTACGCTCCCGGCATAGCTGGGAATACGTCTTTTCTCTTTGTTTCGTTGAATTGGTACTGAACAGGACCAAATCATAGTCTTTTTCCGACACACATTCATTAATCCCTGATAAAACCTCAAACGTAAAATGATCCTTGGCACTTTGCCGATTCATCCCCGATACAAGCAGTCCAATCGTTTTCGACTTGTTCATGACGAGTCCTCTCGCCAAAATATTGGGGCTGTAATTCAAATCTTTGGCCACTTGCATAATTTTGCGACGGGTCGCTTCATTGACATCATCGTATCCGTTGAGAGCTCTGGAGACCGTTGTGACGGAAACGCCGGCAACGCGCGCGATATCTTTAATTGTCGTCATCATTGTGCTCCTTACCCATCTTCCAAAACGTTTCGGAAGCTTTGGGAATGAGTATATCTTAGAATGTAACCGATTGCAACAAAAAATGATCTCACAAAAAAGCACCCCACCCACGGTCATACTGCCCATGTAGTGAAGTGCTTACGAATGAACGTGGATCATATACTTATTTTTTAGCTTTATTCTCTTTTTCTCTTTCAACCAGCATATCCACGATCATATCAATCTGCCCGGTGATGGCGATCGGATCATAGCGATAGTACGTATCAAAATCGTTAAAGAACACTCTATTGTTCTTCACCGCAGACAGGTTCCCCCACACAGCGGACGATTTCAGTTGCTTAAGCGCGTCTCCCTTTTTCTCCGGGTCATAGATTGTCAGGAACATATAATCTGCGGCGTACTGTGGCAATACCTCCAACGAAAGCTGTACGGTTTGTTCCTTGGAGTTGGTCGTTTTCTTCGGCATGTTCAGCTTGAGCGCATTGTATACGGCTTGTCCGCCCCGGCCTGCATTGTCTCCAAATATCCAAAGGGCGTTCTTGTCCGTTAGCTCATACAAACCAAAGGTAGCCTTTTCGTCAATAACTCCTTTAAGTCGTGCGCGGCCTTCCGCAGCCTTTTTATCAAATGCGGCAATAAATTGTGCGGCCTTCTCTTTTTCTCCGGTAATATCACCAAACAGCTTGACCGTATCATAAATGTTAGTCGTAGTGCCATACGGAATATACAAGGTCGGGGCGATCTTAGATAAAGCCTCATAGTTTGTATCCTTCATCACCACAATCAGATCGGGTTTGAGTTCCAGCGTCTTCTCCAAATTGGTCGGGTCACCCACTTCTTTGGTCCCCTTTTCCTTGAGCAAAGCAGTTATGAAAGGATTTTGAAAGGCCGTCGGCTCCACACCCACCACATTAGCCCCTACGGACAGTAATTCTCCGCCGTAAAAATCCGTCACAATACGCTGCGGTTTGACCGGAATTTGAATATCCCCTTTGACCGTTTTAAAGCTTCGCATCTGACCGTCTGTCGTATCAGCGTTTTTCTCTCCGGTGGAAGCTGACTCTTGCTTAACTCCTGAAGATGAAGCGGAATGATTACCATTGCTGTTTCCGCCGCAAGCGCTAATGAATACAGACAATACGAGCATCATAGCAGCCAAAATAAAAAACGATTTTTTCCTCAACATATTAGCCCCCTATGTATTGTAAAAATGACCTTTTTAATTACATGATAATGATTATCAATATCGTAAGAAATATATCAGGCGGCTTCTCTGCTGTCAACTTAAAATCGAAGTTTTTCAAAAAAGAGGGGAACTGGAGAATATCTGACCAAATCATCCGATGAGTGGTTCAGCCTTATGAATCATTTGATTCCAGTCTCTCACTGGATTTATGCAAAATACTCTTATTGATAAAGCGCAAAAAGCACTACGGTATATGCTCTAGCATACGATCGTAAGTGCCTTTTGCGCGTACCTGTATTGAAAGATGAACATCCTCTACAAGCTGGGCTTGGATGGCTCCATGCAGCTTTCTGATGAACGATGTTTGGTTTTATATTCCTCTCCCCAATCCTTCATTAAGTTAATAATCGGAGTCAGAGTTCTTCCAAATTCGGTTAGAGAATATTCGACTTTGGGGGGAACCTGCTGATAGACTTCACGGTGAACTACACCGTCCTCTTCCAGCTCGCGTAACTGGAGCGTAAGCATGCGCTGAGTAATCCCCGGACAGATCCGCCGAAACTCGCTAAAACGCTTGGTTCCATACATTAGATGATATAAAAGGACTCCTTTCCATTTGCCTCCAATCACATCCAAGGTGTACTCCACGGGACAGGCCTGGTCCTTTCCATCGGGACATTCTCCAAAGCCGCCTTTCCGATTACGCATAAGCAATTCTCCTCCTGGTATCATTTTGTATACTACAGCACATTAATGTGCGTACTTCAAAAACAGTCATGTATATTCTAATATTAAGCATGCCACTTGGTAAGCGTCAATTCTAATCCATATCCATAAGGAGTGTAAAAACAATGGAAAACTTAACAACCACTAAACATCAAATCTTATCTGCATATGAGTTCAGACATGCTACCAAAGAATTTGACACCCATAAAAAAATCAGCGATTCGGACTTCGATTTTATTCTCGAAACAGGCCGTTTATCCCCCAGTTCGTTCGGCTTTGAACCCTGGAGGTTCTTAGTCGTCCAAAGCAAAGCCATACGTGAGAAGCTGCTGCCTTACTCTTGGGGGGCCAAAAAACAGCTTCCAACAGCAAGCCATTTCGTACTCATTCTCTCCAGACTGCCTAAAGACATGTTGGCCTCATCCGACTATATCAAGGGTGTAATGGAAAACGTACAGCAATTGCCTGCTGAAGTGGCTAAAGGCAAAGCAAAGGTATATGATGCCTTCCTGAAATCGGATTTTGAGCTGGAGGAAAATGAAAGAGCGATGTTTGAGTGGGGTTGCCGACAAACCTATATCGCTCTGGGCAATATGATGACAGCCGCAGCTCAAATCGGAGTTGACTCCTGTCCAATCGAAGGTTTTAATAAAAACAAAATTGAACAAATTCTTTCCGAAGAAGGCATCATGGATGCCGAGCATTTCGGCATTTCCTGCATGGTGGCTTTTGGATACCGTCTGAATGAGCCGCGTGGAAAAACTCGGCGACCTGCGGATCAAGTTATTGAATGGGTATAACTAAAGGACGAGTAGACCAAAAAGAACCGAAAGCGATATGCTCTCGGTTCTTTTTGGTCTTACTGATAGTTCACTTCTTCTGCGAAGTAAATCTCCTTCAAACGATCCTTAACGCGCTGAATTTCCTCTGCTGTTAACGGAGCCATAGGCTTTAGCTTAAAGTTTCTTCCGGTGACATAGCTTACATCCGTGTTCCTATCCAGGTTGAATGGTGTTTTGGGAACCGGATTTCGGGTATAGTCGGTAAAATCAATAATGGACCATGCCGAATCTCCATCCTCCTTGGATAAAATGATCCGCTGTGAAGCATTTTCAGTCCACAAGTAACGCAGATTGGCCGGTGAATTATTGGAGTCCATAACTGCCTTAATGCCGGAACCCCTAAACATGAGCGAAAATTCCGTATGATCATTATTCGATCCAACTAACGATTCATAAATCTGTTTCAGCCCGTCCACTCCCACAATCTCGACCTCGCGGTCAGCAGGGAAGTGATTCACAAAGTTCTCCCATATTTGAGACATGTTATGGTTCTTGGCAAGCCAGTTGATGTCCAAAATAATGGACATGTAGTTTACCGTATTTAAACGTTGATATGGGTTATCTAAATATTGCTGTGCTATATACAGTTGTGGTGCCGCATCCGTTTCAGTCACATATGGGTCGCCTGGATGGAGCGTCCAGCGTGAGGAATCCTTTGTATAGCGTGATCCAATGGGATCAATCGTAATCGAGTTCATAAACACGATACCACTATTATTTGCAAGCCCCTGTGCTGGAACAATCGGATTATCCTTATTGGACCAGTAAGGCATCAAAGGTGAACCTTCACCATACATGCTGTTAACATTATACTGTGTAGCCGACCACCCCATCGCTGAAGTGATCTTATAATGATCTTTAAGCCATTGGGCCTGCTCAGGGTTCACCGTAAAACTGGTCAATGATTTAGGCAGATACTTCCGGTATTGGTCTGTATCCATGCTTTCAAACACCGAAGGTGATCCCAACGACCCGGATTGGTGCAGCTCATTGAGTGCATTATAACGATACATATACAACCACTCGTTCATCCGTGCTTCCCATTCAGGGAGTGCGTACAGATTATTCGGATACCCGTCCAAAATCCCGACTTCATCACCATACTGATCCACATATTCCAAAACCTGTTTAAGCTGCGGGCGATTCGTTTCTACAAAAACAAATCTATTTTCCATGGCCCAGGTCACTTTTAAGTTGGGGCCAAATTGATCCATCAGCAATTGACGAGCCTGCTCAATTTGGTCTACCGTGGTCGTACTGCCCGCATCTTGTCCCTGTAGCAT
Organism: Paenibacillus sp. LT-B23; assembly: GCF_059417685.1. Classification (NCBI taxonomy): domain Bacteria; kingdom Bacillati; phylum Bacillota; class Bacilli; order Caryophanales; family Paenibacillaceae; genus Paenibacillus; species Paenibacillus sp. LT-B23. Next base: position 39,749 of record NZ_JBSQBM010000018.1, on the reverse strand, counting down.
CATCGAGACAGCAAAATATTGCTTTTTGCGCTCTCCCGGTACTACAGTTAACTCGGCATCGGATATGAAGTGAATTCCCTGAGATGGTGATTCAACCTCAATCTTGAATGGAATGACAGAGTTCACTGCAGGAATCAGATGCAGATTGGCAATATGCCCATCCTCGTCAAATATCCCTTTGGAATCCTTTATCCGAAGCTTCAAGTCTGACGGCAACAAACCTGGCGGTATGACCTCTCCCTTTGCATTTTGAAATACATAGGGCATACTCCAGGCTACAGGGTCTAGAGTAGTGGCCTGTGAAATGGTGTACGTCGCCAAGTATACGGACCTGATTACACTCGGGTCCTCTACTGGAGGAGTCTTCCCTTTCACGATCAGCTTGGTCTGTGCTTTAAGTACCCGATAGGGTTTGGCAATTGTGACTTCTATCTCTACAGGGATGTAACCATCAGCAGCAGGAATATTTTCGGAACGCGCGATTTTCCCTTGTTCATCAAAAACACCTAATGTATCACTAAATGTGTAAGTGATACTTGTGACGCTGACATCGGGAATGTTTACCAAGCGTCCTTCATTGTATAGCTGAAAGGACAGCTGATATGCAGGATACGTTTCCGGTTGATTTACCAACTCTGGCGCCTTGATTACAACCTCATCCACTACAAAATCCGAGGAATGATCCGGTGGAATCACCGGTGGTTTCGGTTTCGGTCCCGGTGGCGGCGGCGTTACTGGCGGTATTACTGGTGGTGTCTCTGGTGGTTTAGGGCCAGGTCCCGGTGGTATAACTGGCGGTTCAGGCTTCGGCTCTGTTGGTGTTATCGGCGAGTCCGGTGGATCGGGCCTTGGACTATGGCTTTTAGGCTCTTCAATTTCTGGATTCGCGCGCTGGTGACTAATTTCCGGCGCCAGGTCGACCACTACCTTCTTCGATTCTGGTAGGCTGATCGGCTGATTTGTCGTTGCTGCTCCATTTCCTAATGACTCCAGCAAACGCTTGGCACGTTCTCTCAGATCGTCACCGCCTAGCCATATCCGATAAGCAACCAGTGTAGCATCCTGCCGTCTCACAGACTCTTTGGGGTGGAAATAGTGATTTGTATCCCCCTCCATCAGTTCCAACCGTTCCATCAGCCATACGCTCGTTTGTGCATAGTCTGATATATCAGACTGATCCACAAAACTGGATATACTGGAAGCGCGGGTATCTTCAGAAACACCGAAATACCTGGCATACCAAACTGCCATATCCTGGCGAGTCATATTGTGCTTTGCACCGAATAACTGATCGCTAATTCCTTTGGTAATGTTCTCTTCCTGCAGGGTCTGCACATAAGATAAAGCCCACGGCGACACATCTGTAAAAGGAACAACACTTCTGGTGTTCGACGTTCGTTTTACGGTTTTAGCAAAGATACTCGCCCACTCCTGCCGCGAAATAAAATCTATGGGCCGGAAGCTGCCATCGTGATAACCAGTAACAACCCCTTGAGCAGCCATGGCTTCAATCGCATCAGCAGCGTAGGAATGCTCAATATCGTTAAAGGCCCTGTCTGCAAAAACAGGTACAGTATGTACGCAGAACAACCAAACAGCTAGTAAACCAGCCATGTACCGCCTAATTCGTTGTAACTCTTTTTTACATTTCATAAGATTCTAGAGCATTTCCCCTCCTTTATGATGTAATACCAGATCACTTCCCCCTGTGCTCCTTTTCATTTGTGAAAATTATCTCTTTTGTTTTCAAACGAATTCTCATAATCAGTGACACCAAACTGTATATACTTGAATTATCGGAATAATCTCCCTAGGTTTGAATAAAGACAGTAAAAAAAGTCGCTTTAGGTATGCTGTATTATCCGTTAAATCGTCATTATTTTAAAGCCATATATCCCGATCATTTAAAATGGTTTTCATTGGAAATCAAATTTTCAACCCTTTTCTTCCATCACTGTATGTTCTCATTGCCAGCGTAGAAATAAAAAAGATAACATCATGTATATAGTCCCGGATGGGTATACACTATGTTATCTCTACTATTGCAGATCACTCTCACTTGAGCATTTTGCATAAATCCCAAGAGCGATTTCAAATCAGCAATATATAGATCAAAACGGTCTAGTTTGTCTATACATTGTACTTTTAAGCGTTGGGAATCGAATTATGCAAAATGCTGACTTATTTGGATCACTTATTAGCCATCCTATATCACCTGGGTTATTCTTTTGTAATAGCACCATTAAAAACATAATAGTAACTCTCTGAAATCCCATCTTGCGGATAAGCTGCAGGATCTTCGCTTGTTACTTGACCTACAAGCTCCCGATTTATAAACGTGTGAGGTCCTTCCTCTATTAGCGCTTCAGCAGACATACCACTGATAGGTCGTACGGTACTGGACCAGAATGTAACTAAATATATATCGTCAGGATTAAATTGAAAGCGTCCTTCACTTGGTGTCCCCTCATAAAATAGCTCAGACAAAGAAGTCGCTTCTGACCCTCTCATAAAAATCCGAATATCACTAGTTCCATTCCATCTATGAGGAATTCCACCTCTGGGATTGATATACTCTACAACCTCAGGCTCTTGATCGCGAAGAAAATCAGTAACTGTAAATTTGTAAACCGCATCCGTTATGCTTACGGTTACAACTCCAGTTGTTTTCCCCGTTTTATAGCCGCTGAAATCTCCATACACATTTGGGGTTTGGCTTAAAGCGGCAAAAAACCTTTCCTGATCCATATATTCTATTCTTCCAGGTACTGCAGTCAATCTATATGTCTTCACCTCAGTACCCTTGTACTTGTCCCAAGTATATTCTGTGGTAGCTGCGTAAGATACCCCGCCGTTCCAGCCCAATGATGCTACTACTAGCAAGGCTAACATCAAGAGCAATGACCATTTTTTCAACATCTTCCCCTTAACCCCTCTCCATTTGCACTCCAATTATTTAATAAAATTATAGCTTCTCTAAAATTCTATTAACAGTTAAAATTTAGAAGAAAGTATAGATAATTTATGTCCTTTGTATATTGGCTAGACCTAAACAAAATTAGTGCTTTCTTTCTATTTCCCTTTGGCTTATTATTCGTTAGTATGTATTATTATTCATTTGTATGGAGGATACCTATGAACCTTAAAATGATTGAAGAGCTATCCTTGAACAACTGGCAGCCCCTGTCCACTTTGCTTTACGATGGATGGATTTTGCGCTTTGCAGATGGTTATACCAAACGTGCCAACTCGATTAACCCGATTCATTATTCAACCTTTGACCTCGATCATAAAATTGAAGAGTGTGAGAGCTTATATTTCAATCGTAACTTGCCCGCAACCTATAAAATCACTCCCTTTATCCATCCTGAGCATTTAGATCGCATTTTAGAGGAAAAGGGCTATTCCCTCATTGACCCGACGAGTGTTCAAACCTTGAAGCTGGATAACCTAAGCAGCCCCCAACTAGATTCGGTGAACATAGATGAACATATGAATGAAGAATGGTTAGAGCATTTTTGCAGACTTAATCGTGTGGAAGATCATCATAAGGGTATCATGGAACGCATGTTATCTAATATCATAACGAAGAAAGGGTTTATCTCGCTTTATGACAACAATCAAGTTATTGCTTGCGGTCTTGGAATTATCGAAAGAGAGTATCTAGGTTTATACGATATTGTGACCGATTTAAATTACAGAAATCAGGGCTTCGGGGAACAAATGATATTACATTTGCTCCAATGGGGACAAGAACATGAGGCCAAACACAGCTATTTAGCCGTTGCAGCCGATAACAAACCTGCACAACGGCTTTATGCCAAACTAGGATACTCGGAAGTTTATACGTATTGGTATAGGGTTAAAGCTTGAGCCGTTTTTCCGTTTCCGAAGTAAGTTGCTTTTACCTTGGCAAAAGAAAAACCGAGCGAACTCAGGGAGTAACCTGAATCTCGCTCGGCGTGATCTCTGCATTTAAGCAGCCTTCTATTTCTTATCTAATTCTTCAATTCTCTGCCGCTTTCCTATGCCAAAGACAAAATAGCCGACAATGACGATTGCCATGAATGATGCTCCGACAATCAATGACGTGCGCGTGTCTGGATTGAACCACATTCCAACGATCACCAGGGACAAGAAGATAATGGTGATGTAGTTGCTGATCGGGAAAAAACGAGACTTGAAGGGATGATCTTCCATTTCATTCTTCCACTTTTTCCTGAATTTAAATTGACTGATTGCCATTGCAAACCACGGTACCATGCCTGGAAGAACACTGGCGCTATAAATATACAGGAACAGCTTGGAATCAGGGATTAAGTAATTAAACAGCACTCCCACCAGCAGCAAGGAAATGGTCGCAATAATACTATTTCTGGGAACCCCGCTTTCGGAAACTTTCCCAAAGAACTTGGGGGCTTGTCCGTTTTTAGACAATGTATATAGCATTCTTCCCGCACTGTAAATCCCGCTGTTGCAGCCTGACATCGCGGCTGTGAGAACAACGAAATTAATGATGCCCGCAGCGGCAACAATCCCTACTTTGGCAAAGGTCAGAACGAAAGGACTGCCGATCTCGCCAATTTGATTCCATGGATAGATTGTAACAATAACAAAGATCGCACCCACGTAAAAAATCAGAATACGCCAGATAATATTCTTAATGGCTTTTCGCAGCGTCATTTTCGGATTTTCTGCTTCACCCGCCGTAATGCCCACCATCTCTATACCTTGATAAGCGGCCGTTACAATACAGAGCGCAAATAGAAAACCTTTTAAACCACCTGCAAAAAAACCGCCATGGCTGTACAGATTGGAGAGACCAATCGGTTGCCCACCATTCCCCAGGCCAAAGAAGATCATACCCGTGCCAATAATCAGCATAAAGATAATGGCGACAATCTTAATCATGGCAAACCAAAATTCAAATTCTCCATAAAATTTCACAGCCGCCAAATTGGCTAACGCAATAATGATGACGCCTGCCAAGGCTGGTAGCCATTGCGGAATGTCAGGGAACCAATAGCCCACGTACACCCCAATGGCAGTAACCTCCGCCATCCCTACAGTAACCCATAAAAACCAATAGCTCCAAGCGGTCAAAAAACCGGCCAAAGGGCTAATATATTTATGTGCAAAAGTAGCGAATGAACCTGTCACCGGTTCGAGAATCAGCATTTCTCCCATCATCCGCATGACAAAAAACATAATAATCCCGGCTAAGAGATAGGCCAACAGCACAGAAGGCCCCGCCCATTTTATCGTACTTGCCGACCCCATAAACAAGCCAACGCCAATGGTGCCTCCAAGCGCAATCAGCTCAACATGCCGTGGCTTTAGCCCTCTCGTTAATTGTTTCGATTCCAAAAGAACGCTCCCCTTCGTATTTGTTCATCATCAAACCTGAAAGATATGAAAAACAGCCCTATCCCAAAAAGGATATCGAGATATCAGGCTGCCGTGATGCTGATTTTGCCAATATAGAGATACTTCATCATCCGAGTGCGCACAAGGAAATCACGTCCAAATATGAATCAAGCCTTGCTGTTCCTGAGTCCGACCCTGTAGCAATGAAAGAATTGTATGACAAAAAAAACGGAAAATCAACACTTGTTATTTAACCAATGGTTAAAGAATAATGGTAAAAAATAGAGGACCAAATTTGTCTTTGCAACAGCTTATTCACTATGACCACGCTTAGAGCTAATATATTTCACGGAAACGTGTTTATCAACGACAAACTTCACTATTGCCCCATCAAAAATGATCATTTTCCTACAATTTATCTACAGATAATTCTTAGTTGCTTTCTTTGCATTCCTGATATGTATTTCATAGCTTGCTCAAAAAGTATTCCTTTAACGTTATAGAATAGAAATTTTATTGGTTTGTATCTTTCACATACTTGAGCAATTCTCCAGGCTGGCAATCCAGCGCAGCACAAATACGGTCAAGTGTATCCAATGTAATGGATTTAACGTCTGCCCCACCGTCAGACACCCACTGACTTATCGTATTAGGACGTATCCCTGATTTTTTTTCAAAGCATACATCGTCATTCCCTGTCTTTCAACATTTCATCGACCATAAACTTTATCATTTATATACATCCTCAGTTCATTTTATTTTGAATAAATATAATAACCATTTACGTTATTAACTTAATGAGTTAATTTTGAAACAGGAATTAACGCACAGAGTTATTATTAATTCTTAAAGTGCAGAAATGATTATTAATCTTTACGAAATGAAAATGCATTCGGCAATTAAATAAGATGTAACACATTAAAAATCACACAAACGAGGAAAAGATACAAACATACCAACTCCCAATATCATAAGTAAAAAAAACCTTAACAAAGATAACCCCTTATCCCTGTTAAGGTTTTGTCTGCATTACCAGTAACAACCCTTAAAATACATTCAGTTGTAGGATTCCGACATTATCTTGTGGATAACGAAGCCCATTTTTGCTCCAGCCACTGATCAAACTCAGCACCCTTGTCACCTTCATAGATGTCGTAAATGTCGACTCTCATCTTGTGCAGCTTCTCGCGAAAATCATTGTAGGTATGATCGGCTGGCAGGCTTTTTTTAATCCGCACCAGAGTCTTCGTCAGGCCCTTTACAAGCTCACCCTCTTTGCGCACAGGTGGCTGTACATTCTCGCCCCATTCCTGTAGCTTGTTGTATGCGGCTTGCTGAACGGCATATACCGTATCATTATTCAATCGGTGTGTCAGCACGTCGATCGTCTGCTGGTTCTTCCACGCACCCAGATCATTTACCGCAGCTAGACGCGCTTTCCAATCGGAGGTTCGGTTAACAGCTACTTTAAGCTGCTCATATACATCTGCAAATTCCTGCTGAGTTTCGTTGTTTTCCAAAATAATCTCATCCTTTTCTATAACTGAGTCAATCTATATTCGATCCTGTAACGGTTCCACCATCAGAGCACTTTGTTCACCTGTTCTTCGACCCTGTGGCTTTACTAAAAAAATCACTACATTTGCTGTTCATCATGATTGCCGTTTGTTAAATATAACATACTTGCAGGTCTTCTTCATATCTCGAACCATCTTCTTTATTTACGAACTTACGCGGAAAGTTAAATTGAGCTTTTGATACTCCAGCTCTCTTGCATTTAGTTAGAGAGTAACAGCTTTAATAAAAACTTATGTTCGTATACAATTAATGGGTTGGAAAATATATTCCACATGAAAAGAGGGGATCCATATGACAGATTTTTCATTACAGTTTTACGATTTTAACGCATAGGCAAATGAACAAATTTTCAAGCGATTAAAAGAGCTCCCCAAGGATGCTTATCGTCAAGAAGTTCAAAGTGTGTTTTCATCGTTATCGAATGTATTGTCCCATGTCTATCTTTCCGATCTTGGGTGGATAGAATTTTTTTCTGGTAAAAGTATGAACCATGCATTGACGTTAGCTGAACAACTAAAAGAACAAACAGAGTCAAAAGGGTTAGAGGAAATGGAGACCATGCTTTTGGAGTTATCCGAGCGATTCAAATCGTTCCTGAACCAAAAAGAAAATATAGAAAAGCCCCTTGGCGACACGGTATATTTTCGAAGGATTGCTTTTTCAACCTCAAAATTTTGAAGTTTCTATTTTCGCCAACTATTTGGCACCAGCATTTCTATTACATCATTTCAGCAAATTGTCACTTTTAACACTTTTCATCAAAAAAAGTTATTTCATTTATTCTCCAGTAAAGCTTTTGGCCCATTCAGCAACCCTCCGACTACTTTCTTCTTCTGACAAATCCTCAATCCTAGTCATAATAGACCATCTTACTCCAAAAGGATCCAATATACTTCCGAATCGATCACCTGAAACAAAGTTTGCAACCGGTTCCCTTACTTTTGCTCCTCTTGCTACCGCTTTTTCAAATACCTCATCAACATTCATTACGTAAATTCCTAAAGAATAACACGCATTGTCTTCATCTGGCGGCAAGACCAATTTATATGTCGGATTCGCTGCTCCCAGCTGCAAAAAACCATTTCCAAAATCTAATTCAGCATGAACAATTATTTTATTGCCATTCCCATCAGGATATTCAGTAATATCCTTAACCCTTGCATTGAAAACCGTTTTATAGAACTCTATTGCTTCAGAAGGATTCTTCACTGTAATAAATGGGGTAATAGATGTAATGCCGTTGGGTGTTCCATTCTTTGTATATTTACCTGACACTCCCATATATTCTCTGCTTCCAGTCATTTTTACTCCTCCTTTAAATGATCATAACATATCAATTTTATGCTTATACCTTCATTGGATTGAATTCATCAACTCATAGAAATATTTGGAATCCTGAGTCTTATTAAGACTATACCAGGCATCTAATGTTTTTGAAGAAAACACACCCAGAGCTTTTAAGACGTGTACAGAAAATTCCAACGGAGCTGTTCCAGATGCAGTGATCAGTTTTCCATCAGTTACAACAGACTCCATTTTGTAATACTTTTCGCCCGTGTAAGTGGGACAGATCATTTTAAGGTATTCCAGATCATTGCTTGTATGCCAACGTGAATTCAGCAATCCTGTCTGGGCGAGTCCCATGGTAGCACCACAAATCGCTGCAACCCATATACCTTCCTTTAAACACCTCTCAACGATTTTTAAGATGGGTTGGTGAATTGTTTCTGTCCATGTATCTCCGCCGGGTAAAATCAATGTATCTGTGCTTTCAATGCTGCACTCATCCAGTTTGATGTCAGGCAGTATTTTCAATCCGCCCATTGTAGTTACAGGAGTCTTTTCAATTCCCACGGTAACTATTTTTGATGGGGCCAACCCCTTTTTATAATATCTTCCCGAGTTCAGTTCGGCAGTTAAGTAACCTATCTCCCAGTCTGCCATTGTGTCGAACACATAAAGATATACTGTATTATTCATTTGCAAATTCTCCTTATTTTATAATTTATCAAGTGGTACCAATCATCCATTGGTAATCAATGATTATCATCATTATAAAATAGCTTCACTGACATCTGCTGTCAGTGAAGCTATTAAAGTTGATAATATTCCATTAGCTCCGACGCAACAGCAACAAGTTTTTCCTTCAAACTCTGTGGTTCGATTACTTGAATGGATTTCCCGTAGGATAGGAGAAAATAAGGGACATATATATGAATTGATTTTTCCTCAAGTAAAAAGATTGCTTGATCTGATGTCCGCTCTTTCAGATGATGCCCCAAAAACCAATGCAGGCACAAGTCATCCAATGCCTCTGACCTGCCTCCGATAATTAAAGAAATTAACCCGTCCTTGCCCACTAAATCAGGTAACAGATTTTGCATAAAAAATTCACGGGCCGAAAAAGCTTCGGGACGCTTAAATATGAATTGAGTCCGCTTGATTTGTAGAATCCGATCTGCCCGAAAGCTGCGGATTTCATTCCTTAGGTGGCAAAATGCAACAGTATACCATTTATTGTTCCAGTAGACCATTCCATAGGGGTCTATCACCCTATTCTTGGGTTGTTCTTCATGGCTTGTGCGATAATCAATTTCTACAGAGAATTCGTTTGCTACAGCCTGCTCCAATTCCGCCAATACCGGCTGAACAGAAGGGTCTCCCATGCGGTTTATAACTTCAAATCCGGCTAAATGACGGCTAAGTATACTTTCCTGCTCCTGATTCGAATACATTTTCAATTTTGATGTCGCATTGCCTAATGCCTCACTCAAAGGATATCCGGCTTCTTTTGCAAAAACAGCAGCATGAAGGAGTGCCTTTTTTTCTTCAATATCAAATAGCAGAGGTGCTCTGATAAAGTTATTCAGCAAGCTATACCCGCCATTATGACCTGTGTCGGATATTATAGGCACTCCACTGGCACATAGTGCATCAATATACCGATAAACTGTCCTTATATTTATTTCTAACTTTTCGGATATTTGTTTTGCAGTCATTTTTACGCCTGAATTCAGCATCCATAGAATGGCCAGCATATTATCGTTTTTTGGCATAAGATGAATCCTCATCTTTCATTAAACCTCAATATTTTATAAATATCTTTTTTATCTTCTCAAGGATCGCACTAAATGATTAGCTTTGCGAATCGCCTGCATCCCTTTATTCATCAATCTTTCAGCCTTTCAATCCTTGCAATGCTCTCCACATGTGTCGTTCAAAGTATAGGAATGCGGTTCCCCCCTTTCATTTCTGGATAGCTTTTTTTGTTTAATCATCTTACTCTCCACCGAATTCGTAAAGCCTGTTTTATAAATAAACATTAATCTATGCGGGTCAGACTGTGCAGGATCAGTTGAATCCCCTACAGTAACCTTCTCCACAATGCTCTCAAATACATTGCGGTCAAATGAAGAAAGCACCTCATTCTTTTGCAGTACCTTTCTAAGATGCTCCAGTCTCTTCTTCACATCCAATTCCTGCCGCGAGCTTTGCTCTAGCTGCGCCTGCTCATTTAACAACTCACTAAGCTGACTCTCCAACTCCGCATATTCGCTCTCATAGGTAGCTCGATCTATTTTTTCATCTAAGCACAGGTCAATGAGCTTACAACGCTTTTGCTCCATGAGTTTGATTTCATTGTTCACTTTATTTAATTGTCTCATATGGTTCTGATTGCTGAAAACAGTCTCCATATGCTTCATCAGTTCATCTAATACATCCATATGATTGCTGCACAATCTTCTGTAGGATTCAAGAAAAGCACTCTCAATGACATTTTCAATTAAAGCCTTGCTTTGAGGACAATACTTCTTTCCTTTTTTGGTTGCGGTCACACATTGCCAAATCGTCTTTTCGTGCGTCGTGCCGCTATGCCAATTTCGCCTAGATAAGTTACTACCGCAAAACGCACACTCCAGCTTGCTGCTAAAAGGAAATTTCCTGCTGTATTTATCGCGTTTTCCTTTTTCAACGCCTCTTAGTCTTGCTCCTCTTCGATGCAAAATAGCCTGTGCTTTTTCAAAAACCTCTTCACTCACTATTGGCTCATGATGATTCCTAATGTAAAACTGGTCTTCTTCGCCGTAATTCTCCAGTCTTCTCTTTGAGATCGGATCAACGGTAAGGTCTTTCCTTGGAGCAAGTCTCCCTTATATTTTTCATTTTTAACGATACCAAGAATCGCTGTATCCTGCCAATTGCTTCGACCTGCCCTCGTTTTATAACCCGCGGCGGTTAATTCCTTAGCAATCATGTAAGCTCCGTAGCCCGCTATGTAACGCTCGAATATATAACGAACCAGTTCGGCTTCCTTTTCATTTATAGATATTGTCTTTGTCTGTACATCATAATCATAGCCCAAGCAGCTTTGAAAGCCAACCAGCTCGCCGCGCTTCATTTTCATCTTTAAGCCCTTCTTAACGTTGGAGGATATATTTTTAACCTCTTGCTGCGCTACTGAGCTTAAAATGACCAGTAACAATTCGCCATCCATTGTCATTGTATTAATGTTCTCGTCTTCAAAGACTACAGCTACATTCTGCTCCTTCAGCATCCGTACATACTTGAGTGTATCCAATGTATTTCGAGCAAATCGGGAAATGGACTTGGTAATAACCATATCAATTTTCCCATTCATGCAATCATCAATCATGCGTTGGAAGTTCTCACGCTTATTAACCTGTGTTCCGGTTACTGCCTCATCTGCGTAAATATCAACAAGCTGCCAATCCGAACGTTTGTTTACCAGTTCAGTGTAATAGGAAACCTGCGATTTATAGCTGCTAAGCTGTTCCTCTGTATCCGTGCTTACTCTTGCATATGGGCTACTCTTAAAATATCGGAAAGCCCTCCAGCTTTCCGGTCTGTTATTTTTCGGCTGGCCTTAATCACTTCAACTTCATATGCCATTGTTAATCCTCCTTCAGCTCTTATTATCTCGGAATCAGTATAATAAGACTGGGTGCAATCAACAATTGTGCGAATCAGGTTGTCAGGTCAGAAATCACACCATAGTCTTTCATGATCTTATTTTTGAGCGCATGAAATTCCTGTTCGGTTATCAGGATATGGACAATAGCTGCTTAAGCATAGCAATCTGCATGCTATATCGAATTAAATTGTGCTTCATACTATACCTCCCAATAAAAAAGATCGAGAACATTCATTATTAAAGGGATTCGTTTAAAATAAACGCATAGGTAGGCACAACAAGCTAGCGTATAAGGGGCATACGAATGCCCCTCTTCCTATGTTTTGGTTTGACAATTTACTTATCCGGCGAACGATGGTTAGTCATTCTCATAGGTAGCTAGCCTCTCCCAGGTTCTCTGCGAGCTGCCCCCATTGCGATAAGCTGTGGCTGGACAGAAGTATCATTATACCTTCGCATGAATCGTCGCCTTAAATGGAACCATCATTTATTTACTGCATGGCAAAATCGCTCGCATTCTTATAATATAAGATGATTATGGCGCACCTGCAGACTAGCTTTCTCCTTTTGGAGCATGCGAAGAATGTACCGGATAAGATGAGTATTTTGTTTTCAATGAACAAGGAGGTTTTATCCCTCTACTTATCGTTTCATTTTTTAACCAAAATCGGAACCTCATAAATATAAAAATCTGCAGGATGGAATTGAGGAGTTTATTCCTTGCGGATAATAAGGCCTTATAAAGCTCAAACAGATGCCGCTAAGAAAAAATTAATTCACCTTAAAATAGAATAAATCAACAATTAAACTCACTTCATATTGCCTTATAACCCTGTAGCGAATGCAACAGTTATATAGCTCAAATACACAAAATTCCTGCCAAGTTATTTAATATGGACGATTAGAATTACTTTTTGATTGGTTCAGGAATGTAGAACAAAATTGGGGATGACGGAGATACATACGATGAACTTTTGGAGATTTTTGATGAAGTTAGTGAAATCATCAGAGAGCGTATAAGACGTGAGGATTGGGGATTAGAATGGCTCACTATTCCTGCTTTTTAATTTCCAATTAACGTTAATCCCTCAAGATTAAAATATCTTGAGAACTTGTATACTGACAGAAGATTGAGGATCTTAAGACCCTATTATTGTTTATCCTGTTGAAAATATAAAACGAATTCTATGAATATTAAGATGGGGCTGTCCGAAAAGAAAAGTTTGATGAATGAATATCCAGCAAAAACTATCAGAACGGAAAGAGTGAATGCTGGTTAATATTTATTCATTCTTGTTCTCTTTTCGGGTCCCCTTTCTTTTCATTAAAACTGGCTAAATTGGCTCTAATTTCCGTCCAACGATGCAGCACAACCTGCTTTAAGTTTGTATAAAATCCGTCTCTAAGTCTACGATACACTCCTGCTCCAGACGAATCCTGCGCTCTATCATGGTTTCCAGCACCGGAAGCCAATCCGCATATCGTGGTTCACTCAACGCATGAAGTAGCTGACTGGCATAATCTTCACTGACAGGCGCTGCTTGTGATTCGTACTGGAGTAGCGTATCCACTCCCATCCGATAAGGTCGAAGCCCGAGGAAAAAATTGGATTGAATCCACTTAAAAATGCGGATTCCGCCAAGGTCGATATCGCCCCAGTGGAGTAGTTCTGGCGGATTTGACGCTTCACTTACTACCTGACTCAGCTTTCGGAGAAAGCTTTGCAAGACACGATTTGGGTACCCTCCTGTGTAGATGACAAGAACCTCGCCAGCACGAACCGAAGGCTGCTCTAGATAATAATGGTAGCTCGTCCAATTTTCAATGGTAAGAATGTGACGAGCATGCATAAAGACATGCGTCATTGCATCAATCGTCTCACCAGAAAGCCCGAGACCGCCCGGAAATGCGCTGGTGTCAACCTGCTTGCCGTCGCGGACTCGAAAGACAAGTGAACCGCATAAAAAGACACTTTGAGGATTACGAGTAAGACCAAGCCAATCCAACCATTCTTCTTCTGTCTCCCGCTGCTCACCAGAAGCCTGCTTCGCCAGAGCAATCAGCCGTTTAAGCGTCTGACGCTCCAGATGCTTCGTATCTCGAAATAGCTGCTGGCTAAAGATGCGAATTGGTACTGCACGATCACCAAGCAGCGGCAACTCGTTCAACGTGCACACTAGATCAACCGTTCCTTGCACATCATCTGGATCGAGGCGAACAGTCTTGCCTTGCGCCAATGCATCGTCCATTTCCTGTCGCCACTCTTGAATCCAACGCCACGGATGAGAACTCAACGGAATCAGAGAAGCCCGCAATTGCTCCAATTTGGTGCGTAAAGGAGTACGACCGGAAATCCGATACGCCTCCTCTACAGCCTCCCATTGCAAATATACCTTCTCTATTTCGTCCGAACGATATTTAGTCCTTGTAAGTTGAACAACATCCACCTGCTCCAACTCGGCTAGCCTTTCGTTCATCCAATGACGCTTTCGAAAGTCCATCTCATCGTTATAATCCCGAGCAAAAGGACTTTTCCCAATTACGAGTTGGGGACGCATTTTTCCAGGAGTCCCTGTGGCAAATGATTGGCTTTGCTCGTATTTGTCCAAAAGCAGGGCCAGCAAATCCCTGCCAAATTTCTGCTTAAACCCTATTTCGTCTGCTTCCATACGTAGGTCTTACCTCCCGCTGCCGATTTAAAACAAGGAGCCTTGCCCTCCCTCGCGTTCACTTTCAAACGGAGGACTCTCTACGCTTTCCCCGAACTTGGACGAGGATGAGTCTGCATCGGGAAACTTATCTTGCTTGAGGGCTATCGATTTTTCGATTGCTTCAATATTGTGAAATGCAGGACTCGTCTCCGCTTCATCTGGAACCCAGCGGTCAATCATATCAACAAAGCACTGGTAGTCATGCTTGCTGACAAACAGCGTAGTCGTCACTTCAGGTGCCATATGCTGCATTTTCTCGTCTGGAACAGCGGCTATCAATTGCAGTCCCATTTGCTTAATTAGCCGCAAACTGGATTGAATACGCTGTTCGTCCATTTTGTTGAACGCTTCATCGAAGACAACCAGACGAGAGCTTTTGTTTGAATATAAATGATGAAACGAAGCTAGAATCGCAATATAGAAAGGAGTCTGTGTCTCACCGCCGGATTTTTCTTTAAGCACTTGAGAGAACCGGTAACGCCCCCCACTGCTCGAAGAAACCATGATGTCAAAGTCCAGGTATTGTCGGTAATCGGCATACTCTTCCATCTGCCCGACCTCTCCACGCACTAGCATTTCGAACAATTCATGTAGCACTGCAGTCCGATCATTTTCCGGCAAGTCGAACAGAGAGCCTTTCTCCATCAAAAGTGGGTCCATCACTGCCTCATAAAATTTCTTGTACCGTTCGCTCGGCGAAACCTCGAAGTGATACTTGTCGTCAGAAAAGGGGAAGTTCCGCAGTGCAAAGTTCAATTGTTGGAATTCACGCCGCGCCATCTCAATTGCTTCCCGAAGTTTAAATACGAAGTGGGACTTGAACTCCTCCTCGGACTCTGCAAGCGCCTCTGCAACCTTTTCCTGATATTGTGGAATGTTAAGATGCTCGATTGTATCGAGCAGACGGTCATAGGCATCATTCTCGGAATCGTTCGCATCACCACTGAAAGCATGATCAACATTGTACTTTTGCCTGAGTTTGGCTACATCGTTGAATTGGTCATCACGCTTGGTCTGTAGTCCCTTGGAGCTACGTTCCCAGTTTTGCAACTTTTGCCACGTACTAACTGTCGTTGATCGCTCCGCTTCCTCATAACGCTGCTTGGCTCGATGCTCACTCTCAGCACCATACTCACCCACCCATTGCTCAAGGATAACTTCAGTATCTCGCAATCTATTCTGTTGAACGAGCAAAGCTCCCGCAAGCTGCTTACACTCGGCTTCAACCGTGCCTTTATCCTGCAAGAGGCCTCCCCATTTTTCCGTCCATTGCTTCTCCGCCTCGCGCCAATGCTCGTACTCAGCCTTAAGACGTTCAGCTTCCGCCAGATTAAGTTCTTCCCATTCTAGTTCTACTTCTTCCTGACGACACCTGCAAGCTTCCAGTTCTCGCGGCAATGCGAGGGGAGATGATAACCCGTTATATACAGCATCCTTGTCCCGGAATCGCTCCATCCACTCACGGAAGCCCGCCGCCAACTCCCTTAGACTTGTAATTTTATTCCTAACCTCCTGAAGCTCCAACTTGCGAATCTCCAATTGGTGCGCGATTGCCTTTGTTCCAATATAAGGAATTTCATAGTGCTTTTTCGGAATCTGTCTGGCCACAAGATTATTGTATACCATGCAACTACGCGTAACGGCTGTACGATACCGTCGCAACTCCTGCTCGTCTTTGGCTTTCATCACCCTGCCTAGCAGGTGCTCGGCACGAGCCCGAACGACAGGATGCTCAGCAATAAGCTCATAGGCCAGCGAACCCGGCTCCGCTGTGCCTAGATATTTTCTTTCTTTTTCAGTATCGACAAGACCTACGCCTTCGAGCTTTCGCGTCCATTTCTCTCGCTCATAGATGCCGAGGGCCTCCGCGAAGCATTCCGGTTCCACCAATAGATCAAATCGTTGCGTATTCAGATAACCTTCCAGTGCATCCCGCCAGCCTTCGTCAACAAGTTCTGCTTCCTCACAAAAAATCCAGACCGCGGAACGTCCCCTTAACCTTTCCTCCAACAATGCCTTCAACTGTCTGACCGGCTCCGCATAGCTGCGCCTCTTCTGCTCTAGATCACGGATAATGCTCTCCAGTTCGGTCGCCTGCTCCTCCGCCGCATTCAGTGTTTCCAGTAAACGAGCTTCGCCTATCAAGAGCCGGTCATACCAACCAGACCGGGCTTCACCAATTGCAGCTAATCTCGCGGCCCATGCTTCTTCATCCAATTCTTCTGCCTTGCCTTTGTCTACAATCTCCAGCAATCCCGCAAGATGCTCCGTATATTGTCCAATCTGCTCCTGCTCACCTGTTTCCCACGACCAATATTCTCCGTCCGTCCAGGTGGAGAAGTTCTCCAGCAATTGTCTCTCCCGATCAAGCCTGGTGCAGTAAATGGACAATATTTTCTCCAGTTCCACACGTTTCGTCTCAAGCTCTCGAATCTCCGCCACCAGTTCCTGCTTGCGTCTTTCAGCTGCATGATTCTGCCAGCGCTGGTAAGCGAGCTGCGACTGTTCACGCGCCTCATTCAACTTACACTCTGCCAATCCAGCACTTTCCTGTAGGTAAGCCAACTTTTCCTCCGCTTGATGCTTCAAACGCTCCTGTTGCTCGAGATTCTCTGTTTCATACAACAATTTTAATTTTCGAATAACATAGTCCTGCTCTTTAATTGTTTCTTTGAGCCGGGCATATTCCTGATAGCCATCTCGAATGCCCTGCAACTGCAATTTTCGCTTCTGCAGCAGTTCAAGCTCCTGCCTGTAGCGCTCATGAATCTCGAAATTCTGCTTCATCAAATCCAACTGTAACTCACGCTTGTCCAGGATGTAGTCGTAAACGAACGCCCGGATATTGCGAATCGGCTTAAACGACAGTGCTTTGGTGAATATATGGAAAAATCGATCCTGCAGTTGACCCAATCTTGCCAACAATGCCTTCTGATAGTTAGACTTGTTACGCTCAAATAGAGCCCGCCTCCTTGAACCCTGCCTCACACCAAGCTGCAGATCTCCTTCTCCAAGACCAGTCCCAACACCGACTCCATATCGTCGTTTAAACGCTTCCCGATTCAGCAACTGGCCTTGCGGATTAACAAAGTCAAGCTGATCCAACTTGCATGCAGCCAATATAAAATACTCTTCCTCATACGAACGGTCGCGGTACACGTCGATAGCTGCACCGATAACAAACGATTCCTTCTTGTCCTCGTCACGGAACTCGGCAATAATGTAGGTCGTAAAATCCCCGTCCCGAACGTACGAGCGTTCATCGCTGCCAATCTTGCCCATTAGATAATTCTCAAAACTGCGCTTCGCCTCATCGTGAGCTGCAGCGTTGAAGCGAATAAGCCGCTGATCAACTACAAACAGCACCTGAAGGGCGTCGATAATCGTCGATTTACCGGCGGCATTTTGTCCTGTAATTAGTGTCTGTCGGCCAAATTCCATAGTTACATCCTTAAAGTAATGCCAGTTAATCAACCGGAGCCGTGTCATCCATTTCATCCAGCAATCCTCCTTCCTCTGTGGCATCGTAGCGTTCCAGTCTTTCCGTAAGTTGAGCGATCTCGTCAGCCTGAACAACATACATCCAGGTATGGTACAGTTTGAACCGTGCATCGTCCGTACGATGATCCTCATCCATCGCTTCGAGCAACTGAAACTGTGCACACAACCGAATAAGTTTGTCCAGCGCTGTCCGTCCCACCCATTCAATCCGAAACGTCTCAAACTTACTACGAATTTCATGCAACGTCACCATCGGATAATCAGCTAACGACAAGCCTTGTCGCTTCTCCTCATACAGAAGTCGCAGCACAAGTAGCCAAAGGGTCTGTTCCCTATCCAAACGTCTGCGGAGCCGTCCATCCGGAAGGTGGAGAAAGACGCATTCATGACGTTCATCAACTGTTAGTTCCCAGCCGAGAAATTGAAAGTAGGCTTCAAGTGCCTGACTATGACGCCGTATGATGGCATAAGCTTCACGGTCCTTGTCTCTAACCAGCAGATTGACCTCGAATAACCGATTCAATACATGACGAACCTTGGCTTGCTCAGATTCACTCAATTCGTCGAACATCATCTTTTCGAGCCCCCTTTCTTATTGACAATTGTATGGTTATCGAAGCGATATCCGCCAATCGTTAGAATATTGCGGCCATCACTTCGCCGAATCAGGAAGTTCGAGCCCCCGTCTGATCCATACAAATAAATATAGCCTAGCATAATAAACTGCTCCGCATTCTCGGGCGCGAGTTCCGCCATTTCCATCTCTGCTCGTTCACCCAAACGATTCGTTACGTAATCATCGACCTTCTTTCGGGTAATCGCCTTGCGCATTCGTTCTAGGTTTTTGGTTCGCAATTCCTCCAGTAGATGATCAGGCATCTCCACAGCTACATGCACATCAGGTTGATGAGGAGCCCGCTTGCGCCGCGGCGGCAATAAGGATTGTTCAGAAAGAGCGCGGGTCTGGCGCAGCGCAAACAACGACTCCGTACCATCCATCGATAAGTCTTTGCTCAGCCGTTCAATTAAACGCGCAAGCTGCTGATCTATGCCTTCATTCTGCTGACTCAAATAGCGAGCGCGATCATAAGAGGAACGCAAGTATTGATTGTGACGCACATCAATTTGGTAAAACAACTCATCCAGTCCGTTGAACGTTTCATCAATGAAAAAGAGTGCCTGCTTCACTGCCTGCCCAGCCTCGTCTACCGAAGCGTACAATCCGCTCTTCACCCCGTCGAGTGCGGCTTCTTCCAATTGCTGTCGATCTAGCAGCCATTGCTGTACCGTATTTAGAATTTGCATTCGATAACGAGCAACATGATCAGACGTCTTCAGCCGATGATAACTCTTGTCAATAATTTGCGTTTTATAATGGTCAAAATGATGATCCAGCACATCCTGTATTGACGTCTTCTGAACAACCTGTTCCATCAAGTGCTTCATATTGTTGTAAAGCGCCACAAGCTCCTGTCGAAACTGTCTACTTACTTCCGCCGCACTCATAACGGCCGAACAAGGCTGCAGCCGGGCTCCTTCTCCGGTCAGCGATTGGTAGACCAAAAATGCAAATCGCTGGTACTCAACCGTCCTCGCATCGCACAGCTCTTTTAACACACCAATCAGCCGACTGGCATAGTGGGGCAATACAATGAACCGCTCGAATTGAGCTCGCGTCTCCACATCGATCCACTTTCGCTCTTCCAGTCGCCGCAACATTGTATTCGCTTGAGCTCTCGTCAGGTCTTCCATATTAATCTGACTCAAATTGTCACCGTGTCCGCTCGCCTCGTCTTCCGTATCCAACACAGCAATATCCTCACCCAATTCGCGCCGGGTATCCAGCATCTCCTGCAGCAAATCCCGCATGACGTTAAAACGAATGCCGAAGCGCTCTGTCTGTGCCTGATCGTACAGCAATAACAGAGCCTCAGCATAGATTTGCTTATTAGAGCCCGCAAGCAGCGTAAACAGTCGATCCGGAATAATGTCGAACAATTTCATACTCGTCACACATTCCCTCGTTAATATAGAATTTCTTGCACCGATAGGCTTGTTAATATCCTGCCTTATGCCATCTCCAGTCATCGACGCATTTATATAAATTTCGACAGTAATGGCATCATATCCTTCAATCTATGGTTGCCTCAGGATAGAGGTTACGTATAATCAAATCCTCAAAAACAACTACCCGGCACACTACTATGTAGTATGATAAAAGTGAAAATAATGATATTAAATCTGGAAGAAAAACGCCCTGCTAAAGGAGGTGAAACGTATGGCAAAGTATTCGGATGAAGAGATCAGAGGCATGTCCAAAATTACCATTAAAATTGCAGCAGATTACCTGGGTATATCCCCAAACATGCTGACACTCGGCATGAGAAATGACTTGTTGCCCATTGGTTTTGCAATTCGTAATGAAGATAGATATAGGGAAAGTTGGTCTTATACCATCGTACCGGAACGGCTTATTGCCTATAATCATGGCAAGATCAATGCGATTCAGGTGGAGAATATTGAAAAAAACTTGAATACGATTATTAATCAATTCGAAGAGATGAAACGGGACCTGGTTTTTCTATTAAGCGAAAACGAGGGATTGGAGGGATCAAACAATTCGACGCACTCCTTGCACCGCAGGTAAATCAGACACTGCCGGGAGAAAACATTGCAATTGGCTTTCATGTTGAGAAAGAAGCAGTTCAACAAGTCACACAAGAAGAGCAACCAACTAGAATTGAACCTGCAGTTGTTCCCATCGTTGAAGTAAGCTCGTCGAGTGAAGGAGAGGAGGGAAGCGCTTTGCCCGAGTATTCGAATATTGAAATGACTCGAAAACAATTATACGAGGAAATCTGGCAAATATCTGTCGCCGGAGTGGCCAAAAAATATAACCTCCCTTATACCCACCTTATGAAACAAATTAAAGTCGCGGGCATTCCGATTCCTCCGTCTGGATACTGGACAAAGCTCAATTTTAACAAACCTGTAACCAAGCTTGAATTACCTGAGCCGGCAGACGAAATCATTTTGTTATCCAACTCCCGCCCTTCTACTCGTAAAAAGAAGCGGCAAAGCTTAACGATTGAAAGCTACAGCAAAGCCGAGTTGGAAGCAGGCATCGCAGAAGCATCAACAGCACTCGAAGCTCCTACATTACCAGTGGAGGAGCAGCCCCCCTTCCCTTCTACAACAATGAAGTTTGATGCCAGCGAGGTCGCTCAAACAATTGACCTACCAGAAACGTATGAGCAATCCGGACAAACCTTCAATATTTATGACAGAGAGCTTCTATACAATGAAATATGGTTGGCTCCCGTAACCGAAATAGCTAAACGGTATGCTGTCTCGGATGTCGCAATCCGCAAGGTATGCCAGTCGTTGGATATCCCCACGCCTCCAGTTGGGTATTGGGCCAAGCTTCGAGCAGGCAAGCCAGTAGCCCGTACTCCGTTACCTATAACCAACAAGCCCACTAAAAAATCAGGTGTACGAACCGGTACGGATTACACTCCACATCTCGAGAAAGAGACTCTCAGCTTTTTGAATGAAGAGGATAGAAGTGTCGTTCTCTCTATTGCAACGCAAATCAGGCTGCCCGATGAGAACGCCAAAATGCATCCGACAATTGTAGCCCACCGAAAAGCAGTCATTGATTGGAAGAGAAAACATAGGGAGCAAGAAACCAGAGGTTATAATAGAAGAGCCATGGATACTCCTCTTTTTCTTGCCGACACGGTTTCTGAAGAAGCATTGCCCAGGGTATTGCATATCTTTAATGCGCTAATCAAAGCCATGGAGCCGCTCGAATGCTCCCTAACCAGCGATCTAAAGTTTGTTGTTAACGGTGAAACCGTCTCTGTCTCGGTGACAGAAGCAAAGGACGAAATCCAGCATATTCCTACGAAAGAAGAAAATATACAACTACTAAAGTATGAAGAAGACAAGCGCCGCCATTCCTGGGCATCAAAGCCAAAAATCAGAAAGTATGACTATGTTTACAATGGCCGACTAACCGTTTCGATTAATAGCTCAAAAAGTTTCCGAGATTGTAAATCATACGTCATTGAAGATCGTCTTGGTGATCTCATGCTATCGATGTACGAGGCTTCCGATATACTCAGGCAAGAGCGCGAGGCTCGAGAAGAAGCCGAACGTAAGCGTCAGGAAGAGGAACGTCGAAGAGAGGAACACCGTCAACGTGTAAATGAAGAGGTTGACCAAACACTTATACTGGGAAATTTATCGGAGGACTACGATACCGCCTGCAAAATAAGACGCTACATTGCAGCAGTTGAGGCATCTGAAAACCTTGATTCAAAGTCAACGGATTGGATAGCATGGGCAAAAGCCAAGGCAGACTGGTATGACCCAACGATTGCCCGGGAAGACGAATTTTTCGGGAAACGCGATCACCAAAGGAACGCTGACCAAAAGAAGCTGGAGCGTAGATGGTGGTAATGAACGGGAAAAGCAAGTGCCTGCGTGTTCTTCAGGCCTGCTTGCTTTTCCAAGAGAAAGGTACAATTTTACCTCCTCTGAGCAACATCCCTTTTTCAATCCAATAACTTCTCCTTATAAAATCTCCTCATAGGTGACGATTTCGCATGCTTAGATCGCATCTCCGGCCGCCATAAATTCACGTATTTCTTGACCATGTCCTGCGAGGTATGTCCCAAAATATCCTGCAGGCTGTAAGGATCACCATCATTCATAATATACAGCTTGGCAAAGGTATGCTGGAGATTATGCGGGCTAGAGCGTACGTCCTTAATCCCCGCTGCTTCCCCATACTTGCGAATAGAAACTTGAACAGACCGTACCCCAAGCGAAGTCCATCCAATGTTACGAAAAAGTGCAATGATGGTACTTCTCTTCTGGCTTTGACATACCGAATTAGCAACTTACGGACATCATGACAAAATGGAATATCCCGTGGCTTCCTACTCTCCCCAATGACACCGAGCAACTGGCTTTCCTTCACATCGACCTGGTTCATTTTAAGCTTGGTCATCTCACCAACCCGCAGACCACAATCCAAAATCAAGGACAGCATGACGAAATCACGGAAGCCAGTGAAGGTCTGCTGATCAGGTTGCTGAAGCAGTGCAATAACCTGATCCTCTGAGAATGAAGTTATCGTTGGCTGGTGGCCTTTGCGCAATTTCAAATGCTCAGCAGGATGATGCGCAATCCAACCTTAATCCGATAGGAACTGAAAGAATCCCTTTATGGCTTTGATCCGATTATTAATCGTATTGAGCTTGTAGCTCTTTTTTTCGACCATCACCATAATGAATTGATTTCGCAGGAAGTCCGCAGAAACCTCATACATCTCGGCTTCTATCTCCTGTTCCTGCAAAATGCTTCGGTAACAAGTCAAGCTGCTCCTTTCAAATTTTACTTTGTGCTCACTTGACGTTTCAGCGCGGCGAGCTTGCAAAAAGAGATTTACTGCCTCCTCCCATGTTAAACGATATCCAGAATGCGAAAAGGATGCTGTATCATAGAGTTCATTGCTTCTCCGTTTAGCCGTACTATCCGTTTTCTCGAACAAATTAACCACATTGCTCTTCATTTCTCATACCTCCAACTCAGTCATAATGATACGAAAAATGTACAGGATAAGATGAGTTTTTTTATTTTCAAGGTGCAATACGTGGAGCAAAAAATTCCTCTCACTATACGTTTCATTTTCATAGAAATATCGGACCTTTTTCTTCTCCACGTTCAAAAGTTTAAAGGACATGAATACCGAAATAAACGATATATATATATTAGTATGACAAAAATCTATAAGAATATATTTACAATTATATTTAGATATGATATAAACTATATATAACCCTTGAGAGGAGATTTTTCATGAAAATGAATAACTTTGACTTAAAGAAGTTTCGTGAAATGATTAATGTGACTCAAGTTCAATTGGCAGAGATGACAGGTACTTCACAAGAACAAATTTCTCGCTATGAAAACAAAACCTCCACTATAGACATAGATTTTTTCTTCAAACTGTGTGGATTAGCTAATAAATCTCCAAATGAGTTAATAGCCGCGTGTTCTGTAGCTGAATTATGCCTAACCCCCACAGTCGAACCGTTTAGGATACCTAATGTTTATCATCAAGAATCGGTTAAACTTTCAACACTCGAGCATTATATTAAACCCAAGCTGGAAGAACTAGCATCCAAAGAAACATACATTGAAGCGGCTGGCATGGAGAAGCTAAAAAGCCTTTACCAAGTCATACAAACTTCTAACTCAAAACCATTGTTAGGATTCGTTGGCCCTTCAGATGCTGGGAAAAGCACATTGATAAATAAGCTAACAGGTATTGACGCCCTATTGGCTGATTGGACACCTACTACCTCAACTACGGTTTTTGTAAAACACAAAAATGATAAACCTTCATGGCTGAAAGAAGCTGAGTACTCTAAGACGAATGTAATAATTTTCCGAGCCGAAAACGACAAGAAATCCTGGAATTATCGTAAACTATATGATCGTTCCTACTGTGAGAGTTTGATGATTGAATCTGGCGATTATGAGATATTAGACGAGTACTGTAATCGAGACTCCAAAAAGAAATCAAGTGAGGTGGACTCTGCAATAGTATTTCTTGAAGCAGACGTTCTTAGCGCTTGCGATCTAGTAGATCTTCCTGGATTCGGCACAGAGAGTGTTGAGGAAACGATGAAAGCTCAGCGTATTAAAGAACAAGCAGACATGATCATTTTCATGTCACAGAGTTCGAGTTTCTTGAATACAAACGATCAAGTAACTTTCTTAAAAGACACCATTCAGCGTCTGCCATCCATAAATGATTTACCATTCCTAGACAATTTAATTGTTATTGCTTCTCAAGCGCATCATATATCCGACAGAAGTAAGTTGCAAAGTAAAATTCGTGAAAGACTTAGTGAGGTAATTAATCAACTAGACAAAAATGTAATTAAGCATTCCTTTAATACATCCAAGGAAGAATTGGTTACAAAGCTTAAAGAGCGATTCTTTACTTATTCCTTGGACGATGCTTCACTAAGAATTGATTTTGAAACTGAAATAAAAAGAGTTCTCACTGAAGTGTTTCCACTAATCTGGAAGAAACGGCTCAATCGGGATATAACTCAATTTCAAAGAGAAGCCGTTAGATATTTTGATGAGGAAGTAAAGAAGGCTATTGCAATCCAAGAACATAGCGAGAAAATCCGCAAAGAATATAATGAAACAAAAAAAGTACTTCCAGAGAAACTTCAAGAAATAAAAAGATCCAAAGAGCAACTTCTCTCTTTTGCAGAAGTTAGTAAAAGTAACGATATTAATTCTTTTAAAGTTTGGGAGTCCACTGAGGTTACTCAAGACTATGTTATTGAGTTAATTAATGAAAAAGGTTATGACAAAAAACAAGCCAAAGAGTATATTGGTTCAAACTTGTCAGATGCTTACTATTCTAAAATGCAAGATATTTTGAAACGAAGCTCTAAAGAATTTAATAATCAGCTTACAAGTTATTTTGAAAACTTTGAGAGAACTCTTGGCGGGCTTGGTAGAATTAACATTAATGAAACCTCTATACCATTTGATTTTAAAGGAGCTCTTGCGGGAGGACTTGCGGGTGCATCTGTTCTCGGTGGTCTTGGTCTATGGGCGGCCACTGTTGGAAACTTAGGAGGATATATTCTAGTTGCCAAAGGAGTGAGTCTACTCTCAGCTCTTGGCATTTCAGTAGGAGGAACAGCAGCCGCGGCGTCGTTTGTCGCAGCAATCGGTGGACCAATAACAATCGGAATTGCACTTGCGGCCCTAACCTGGCTAGCTGTTAGTTCACTTATTGGGGACGGGTGGAAAAAAAGATTGGCCAAGCAGGTTGTTAAGCTCTTCTCAGATAAAGAAGTGGCATCACATTATACGGAGGGAATGAACAATTACTGGAACGATACAAAACGCGCCATTGAAGAAGTTACCTCCTCTATTATTAAGGAACTAAAAGATTACTTGGACGAGCAGGAGGCACTGCTTAACTCCTCTGATCCGCTTCTTTTAGAACAACATATGTACAAGGCTATTGAACTACAACGTTTTTTCGATAACATGCCTTGGGAGGATGATCTTTAATATCCCAATATAAGTTCAGCCCCACCCTGCTAATTTCAATGCATGGTGGGGCTGAATTTTGATCAATGCATTATCTAAGGCTTCCATGTGTCTTCAAACTCAATCAACTATTCAATTCCCAATGCTTTGAAAACCGCATCCTCTGGACTAACATAAAAAGAAGTCTGGAACTTCGCAAATAAATCTGACGGGACAGTTGCTATGTCAACGGCACTAGACATAGGAAGCAATATTTTCTTAGCCCCGGCATCGAAACAGACTTGTAATGTGTTAGCAAGTTCCTCCACTTTACTGATCGTTCCCCCTATGCTCATATTACCAAGTATACACATTTGTGTTTGAATTGGCTTTCTCAGAGAAGCACTGCATAGACCTATAAAAGCACACAATGCAATCTCAGCAGGAGTACCTACTCCTTGACAGTCAACCAAATGCATAAGTAAATTATTGGTGTCAATATTAATAGAGCCACTAATTAGTTTCTTATTAGCCTTGAAATAATTCTGAGCAGTTTTTACATTTTCTCTAGCCTCACGATCATACCCAATACCCGTTACTTCAAACTTACCAGTTCCTCCAACAACTTCTGTCTCCATTTTAAAGACACCTAACATTCCAGTATCTCCATGAGCTACAGTAAAAACATGCCCCGGCTTACTTTGACCTTCTGGTATTAACTTGCCAGATCCCTGCTCAGGCACTGCTACAAAATGCTCTTCAAAAGTAGCGTTGTCTAGATAAGAAAAGTGAACATCATAAAACTCCATACCACCAATTTTTTTAAGTTGCTCCTTCACTCTACGCCGCCCTTCAAGCGCATATTCAAGCACTTCAGATACGTCCTCTTTGCTATATTCTCCGTGTGGGTACAACATCTTAATCAATCCAGAAACAGTCTTACGGACTGCAATGACATCACGCTGGTTGAGGTCATGGCCTAACCTGAAGTACTTTTCAATCGCATCTCCAAAGCTTCGCTTGCGCATTTCCCTAAAAAATTCTGCTAAGTAATCTGTTATAAATCCATATTCATTAGTAAAGTACTCAGGCCGCATTTTGGGTATTTCCCAGCCAGGCAAATAATAATGCATTCGATCAAAAAAGGCTGTATCATACGCCATTGCATCCGGGAAAGGTTCGAATAGATGAAATGTTTTCAGTAGGACATCCACACTCTGATTAATGTTACCTACAAAGACCATTGAAGCATTAGCATTTTTTTCTTCCTTTCCTCGTGCAAATGATCCCGATGCCATATAATCTTTCATGATCTGGATACCATCTTTATCTTTGAAAGTAATTCCGGCCACTTCATCGAATGCAACACAGTCCCACATTCCAACAAGCCCGATGGATCTGCTAGCCATGTTATAAAATAAGTTTGCTACCGTAGTTTGTCCACCAGAGATCAGGATGGAATTAGGTGAAATTTCTTTGTAAACATGCGATTTCCCTGTTCCGCGAGGTCCAAGCTCACAAAGATTATAGTTATTCTCTACTAATGGAACAATTCGCAAAAGTAGATGCCATTTTGTTTTATATTCAAACTGTGTTGGCTCCATACCAACACTTCGTAGTAGAGCATCCATCCACTGCTCCTTAGTAAATTGCTTTCTGCCCTCAAAAAACTCCTGCATATCCATGTGTGCCATCTGAATTGGAGTCAGCTCCTCGATCTCAAACGGGCTGACTCTATTTTTCTTATTCCCCTTTGGTACATCTGAATCAAATTCATCATAACGTTCATCAAGCCGATTGTAGTTCATTCGCAAAATACACCAAATACCACCGGCTAGTAACTTCTCATACTGTTTAATATAAGTGTCAGCTACAACAACGTTCTTTAGCCCAAGATTGGAAAAAACCGCTCGATACGTATCGCTGTCGGGATCAAGCTTAGCCTCTATCTTGTCAATAATGGTATAACTACCTAATTCACGTACTTTGGACTTGATCTTCTCCGCCTCGTCCGGACGTACGAAGTTATCTGACAAAATACCTTTTACACGCTGAATGCCTTGTTCAATTGCCTCTTCATCATCCGTAGCGCAATACATGCCGAGTAGGTATTCAAGAACATATACAGGTACATTTGCCCCCTCTTTAATTTTTTTAGTGAGATCCTTGCGAACAACTTTCCCCGCAAAAGACTCTTTTAATAAATTGTTCAGTTGCTCTTCCATAACAACAACTGCCTTTCCAAAATAAAATCTCACAGCATCCTACTCAGTCAAAATCCAAAATCATTAGCAAAAGCAATGTCAATCACAACATCATGACGAAACACTTCCAAACCATTCTTTTCATCCAACGCTATCAGGTAGTACCTCTTATTACGATGATATTTCTGATTTTTAAAATCAAATCGCAAACGAAACATTCTTTTCTGCGGATCGTTATCTTTTCGATCAGCCATGTAATTACATTCATTTGAGATACGCTCATTTTCCTCCGAAACAAAAAACAGCTTATAGCTCATTTCTTTCACTACGCTACTAACGGGTTCAGTCTGTATAAAATCTAATGAAGTAATAAGATTCGTAATTTTATGAACCATGCTAACCAACGCAATTGAAGCAGGTTGCGTCTCCACATGCCCCCGTTCGGTTTTTACATCAATGACAGGTAGGAGTAGTTCTTGTGGTGAGCATCCCCCATGCACATAATTCTGTCCACCACCCGCAACCTTGAAAACATTCGTACTGACAGGAAACGAAACATAACGATTGTCATCATTTCCTAGCATTCTTCCAAGACTGTCCGAAGATACACCGTCTTCCTGAATTGCATCCTGAGTTACAATGAAGCGACGATTAACATAAGCGTCTTTTCCGCCTACTCCACTGATTTTGTCATGCTCCATTAGCTTATCACGTTTATACAAGAAACCGTGGTCTGCTGTCACTACAAAATGATACGTATTAGCATTTACAGACAGGCGCTTAATCAGAGTATAAATTTCTTCAATTGCTTCTTCACACGCGTTAAAAACTTCATTCTCGGTGTTCAACTTATCTCCCCGTGCATCAATTTGATTATGATAAACATATACAACGTCCATTCCTGTAAAAAGTTCACGTAGTTCAGCTTTCTTCAATTGCTTGACATCATCATATTGTACACAACGACTATTAGGGACCGATTTTTGTAAAATCTCTTCCCTCTGTTTAAGATTATCAGAAGGTAAACCATCCACAAGAACTTTCCCTTCATCCGTCAATTCTAATTGCTTATGTGGAAGTAATGAGGCCATACCTAATCGTGTAAAGGAGGGTAAGATACCCATCATTGCTTCTATTTTGGTTACACAGTTAGGGTCCTTTTCAAGTTTCTGAAACAATTGTTCTCCTACCTCGTACCGCAAAGCATCTGAAACAATGACAACAACCTTGCTCTTACTACTTTCAACATAACGGCCGTAAAAGTGTCTTTGCAGTGGCAAATTGCTCATTGCTGCATCGCTTGCAAAAGATGATGTCCACATAGGCATTTGCTTTGCCAAATACTCATTCGTATAGATATTCTCAATTAAATCACGCAATTTTTCATATCCAGAAGTGTCAGTCAACTGGTCATACAAGAAATAAAAGTGCCTATAGTGAGCATCAATTTGATAATCTTTTTGTTGATATTGAGCAATCAATGATTTCAAATCATCTGAACAAGCATAATTAGCTGCAACAATCACTTCATAAGCACTAGCTAACATACTATACTGTACTTTAAATCGTGTACCAAAATGCTTTTTGCCACGCTCCAGGCAAATCTTTGGTATGTCCCATTCCCGAAGTTTTGCTCCTGTATCCTCATCCAGCAATCGTTCCATTATCCAATTCAACAAAAGTTGATCAATCTCCGCGAATGAATCGCAGTCAAGTAGGGTTTCATAATCAAGTTTCGAGATAGCACCGGAAACATTCAGCATAGAAGATGCTGCTGCAGATAATTCATCATAACGCTCATGGTAGAGAAAACTGTTCATAAAATGATCCATAAATACGATGACATTGCCTTGTCTTAAAGAAACGAAACTCCGCCATGCTTGTGGTAGTTCCTGTCTCAAATAACGTTCTGTATACGTAACAAACAAAGTAGCTACAAGTTTTTCTAATGTAGGCTTTGCATCTGAATAGCCATACTCTCTCTCACAATGTTGCCAAAATATCGTGGTTAAATCAAACTTCTCAAACTCGTTTAGAAAACGATTATTCTCCAACTCATCCTCTGTCATAACCACTCGTAAAACTTCATCAAATGTAACAGTTCGTGCCTTACATAAGACACTCAGAAGAGCAACTTCAATTGTTTCCTTTGTGAACTGCTCCATCTCAAGACTATAGAATTTGCGTTCTCTTTCCTTAGAAGCAAAGAACTTGATATACCTCTGAATAATTGGCTTGTACTGTTCATCAATCCCCAAATCCACTGTTAACAGTGAGGCACGGTCTGCATAGAAGCGTTTCGAATAACGCAGCATATCCTCCAAGTGATTATCGCGTATAGCCGGTTTTGGGAAAGGAGCATAGAGCAAGTAGCTAGTCTCTATATCTTCCCGCTCCAAAAATATCTTTGTGCGAAACTGGTTTTCTGGCTCAAGTACATACACTTGAGCTCGATCCAGTTTCAAACTTGTGATATCTTCAACAAACTCAGCATGCTCGTCATACCAAAAGACTAATTTGCGAGTTTCCCCGGTAAATTCTGCATTGAGTTTATCGACGATTTGTTTCAAATTCAACTCGGGCATCCTGCTGCCCCTTTCTTCATTCAATTAAATTTTCGCTAGCACAGATAACATGGTATTTTCCAAGTCTGTCTGCACTTTCTCATAGTTAACCTTTACTCCATCATCCAGATCAATAAGTCTGCGAGCAATGGCAAGGTGAGCAATTTTCTCATCGTAGTCCTTCGTTTCCTTCAACTGCTTCATCAACTTTTCCTTACGTTTTTCCGCAACAGATTTTTCACGTGCATTGTCACTATATTTAATAGTTTCATCCATTCGAGCAATCTCCCGCTCATAAACACGTTGAAGACGATGCAAATAGTCAATACGAAGATTGCCAATCGTATTCTCATCATAGCGATGCATGTATATTAACGCCTTGAAGCCATCCTCCTTGCCGCTATCAAACAACCAATAGATTGGTCGCTTATGGTAAGTTTTGCAATGATCCTTAAAGAAATCTTTTAAGAAGTAATTGCGAATCTTCTCGCGTGAGCTATTCCCCTTATTGCCCAAAGCTTCAGCAATAAAGACCAAATTTTCTTCTAATGTCTCTTGTCCGTACATCTTCTTCACAAAAGCAACAAACATGCCGACAATATCATCCTCATAGTACTGTTCATCTGTAATCGTCAAGATATTATCCTTATCCGGAATGAACGTTCGATATTGGCTATCATCCCACTCACCACCCGCATAAGCAAGTCCGTCGATATCTAATGAATAGCGACCAAACATGCAGCCAACCGCATAAGAAACAAAAGACTTTATCACATCTGCCTTGGTCAATACATATTTGTTGCCTTTCATGCTCTCAGGAATATCTTCTTTGTTATCAAATATACGAGTGACTGTAATATCCTTATCTGATACATCTGGTTTTAATTCATCCTGCAGAGTGTATATGTCAATAAAAATACTATTCATTTCTTCTTCGTTAAACTTAATTTGTAGGAAACGAGACTCCGCAATTACCTTCCATTTATTGTACATATCAGCAATAGCCTCTATACTTCCCCCCACTTTTTTTATTAGAGGATGATATTGAAAATCCCACGAAGTTTCAAAAGAATCCCAGTCGTTTTTTGATATCGTGATGTTACTAGCAACAATAGAATCCACTTTTTCTTTTTCCTCTTGTGTTATAATAACTGGAATTTTCGCAATGTCTCCAACTAATACATTCAGGGATGGGTTTATTAAGTTTAATATCTTCGCTGCTACCACAGAATTTAACAATCCAGCAATGTAATAAAATAATTCTTTTCCAGGAAATAACCCGTTACTTGCTTGATCAAATATGAATCCCTCTTGTGTACATCTTACACTAAACCCACCTGATGTTATTGAAGACCAGGTAAGCGAAGGTAGAAAGTAAAAGTCTTCATTCTTTATTAATGAAGATGGGAAAGCCCTAATATTTCGTCCATTCCCTGCCCAATCAACCACATCCCATAAGTTTCCATACCATTTCCTGAATTCCCCACCTTTGTTTAGCGGAATCCATTTACCTTGGG
This sequence comes from Paenibacillus sp. LT-B23, assembly GCF_059417685.1. NCBI lineage: Bacteria > Bacillati > Bacillota > Bacilli > Caryophanales > Paenibacillaceae > Paenibacillus > Paenibacillus sp. LT-B23. Next base: position 7,295 of record NZ_JBSQBM010000018.1, on the reverse strand, counting down.
TTATTTCTCCTTTAAGATTAGCAAAATCAATTTCTTTGAAATTAATCTCTACCCAAGAACGATAAAACTTATCATTGGCGCAGGTGCTTAGTCCCCTCTTGGGACTAGCAATAGTAATCATTTTCTCCTTATCAAATATACCCATAATTTTATTGCTTGCCCAATAAACTATTGGTTTTCCTGGTATTACATGAAATTTTTTAACATTGGTTGAGTAAAGATACGGACATTTACTGTCGGAAAGAACTTTTAGGTATTCTACTTTTTTCTGTTCTGCATCATTAAAATCAACAAGTCTTACATATGAACCCTTATATTCATCCAATTTCCACTTTCGCAACACAAACATTGTTGATTGCACTACTTCTCCGGCTATCTCTGCAAATGCTCTTGTACCTAGATGAGCCATATTAACTACTTGCTGCATCAATATCTTCTCGCGCAACTTCTCGAAACTGGATAGAAACATCCATGCATGTTGAGTAATCATTGCTTGATAACCATACTGTCGAGTCAGAGCAACACACTTCTCAATAAATGCGGCAAACAAATCACTCTTACTATCAGGATAATTATGTTTAAGAAAGTCCGATACTCTGATATTCATCCCACTAGAGCCCATATAGGGTGGATTAGTTACCACAACATCGTATTGTTGTGAAAGCAATCTCTTAAAATTCCATATCCGTAGTTTTTCAGCATAATTAATATCTTCAATTGTCATTTGACCTTCTGATATTTGTGGAATCGGTTCAAGTGCATCTACTTTGATTAAAGAGCCCCATTCCTCTCCTTCTGCATCCCCAGAAGGAAAATACACTTGAGGAGCTACTTGCTCATTAAATATTCTTCGGTTATATTGTCGTGCCTTCATTATTAATGAAAAATAGGCAAGCTGCCATGCGCGCTTATCAATATCTAATCCAAAAATATTATGTTGTAATATATGCTTGGCAGCATCTCTCGCACTATATCCTTGACTTTCATAAATTTGAATTAATACATCAAAAGCATAAACTAAAATGTGACCGCTCCCCATACAAGGGTCAATAATCTTAATTTCTTCAGGTCTTAAATACTTCTGTTCCTTTAGAAATAAATCTATTTTCTTTTGAACAGATGGTTCTTGCTCGGCTTCTTCAAGGTAATATTTCCACCCAAAATAGCTACCATTTAGATATTCATTTCCAAGACCAACTCTTGCACGCTCCTGCTCTAACCACAGTCGTCCAAGACTGTTCTCGACCATGTAGCGAACAATCCAATCTGGAGTAAATAATTGCGTTGCCGTAGGAATGCGTTCTTTTGTAACCTTCACATTTTTCTTCAATAAACTAAAGGTTTCTTCTTTTGGCTCCGTATTATAATACTGATACAGCCATCCAATAATCTGAACCTGTTCTTGAAAGTCTTCTTCAGCGATACTGTTAATTAGTCGAGATACAACACCGTCTTTATCTGAATATGTGATATTCAAGAGCAATTCTGTATAATCATTTGTCTTCTCAAACAATTCGGGTAGGACTTCGTATAAGGCATTGCATTGCTTAATAAATAACATTTGAAAAAGATCATCTAGTTTATTGTCTAGCTTAAATTTCAGCACTTGTTCCCGCTCGGCGCTTGCAAAGGGCAAATCTGCATCAAACGGCGTCGTAACGAGATCCGGCTCTGGCTTATTTGGACTTTCCGATGAGAGTACTCTTATACGAGAAGGCAGATAATCATTGACTTCCATAAAACGAATAGCAATTAAGCGATTAAACCAGGTATACGCTACTTCCTCGACTACATAACGATAAGCATTTTTATAATCAGAACTAGCGGCTTTAGTTTTGATCATCTCAACTAGCTTGTCACGTTGTGCGATCTCTGCATGTGAAATAGCATAGGGTTCACTCGCACCGATATCAAAAAATTGAATCTCTTTCGTAGATTGGGGCAATGGATCAGCAATGCCTTCACTCGACACGCCCATCAATCCTGACTTATACGTAATGTCGCCAATCAATTTATTCCTTGCCCATGTTGCAAACTTTTTAATGGCTGTTTTGTTCATCTGTACAGCTCCTTAAAATTCGATATTAATCACCGTTTCTTCATCAAGTTCACGCAAAATGCGCTCACGTAATGCAGCAATATATTTTTCGACATCCTGCTGAGTTTCAATTTGCCATGAGTTTGTCAAATTGATGCTTTTAATACTGATATTCCGGCGTTTTTTCACCTTTGGTAGTGATTGCACTTCGGGTTCTGCTGTAGTAGCCGTTTCACTGTTAACTTTGTATTGCTCAGCCTGCTTCGCACGCTCCCTCACAAACTGTCTATCCTTGGCATCCATTTCGTTGAGCAGCCTTACTTTTAGTGCATCTGCTTCTACTCTGATATTTTGCAATGTGGCGACATTGTTACACGTTTGTAATTTATCGTATATTTCTTGAAACAACCTAAATGCATGCTCACTCATTGCATCTTGATATGGCTTTCCATCCAAAGCATCCACAATGCGTTCCTTGGCATCATCTACAGCAGCACGCACAGGAATAGACATATCATCAAGCACCTTTGTATACGCCGCGGCAAACTTATCGAGCAAATCAGGAAGTTTCGGAATGTCCGTATAAGGTTCATTTTTCTTCAAAATCCCCTTAATATCTGCTACTAACAATTCTACCTGCTCATCCACAATAAAGGTCTTACTTTCATCGAAAATAGCTATGAGACGAAGAGCACGCTCAAAAATGTTTTTCTGCTCTCCATTAAAGAACAGCTTGATCGGTTCATACATATCCGCAAAGTCCAGATAATCATCCCGATCACGATGAAGCAGTTGGAAGAATTCTGCTGGTACCTGTATCTGCAGCACATTGCGAAGCAACAGCTTTCCTGATGAAACAACTGTTTTACCTGGCAAAGAATTATTTTGTTGAATCATAATCTCAATCTTTTCAATATCATTTAATAAGCGTTGACTATAGCGCTGAAAATCCTGCATGATGGCATCATCATCTTCACTCATAATAGAAACACTGAATATTTCCTTAGATAACTCTCGCACCGTTTTCTTCTGTTGATCTGTAGCTTTCTCACGCCGATCCATAAGCATTTTTTCTACAAATTCACGCTTTGTCACATAGCGAATGATCTCGTCTGAAGTCTTGTTCAATAAGGTTACGCTGCTACCATTGACTGTAAAAGAGATATCACCGTTTTTGAATAGATAGGCTACCAGCCATTCTACATCGTCTTCGACAAATCCATAAGGTGCTTTCATAAAACGAGTCATTATACTCTTCATTGATGTCTTCAAGTGTGACGCTGCATTAAGAGAGATAAACTCCAATACGTCTCGCAGTGCATTCGCATTGGCAGGCTCTCCACCTTCTAACGTTAATAACTGTTGCATAGAAGTATTGAACAACTCTCTAATATGAACTTCTCCCACTGCCACATTAATATACGGAAGCTTGTGATAGACAGTCGATACCAATTTACCTATTGCTTCGTTAATACGAGTAGATACGTCTTTTGCACCAATCTGCACCTTGTCTCCATTGACATAAATCTGAGCTTGCTTGAGCGATTCTGTCAGGAAGAGCTTTGCACGACCACTTCGTTCGTTCATCTCAATGTTTTTGGCATCCTTAATCTGTTGAAACTTTGTCAAAGCTCCCGAAGCAGCAGTACGTAAGTACTTTTCGATTTTTAAAGCACTGCGAACTTCTTCCAGAAAAGCAGCGTCGTTAGGCAACACTATCAATACTTCCTTGTTCTGTCCAGAAATCATCCTCAGAGTCATTTCATCGTCAGCATACTCTGAATTTGGCGTCAATACTCGAACACCAATATCATAATTTTGATTGGGACGATGAAGACGATCATCCACAAACTGATTAAATAAAAAATGATAGCGACCATTGAAAGCTGGATAGCGATATTTCGTTTCTCCATAGATATCTGTGAAAATCAATTCGGATACTTTGGCAATGACCTCTGCCATTTCTACCGTCTGGTTTTTGATCTCTTGATTGATTTCCTGTTCTTCATCCGTTAGAAAAACGTATACCTCGCCATGTTTTTGTACAAGTGTCTGATCAACCAGTACTTTAAGTGCATCCTCAACCTTTTTCTTGAGTGCAATACGGTCAGTATCCACATGATTGATCATAAGACTAACAATATTATCTACATGAGCCGTTACTTCCTTGACGTACTTGATCATAAACAAGGTTTTTAGTACGTTAACATTGAAACAATCCTCTTCCTGATCAGGATTAATATATCTATTACTTGCTGCCCGAATAATTACCCCTTTATGCCGATGATCAAGGAACTGGTGTAGTGCATCATAAAATACGTTGAAAGGTACTAACGCACCGGCTTCATTATTCATAATTCTCACTGCCGATTCTTTAAACAGGGCCAACATTGAACGTTCACCTTCTGAAAGATGCTTTCCAGATGCACCATGTTGCCTGATAGATGTCAGTACATCGCCTAGCAAGTTGAACTGGTAAGGAATGAATGGATAAACAGCAGAAAAATCCTGTTCATTAACATATAGCTTTTTTTCCACTCCATCGTTAAACACTATCAGATTTTTTATGATTGTTGATTTTTGTTCATACAACAGTCGTAATGTCTCATCTGCTGTCTGAGTTTTTTCCAATATACGTTTTTTTATGACTTCATCCACATTGGCAGAGGAAAGCGATAATCTTGTATCAAAACGACCTTGTATCTTTGAAAAATCATTACTACGTAGCCCCATATCTTTGGCAATTGCATCTATATCTTGTTGGCTCGTTACAATCACCCATGCTTTTCCTTGACACGCTGTCCCAAGGTCTTCAGTGACAGTTTGTAAATTCAACATAAGCTTGGAATCATCACCTATGTATTGACCAATCTCATCTACTAAAAAGACAACATGATGATTGTTTCCCTTTCGATCAATGTAATCTTTCACCAGTTTTGCAAATTGTTCAATACTAATCTGGTATGGTTCTGCAGCTTTCTCGCACCAATTACGTGCCGCGGCTTCGCTCATAAAATTTAAAGTTACCAAAACTTCCACAACAACATCCTGAATAAAATCAAACTTATGCCGAGAGGACACCCATGTTTTCTTATACAATTTTTCAAACAACTGCTTAAATTCTTCATATATATTGGCTTCTATTAGTGTGCGCTCCAGATCAGCCAAAAAAGGAATAGAAGCACATAGACCCTGCATCTCGTTAAATGCTTTAAGAAAAACCGAAACAATGGCATTTTTCGACTGTTTGCCGCTAACATCACTTTTGGAATCTATATTAAATAAAATGACATCCGTGGATACATTTGAAGCTAATGTCATATCTGCAAGTACCATCGAATCTGATATTTTTTTATCTTCAGTAAAGAATTCAAATGCTTTCCGTCCATTGACAGCCTTATTTTCTAATAAATAAGATAGTATTTTTAAAAAATGTGACTTACCACTTCCGAAGAATCCAGATATCCAAACCCCCATTTTATCTGTACGTCCAGCAATTCCTTTTTTGTAGCTGGCAAAAAAGTCAGCGAAATGCTTTTGCATTTCCTTTGTAACAACATACTCATCCAGTTCCTGGCGAATGTTCTCATCATCTGCTTGACCAACTTTAATCACGCCTTTAATATCACGGTCTATCGGTTTAACAAACATATCGCGAATTGATATCATCATCCATTCCTCCTAATCAACGAGTCGAAAAGCTCTATAATAATTATCATCCTTTAATTCCGAGAAAAGCACGAGTTGTTGACCATCATACGTTCCTGGATACATCATAATTACTGGTACATGATCAACCGCATGATGCAGATTATTCAATACTTTATGCGAACGAAGAAATGGATAACATTTTCCAACCCCTATTAATACTACAACCGCCATCTGAGGAGTGTTCTTTTGAATATAATGCTCCACCATATTCTCCTCATATACAAGCCGTTCAATAGCTGTAACAATACGATCTAACCCATTTTTCTGTTCGAATCCATAACATAAATCTAGAAAACCTTCTTCTTCAAGCATTTCGATGACAATATCATATAGATCAAAGACTACCAATTCATACCCATCATTAAACTTGCTATTCTTATTTTTCATGTATTGTATTCGCTGCCGCACAACAAGTTCATGCTCTGGAGGATAGTCAAATACATAATATCCGACTTCATTACCCAGCCCTTTGTTTTGTCGAAAGTTGGGGAGACGAATTAATTGTTCCATCTGATCTAGTCGCTCATGTAATGTCTTCACCTTTCTCCCCCTGTCAAAGCATCCAGATATATCTGCATTTGGTTATTCATTAGCCAACTTTTCAAAGCGATATCCAATATTGGCTTTTGGATGTTGTCCCTTGAGCCACGAATCAAAACACCAGCTTCAATGAGAATTGTTTTATATGCCCTTCCTAGACGTTTTAAAGTTTCATCTGTCCATTTCGCAACTCGCTCACTTTGAACTTGCTTATTTCTAAGAAAAAGCTGAATATCGCCGTCAGAAAGTTGATTGTTTCCAAATTGGAGCTTTTCATAATAAACCTCGTAGACAAAATCAAAAAAAAGCTTGTCCGTCTTCATGATAGAAATTAGTACAATTATTTTTTGTGTACTCAATTCGCCATTATAAAAAAACGTATGAATGCTTCTATCTAAACTATTCACACGATTGGCAACCACACGGTATATGTGATTCGCTCGCTCAACTGTGCGCACAGAAAAAATGTTTTCCTCTTGGCATAATCGTTTGATCCCCTCCCAACTACTTCCCTCCAGCAGAAGACCAATCATTTTTCTAAATTCATTAAACCAAAATGAATGTTTCACCATTCCAGCACTATATTCTAATTTTGCCATACCATCACCCCTCGAATATCCGTTCTACTGTTAGTTTTCTACAGCAGAAACAACTTCCATAATATCTCCTACATCGCATTTAAGCACTCGACATATTTTGACAAGCACGTCCATTGAGACATATTCATTATTAGAAAGTTTAGTCAATGTGTTAGGACTTATACCTGTGGCATGGCGTAGATCTGTTTTCTTCATCCCTTTATCAATCAGAAGTTTGAACAGCTTATTGTATCGTACATCCACAAAAAACACCCCAATCATTGAAATACATCACCCGCTAAATCATAGCACAAAAAAGTTCACTCTAACAGGAATTAAGTATAGGTTTGTGAGAGTTTCTCATAATTTTGATTTAAAGGCATTGTGGTTTTGAGCTATTATAAAATTAGAAGAACCCTGCCATTTTA